>CAZJBP010000188.1:0-6694 GCA_964544115.1 uncultured Victivallales bacterium | reverse complement strand
CTTCCCCTCCGCGCCGGCGCCAGCGGCGCCAAGTCAATGAACCGCAGGTGCGCCCGAATCCGGGCACAACATGGTCCTTGAGATCGCCCATCAGCGGCCTATGATGGCGCCTGAATCTCGGTGCCGGGCGCTGGCAGGGAAACGCCGCCTGTGCACCGGGTTCGGGGAAAGGGTGCACGCCATGCGTAAACTGACCGTTCTGTTCGCCACCGCCGCCATTGCCGCCAACGCGGGGGCGGCCTCACTCGCCGTCACAGACGCGCGGCAGCAGGTTCTGCCCGACGGTGCCAGCCGCATCATCCGCGGCTCCGTCCTGCTTCCCACCGACGGCCTTTGGAACTTCTCGGAATCCCAGGCCAAGTCGGCGCCGCTTCACCTGCACGCCTTGCCTCCGGCCAGCGTGATGGAGGGACTGACCGGCCACCGCATGCGCGACGTCGAGCGCGAACGCAACATTCAGCGCGGACAGTCGCCGCTGCGGATGCTGCAATACCTCTGCATGGAATACGCGCAAACCAACGCCAATCGCGGCCCATCCACGCTCTCGGCACTGGACACGAATCCCGACAGGGGCATCGCCGAGAATATCGGGCAGTCGCCCTGGCCGGAAACGCATCCGGACCTGAAGGGGCCGTTCGTCTTCCTGGTGCCGAACGCCACCTTCCGCTTCGAGCCGAACAACCGTCGGGTGACGGAGGCGAACCGCGACGTCCTGGCCTTTGAGTTGCAGCCCTTCGTCGATGACGGCAAGCACTGGGTGCTCTACACGGACGGAACGTGCCGGCGTGAAGTCATCGACCCGCAGCTGATCGCCCGTTACGACCAGCAGATCCGTCCGGTCAACCCCGCCGACGAGCCCCAGATGGCCCCGTCCGACCAGGCGGCATACACGCTCGTCGCCGTCGCGAATCCGGAAACGCCGGCCACCTTCGACGCCCAGCTGATCAACTCGCTGACCGGCGCCAAGACCAACGTCACCTGGTCGTGGAAGGATGCGCCAGCCGACGATTCCCTGACCGGCGACCTCAAGAGGGCTCGCGTGATGGTCTTGGCTCCGTATGCCCGTGTGGCCCCTACCCCGGCCCTCCATACTTGGATGTCGGACAACCGCGACGCGAACTTCTCCACGGCCAACCGCGAGCCGTCCGCCGCCTCGGTCTTCGGCCTGTTCGGCGGACGGCCCGCCGTGGAGGAAACCCTCCAGATGCAGCTCCTGCGCGGGGTGGATGACCGCGGGGCGCGCACGCTGGACGTGTCCTCCATCGAGGGCGTCAGCGTCGAGTCCCACCCCTTCGCCGAGATGCTGGGGAACCAGAAGGTCACCCCGTCGACGATCCTGGACCTCGTGCCGGCCGACCACCTCGCGGTGCACGTCGTCAAGCCGTCCGCCCTGCTCCCATTCCTGAACGACGGCGCCGACTTCGTGTCCTCCCTGGGTGGAACGGTCACGGGCAAGGGCGTCCGCTACTACTTGAAGGACCGGTACCTGGCGCAGCTGGGGTTCGGCGAGGAATGGATCCAGCGCCTGCTCAAGACCGGCATCGTCAAGGAGATGGCACTCTACGTCCCGGATCTGTTCTTCATCGACGGCACCGACGTGACCGTCATCACGCGCGTCAGCCAGCCCTCGGTTCTCGCCGGGCTCTTGAAGCTCATCGGTGTCTCGGGCCTCGACGGCGGCAAGGTGGTCGCGGTAAAGACCGACGACGGGCAGCAGGCGTTCTGGGCACTGAAGGGTGAATATCTGCTGGTCAGCACCAGCCGCCCCGAGATCGACCTGGCCCTCGCGCTCGCCGGCGACCCGGCCGGCAGCCTCGGCCGGTCGGCCGAGTTCCGCTACATGCTGACCCGCCTGCCCGTCCGCGGCGAGACGCGGATGATGACCTACTTCTCCGACCCGTTCATCCGGCGGCTCGTGGGGCCCGGGGTAAAGATCGGCCAGCTTCGCCGGGCCCTTGCGCGGATGCGGATGGAGCACCTGACGTCGCTCGCGCTGCTGGCCACTGCCGACGGGGTCCAGCGTCCACTGACGGTCAAGGCGCTGCAGCAGCGCGGCTACCTGCCCGGGGACATGGATCTCGCCGGCCTCAGCCTGGCCGCCGACGGACGGGCCGTATCGGACGCCTACGGAACGCTCGCCCGACCGGCGTCCCTCTCCGCAGCGCCGGTCACCACCGTGACCGCCAAGGAGGCCGAGGCCTACCGCAGCTACATGGAGAATTACAACCGGTTCTGGCGGCAGTTCTTCGATCCCATCGCCGTCCGCATCGATGACGCGCCCGACGGCGGCATGGAAATGACCACATTCATCCTCCCACTGGTCGACAACTCGCTCTACAACGGCATCAAGGAGGTGCTCGTGAGCGGGTCCGGCACGCCGTTGAACGTGCCCCGCTTCTCGCCCGAGCCCGTGCTCGTGCTCTCGCTTAACCTGGGCGAGCCCTCGTGGACCAAGGTGACCGAAGGCATGGCCGAGCTGTTCGAGCGCTACGTCCACCTCAGCCCGGCGATCATGGACGATTTCGGCCCGGCAATCCACATGGCGGTGTTCGACGCCGACCCGGTCATTGCGCTGGGCAGCGGCGACATCCTGGGCGCATTCGGCGGCAACATGGCCCAGTTCCGCAACGCGGAAATGGTGGGGATTCCCCTCGCGCTGTCCATGCTGACGCGGCCCTGCGCGCTGGCGATCGAAACGCGTGACCCCGAGCGCTCGATCCGGTTCCTGCGGCAAGCGGCCGCGGCATCGGGCGGACGGGGCGAGCGGCGCGAGCGGGAAATGGCAGTCGAGTTCTACCAGGTTCAGGACCGCAACGAGTGGGTTTACAGTCTCGATATCGTCGGCATGGTCAAGCTGCGCTTCGGCATCGAAATCGCAGGAAAGCATCTTATCGTCCGCAACATCCCCTGGGCCCAGGGGAAGACGCTGGCCGACGCTCAGCCGAGCCCGTTGAACGCGGCCCGGCTGGCCGCCTTCCCCGCGGCCTGCGTCCTGCAACGGCCCGCGCTCTACGCCGCGGCCATGGAGAAGGAGCGCCAGGCGGCCATGCAGGGCGCCGCACGCCTCTTCCCCATCGCCTACGCGCTGGACCTGCCCGCCGACAAGGCACTGAGCATGCATGCGGCGCTGTACGGATTCTCCCCCGTGCACCCCGAGGGCGGCACGTGGACCGGCAACGCCCGCGGCATCTCGAGTTCGGTGTTCGGCAGCATCAACCGGCAACAGCAACCGGCCTTTGATGCGGCGGCCACCCCGCAGTTCGGGCTCATGCGGCGCGTCGAGCGCCTCAACGTCTCGATGCAGTTCGAGGACGACGGGCTGCGCTCGGTGCTGCAGTGGAAGACGCGCAAGTAGAGCGGCCAGAACAGGATTGAACTCCGGCCGGCTCACCCCGATGATGTGCGTCATGACGTTTAGGCGCATCCTGCTCACCGCTCTTGCGGCGCTGTCGACCGTTGCCGGCGCGCTGGCCGAGGTTAACCCGCCGCCGGTGCCGGTTGACTTCTTCTTCGAGCCGGGCTGCGTCGAGTGCCGGCGGGTGCGGGAGGAAGTCCTGCCTGAGCTCGAGGCCCGGTTCACCGGGCTCTACGTCCTCAACGAGTACGACATGAGCCAGACCTCCAACGTGGTCCGGCTGGTCGCCTATCAGGAGGCGCTGAAGTCGGGCAACCGCAACGCTCCGGTCTCCATGGTGATCGACTCCACGCACGCGCTGGAGGGCCTGGATGCGATTCGCTCCGGGCTGCTCGATACGGTGGAGCGAGCCGTCGCCGCCCGACTGCAGGACGGCTGGGTGCCGCCGCCTCCCATCGTCGTGCCCGTCGCCGCGGCCGGTGCGGGCGGGGGATCGGCCGCCGTGACCGAACGCGCCCACCGCTTCGCCCTGGCCGCCGTCCTGGGCGCGGGCCTGGCGGACGGCGTGAATCCCTGCGCGATCTCGACGCTGGTGTTCTTCATGAGCATGCTGGCCGTGGCGCGGGTAAAGGGACGCGGCCTGCTCCTGATGGGCGTGGCGTTCTGCGCAGCGTCGTTCATCACCTACACCGCGCTCGGGTTCGGCCTGCTCCGGGCCATCCACAGCCTCTCGGTATTTCCCCGCGTGCAGGAGGGCCTGCGCTGGACCATGGTGGCGGTACTGGCCGTGCTGGCGGCGATGTCCCTGCTGGATGCGGTTCGATTCCGCCGCACCGGCGACCCTCACAAGGTCCTGCTGCAGCTCCCGCGCAGCGTGAAGGACCGCATCCATGCGGTTATCCGCACGCGCCTGCACCGCGGGAGCATGGTCCTGGGCGGCCTGACCGTCGGCGCGCTGGTAACGCTGCTCGAAAGCGTATGCACCGGCCAGGTCTACGTCCCCACCCTGGTCGTCGTCATTCGCAGCGGCCAGGCGGCCACGCGCGAGTGGATGTACCTGTTGCTGTACAACGTGATGTTCATCCTGCCCCTGACCGTCGTGTTCATCCTGACCTACGCGGGGCTGAGGACCGAGGTGTTGATGCGCTGGAGCCGGACGAACGTCGTCTACAGCAAGGTCGCCCTGGGGATCCTCTTCATCCTGCTGGCCGCGCTGACCGTGCTGCTGTGACGCGCCGGAACCGCTTGCGTCTGGTTGTCAGCTGGGATACCATAAGGACACTTTAAGGAGATCTAGATGACATCTATAGCGGTAAGAGACCTGAAGCACCCCCGCGAACTGCGCGATACGTTGGATCGGGAACGCGAAGTGGTCGTCACCAAGGACGGGCACCCATTTGCCATCATGATCAGCACGGACCCCGATGCCGCCGATGACACCTTGCGCGAAGTAAGGCGTGCTCTCTTTTCATCCGCGGTGTTACGCGCCCGCCGCCGGGCGACCGACCGCCCCCTGGCGGATTCGGACATCGCGGCTGAGGTCAAGGCGGCTCGGAGGGGAAGAGCCAGATGATACGTCTCGTGCTGGACACCAACGTCCTCGTATCCGGCATGATCAACGCTTTCGGACCGCCGGGCAGGATCGTGGACTTGATCCGCGAGGGCGAAGTCGAACTGGTTGTGGATGACCGCATTCTCGATGAGTACAAGCGAGTGCTGAACCGTCCGAAGTTCAAGAACTACTTCAGCGCCGCCGCGGTTCGCGACATCCTGACGTTTCTTCAGCAGAACACGCACTACGTGGTCGCTGTCACGCAACTGCATGGTCTTCCCGACCCTGACGACGTTCCATTCCTCGAGGTGGCCCTCACCGCCGCAGTCCCGTTGGTCACCGGCAACGCGCAGCACTTCCCAGCCGACAGTCGCCGCTCGGTCGACGTTTTAACGCCAGCCGATTTCTTGAGGAAACGCCGGACGCATGGGTGACAGCGGGGCAGCTACCGCATCGCTCGCTTCTTCTTGCGAGCCATCGCGGCGATAGGGTCCCCGCCGATGATGGGCGGCTGCGGTTTGGCTGCATCTTCCTCCGCCTTGCCGTCCGCGGTCATTTCCTTGGCCGTCGTTCGCACCCGCGGCCGGCCGGGGAAATCGATCGGGCGCAGGTTGCTGTGCTCAGTCTTCATGCCGGGCGGCGGCGCCGGCTTGCCCTGGAGCGCCGGCAGGCCACCCAGCGCCACCTTCTTCGCGATCTTTCGGTGGAGGTCGCGGTCGAAATCGCGCTTTCGCGCCGCACGCTTGTCGGCGTCGGCCCGCGGCAGATCGACCTCGCGTTCCGGCTCGGGGTACCCCGTCTTGACCTCCGGCGCGGGAACGATCGGGTGAAACACCTCGGGTTCGCCCATACGCTCGAGACGCCGCCGCAGGGACTGGCTCAACCGCAGCGTCTCCGCGGCGTCCACCCCGGCCAGCGCCGCGCAGTCGGGCTGGCGCAGCGCCGCCCCATCCCCCAGCAGCCCGCGCAGGATGAACAGCGCGGCTGCCTTGCTGGGGATCGACCCTTCGCCGCGCTCGACGTTCCCGATGGACTCCTGGCGCAGCGGCTTGCCCACGCAGCAGGGACACCCCTCCTCGCACGGACACGCCTCGACAGCACGCAGAACGGCCGGCAGGATCCGGTCAAGCAACTCATAGGCCCGGGCCGTATACCCGAGACCATGCGGGTAGCGCTCGAAGATGAAGACCGCGTTCCACGGCGAATTCACGCTCCCCACCGAGTGCGAGAAGTCCAGTGTGTCGCAGGTGATGAACAGCGGCAGCAGCATCCGCGTGGCGTACCCCAGGCCGCGCAGCCCGCTGTGCGCGTCCAGCCCGGCCCGGCGCGTCTGCTCCATGAGCGCCTCGGGCGGCACGAGCCAGACCGCCATCGTCTCCAGCACCATCGTCGGCAGGTTCAGGCCGTGCACGCTGATCGCGTCGAGTTCGTAGAAGCGGACCTTCTCGAAGGCGTAGGTGTTCATGTGCGCCGTGACCTCGCCCCAGCACGCCGTGCCCGAGCCGAACGGCTTCTCGCGGAGGCGGTGGTCGATGTGATGCACGTCCACGCCCCCGAGAGGCTGCGTGTAGTAATCCGTCTCGGTGCGCTGCACCCGCGCCACGTTCAGTTCCAGGTCCAGATCCACCACCACGTAGGTCTCGCCGCGCTGCAGGTAGACAGCGCCGGGGTGCACCAGCGGCGGCGCGTCGTACCGGTCCACCTCGCCGAGCGCGGCTCCGGTCGCGGCGTCCTGGATGCCGACGCTGGCTGGCGACAGCCACCGCAAGCACACCTCGTGCTGCGGC
>CAZJBP010000187.1:0-6741 GCA_964544115.1 uncultured Victivallales bacterium | reverse complement strand
CGCGGCCTTCTTTTCATCACAGTGCCGCAGCAACCGGAGTGCCGTTGTCAACGAAGCCACTCCTGCGCCCACGCACAAGATGTCCACCTCCAGGGTGTCCCGCTCGATGGATTCCTTGCTCATGAAAGTGCACATTACTGAATCGAACGAACCATCGGCAAATAGCAATTGCCTGACATCAGCGCCAACGATATTCGGCGCCGACGCGTTCGCTGCATTCCACCTCGCCGGGGTTCCGCGCCAGGCGAAAGTGCTCCCGAAAATAGCCGAGCGCATTGGCGACCTGTGCAACGCACAGCAGCGCTGCCTGCCGGAACGGCCGCGGATCGGCGACGGTGAACGGGTAGCGCAACAGATCGGCATAGAACCGCCACGGCTCAATCCGCAACGGGCCGCCGCCGCGCCGCGCGCGAGCGCGATGAAAGTAGTGCGCGCCGCGTCCGTAGTTGAAATGCTGGCGGCAGAAGGCCCGCAAGGTCAGCGGGTGGGCATGGCGCACGAGCGCTTCCGGCGCGAAGGCCATCGGACGTTCCTGATGCAGCCAGCGGTCGCACAACTCGCGGTCTTCCGCAGCGGCTCTCGGAATCGCGATGTCGAAGCCCCCCGCATCGCGGAACGCGGCCGCGCCGACCGCCATGTTGTTGGAGGTGAAGAATCGGGGCCTGTCGGGATGGGCGTTGAAGTGGGCGAACAGATAGCTGACGAGCTGCTGGCTGGCAGCGGAAGACGGGCTGTCCGTCAGCGAGTTGGCTACCGCGCCGCCCATCAGATGCTCGGGCTGAGCCGAAAGCCGCACCCCCAGCACCGTCAACCAGTCCGCCGCCGGCAGGCAGTCGTCGTCGGTGAACGCGAGCCAGCGGCCGCGGGCAGCCGCGGCACCGGCGTTGCGGGCCGCGGCAGGGCCGGTATGCGGCCGGCGCAACAGCCGGACCCCGACCGGCACCTCCACCGGCGGATCACTGCCGTCGTCCACAACAATCACTTCAAACTGGTCCTTTGGAAAGTCCTGGCACCCCAATGCCGCCAAGCATTCGCACAAGGGTCCCGGACGATTGCGCGTCGGAACGATGACGGAACACTGGATCATATTCGGACCGGCTTTCCCGCAGACGCGGAGGCGACGCTGGCAGCGGCGACCTCGATGGCGCGTTTGCCGTCCTGAAGAGTGCATTCCGACGGCCGGTTCCCGCTGATGCAGTCGTGGAAATGCTGCCAAAGGCCGCGGAACGTGTCTGCAAACTCGCCGCCACGGCGCAGCACCGACAGCGCAGCCGGCAGTTCCCTGGCCGCCGCAACCCACTTGCCGAACCGGTCGCGCGGATCGCCCGGATAACCGGACCAAGGGTAGAACTCAAGGCCGTCAAACCGGTAACAGTTCAGGCAGAGACGGCCTTTCTCGCCGAATATCTCGATTTCGCTGTTCGCGCTGGTCCGAAAGGCGAAGATGCCGGTTGCCAGAACGCCACCCTCAAGGGTGGCCGTGACGGCGCTGCACTCGTCCTCGTAGCGCGAGGAGTGTCGGGTCGCAGCGAAGATCTGCTCTACCTCGGCCCCGAGCAGGTGGTGCCAGAGATCAAAGTGATGGACGGCTTCATTGAGCAGCACGCCGCCGCCGGACTCCCGTTTGCGGTGCCAGTCGGGCGCGTTGTCTCCGGTTCGCTCGTGCGTATACGCACTGCGGATCGCCGTCACGCGGCCGAGCGCTCCGCCGGCCACGAGCAGGCGGGCACGACGGACGAGGCGGTGCCAGCGCAGGTTGAACCCGACCACCACTTTGCCGGGCGACACTGCCGCCCGCTCGATCAGGCGGTCGCACTCGGCGACGTTCAACGCGAGTGGTTTTTCAATGAGCACATGCTTTCCCGCTGCGAGCGCGGCCAGCGCAATGTCCACGTGAGAGGCGGTCGGCGTCAGGATGCCGACGGCGTCCACGTCGGATCGCTCCAACAGCTCACGGTAGTCCAGGTGCCGCTGAGCGACGTCGAACGGGGCCAGTCGCGCGGCGTCGCTGTCCGCCACGGCAACCAGCCGAAACCCGTCGACGTGCCGCAGCGCCGGCAGATGCCGCTCGACGGCCACCCGACCACATCCGATCAGGCCAAGACGCACGATGCGCGGATCAGACGGCATCGCTGACCTCCTTCATTTGCAGGGCGACCACGTTGGCGAAGTCTATCCCATCGTTGAGGAACACCGCCTCCACGCTGGCATCCGTGCCCGAGCGGCCGGAATACGGGCAGTTCCGGCAGAAACTCAACTCCTTGGCGCGGTCGCGGATGATCCGCCGCACCTCGGCCGCATTCTCGCTGCGCCATACGTCGACGAAGGAAGCGCTTTCGGACACCTTGCCGATGGACTGCTGGGCGTTGTAATCCTGCTCGCAGGCAACCACCGTGCCGTCGGCCAGCAGCGTCGGAAACCAGAACGGCTCCTGGCAAATAAATCCGCTGCGCCGCACCCGCTCGCCGCCGTCGTACGCGTAGGCCCGCCAACGCGCCGCATCGGGAACGAACGCGCCGTGCACCGCGTCCGGCAACTCCGTATCGATCACCGACAGCGTCCTCAGGCTCAACAGATCGAAGCCGTTCTCGCGGGCGAACGCCTCAACGCGCGGCAACTCGTGCTGGTTATGTTTCATCACGATGTAGCGCATGTGCAGCAGGGGCAGCGATCGCCCGCTACGCCGCTTCTGATCGGCCAGGCGACGCACACCCTCAAGCGCCGGTTTCAGGCGCGCACCGGCACGGAACCGTGAGTTGGTATCGTCGGTCAGCCCGTCAATCGCCACGATGAGGTGCGCGGGGGAGTGCCGGAGCAGCGCCGCCTGAATGCGTTCGTCATCGAGCACCTGCCCGTTGGTCGAAAGCAGGAGCGCCACGGGATACCTCCGCGCCACGCGCAGTATCTCTTCCAGCCGCGGGTGCAGGAGCGGCTCGCCCCACGCCCACAACGATGCCGTCAGCAGATACGGCCCGACTTCTTCCATGACCCGCTCGAACAGCCCGACGTCCATGGCAGCAGGCCGACGCTCGACCGTGTTGGCGCCGGTCGGACAGACGGGACAGCGCAAGTTGCAGTAGTTGGTCAACTCGAACTGCATGTGCAGCGGCAGGCTCCACGGATGGAGCCGACGATACAGGAGGTTGCCGCCCGAGCGGCAAAGATTCATCCGCTTGGCGGCCGACATGCCGGTAACCGTCACGGGCATCTGGTCATAGACAAACGCATACCGTCCACGGACCAGAACATCCCAGGCCAGCCGCGGCGACTGCACAAGACCGCGTTTGCGTTCGTGGCTTCTCATTCGCGTCCATCGTCCCGCAGCCGTTTGAGGATGTAGACTCTCGCCGGCGCGAGGCCGATCGCCACGGAAGCGAGCGCGAGAGGGAAGAGGAGAGCCCTGGCGAGCAGTGATCGATGGAGTTGTGTCTTGAGGCCGAAGGAACGCAGCGCCCAGTCGATGTTCATGGCCAGCATGCCGCTGGCGCATGGGTCGGCGCGTGTGTCCACGATCCGGAACCCGGCGCGCCCGGCCAGCTCCGCGATGCCGGCGCCCGAGTACGTGGCGATGTGTCGCGGCGGATCCCAGCCCATCCATGAACGTCCGAAGACCGACCTCTCGAGGCAGCGCAGATCCGGAATCGCCAGGAAGAGCAGTCCCTCGGGCTTGAGCAGAGCCGCGGCGTTCGCGAGCGCCGCGGCGGGATGATAGAGGTGCTCGAAGACGTGCCAGAGCGTGATGGCGTCCATGGCCGGGAACGGGGGCGGAGCGTGATCGAACGCCCCCTCGTAAAACGGGATCGCGGCATCGGGCGGGAGATGGCGCTTCACGTCCACCGCATAGCGTTCCCATGCGCCGGCGTCGCAGGCGCGCAAGAACTCGCCGTTCCCGCAGCCCACGTCGAGGATTCGGCCGCGGCGGACGAATCGCTCGACAATCCGTCTGCGGCGCGGTCCCAGCCCGAACACGGCGGCGATGAGCCCGGGATCACGATTCGCGAGATACGGCAGATAGGCCTCGGGATAGAACTCGCCGATCCGACTCTCCCGGACCCGCGGCGAAAGAAAATACCCTCCGCATTGCCGGCAGTGACGTTGTCCGAATTCCCCTTCGCCGCCGAGTTGAAGATCTCCGTGTCGATAGACGGCCACCCCCTCCGTTGCACACACCGGGCACGCGGCCGATTCCAGCAGATCGGCCCATGCATTCGCGACGGTGGGGGCGTGCGTGTCCTGTGTCATGAGCCCTGTTCCTTGGCATCAGGGGGCCGGCCGTGCGGTTGCGCAACTCCGATAGGATATCGAGGTTCGTTACCGGATCACCGTCGGCATCGGCAGGGGCAGGCGGCGGCGGGTGGCGCCCTCGGGAAAGGGCGTTCCATCCAGATTCTCGTAGCGCTGGTCGACGAACCGCATGCCGTCCTCCTCGGACATGAACACGGTGCGGATGACGCTGTCGGGCGCGCAGAGGTGGCGCACGGTGACCTTCCCGTCCCGTTCAACCAGGATGGTCGGGCGCTCCGTCCTCACAATCTTCCCGAGTTGGTACACGCCGTAGTTCACCCGCCCCGGCTCCTCGTCCACCGACAGAAAGGCATATTCGAAGCGGTTTCGACGCCAGTAGCGAACGCTGTAGGTGCGCAGTCGGTCGGGGAGCCCTGGCACGGCCCGCTCCACCCGTTCGATCTCGATTCCGCGCACAATCTCCACGGATTCCTGCGGAGAAACCGCCGTCACCGCGCCCTTATCCCGCAGAACCGCCTGCACCTGGTAACGGCCCATGGCGCTCAGATCGTAGGGGCGGGAAATGTCGATCGCCACATCCCGCTGCTCGCCCGGTTCAAGCACCAGGCCCTCGAGAACCGCGCCGGCCTTGCGCTTGTCGAGCCAGTCGTCGCGCTGCTGGCCGATCATGAACGACAGCTCGGAGAACAGGTTCGACGAGCCATTCCCGATGCACAGCGGCTGATCGGCATCGTTGTAGATGGACACGTAGGCGTTCACCGTTTCAAACTGGAGATAGGACGCATGCTCAAACCGCAGGAGCAGGCGCACCTGCGCCTGGGCCTGCGGAGCCGCCCATGCGAGCATGGCGACCAGCGCCGTCAGCATCCATCGCGTAAGTGTCTTCATGTCGCCGGAAAGGCCTCCTCCACCGCGTCCAGCACCACGTGCAGCAGCACCTGGTGCGCCTCCTGAATCCGCTCGGTTACCGCGCAGGCGACGATGATCTCGTGGTCCGCGCGCCCGGCCAGGGCGCCGCCATCGCGGCCAAGGAACGCCACGGTCAGCAGGCCCTTCGCGCGGGCCGCCTCCAGCGCCCGGGACAGGTTGGCCGCCCGCCCGCTCGTTGAAAACAGGACCAGCGCGTCACCGGCCCGCCCCAGCCCCTCGACCTGGCGGCTGAACACCGCGTCGAATCCGAAGTCGTTGCCGATGCACGTCAGGGCCGTCGGATCGGCTGCCAGGCAGATGCCCGGCAGAGAGGGCCGGTTTCCGCGGAAGCGCCCGGTCAGCTCCTCGGCCATGTGCAGGGCTTCGGCTGCGCTGCCCCCGTTGCCGGCGGTCAGCACCTTGCCGCCCGACCGCAGCACGCCCACGACGGCCGCGCAGACGACCTCGATCGCCCCGGCCTGGGCGCTCAGGCCTGCTATCGCGACCGCGCTGTCTCGAACCAGGCTCTGGATGCGGTGGACGGACATGGTCTCTCCCATCGGATGGCGAGCACCGTAACAGAACCCCCGCCGGGTGTCCACCGCCCGTGTGGATGGCTAGCCGCCCGCCAGCAGCCGGTTGATGGCCGCGGCGGCCCGGCGGCCTTCGCCCATGGCGCGGATGACCGTGGCGGCGCCGAGGACAATGTCCCCGCCGGCGAACACGCGCGGCATCGAGGTCTGGTTGTTCTCGTCGACCAGCACGTTGCCGTACTTGTTAGACTTGATCTCGGGGGTGGTCTGGCTGATCAGGGGGTTGGAGTCGTTGCCGATGGCGACGATCACCGTGTCCACCGCCATCAGAAACTCACTGCCGGAAACCTCCACCGGGCGACGGCGGCCGGAGGCGTCCGGCTCGCCCAGTTCGTAGCGCAGGCACTCGATTTCGGTCACGCAGCCAGACTCGTCGCCGAGGATGCGCTTGGCGTTCTGCAGCATATGGAACTCGACGCCCTCCTCGCGGGCGTGGTGGACCTCCTCCACGCGCGCGGGCATCTCCTTCTCCGTGCGGCGGTACACCAGGTGCACCTCGGCCGCCCCCAGGCGCAGCGCCGTCCGCGCGGCATCCATGGCCACGTTGCCGCCGCCCAGGACGGCGACCTTGCGCGCGCGGCGGATCGGCGTGTCGGCGCGGTCGGCGTCGTAGGCGCGCATCAGGTTGGCGCGGGTCAGGTATTCGTTGGCCGAGAACACGCCCACGAGGTTCTCGCCCTCGATGTTCATGAACTTGGGAAGTCCCGCACCGGTGCCGATGAACACCGCCTCGAAACCGTCCTTCGCCATCAGGTCGCGCACGGTGCGCGTGCGGCCGACCACGAAGTTCGTGCGGATCTCCACGCCCATGCGGCGCAACGTCTCGATCTCCAGTTCGACAATGCGCTTCGGCAGACGGAACTCGGGGATTCCGTACATCAGCACGCCGCCGGGCTTGTGGAAGGCCTCGAACATCGTCACGTGATGCCCCTCGCGCCGCACGTCGGCCGCCACGGTGATGCCGGCAGGCCCGCTGCCGATGACCGCCACCTTG
>CAZJBP010000186.1:0-6789 GCA_964544115.1 uncultured Victivallales bacterium | reverse complement strand
GCCACCGCCCCGTCCTGTCGGCCGGGGCGGGAAGGGAGCGGTGCCCGCCGTTCAGGAGCCGAATCCCGCCGCGGTGACACGAGCAAAAGACACACCCTTCAACTATAAACTCAGAGATGCGGCCGCGCCTTGACGGGGGAGGACCCCGTCGCTAGGTTAGCCGCCGTTGGGTTGCGTCCGGTCGATGGTCGGCCGGAACGCGGCCACGGGTGGAGGTTGGCGATGAAGATGATGTGGGAAATTCTGCCGGTTGCGATTCTATTCATGACGATGGCCGGGGTGGTGTGTGCCCAGACCAACGCGCCGGCGGACAGCGCCGCGGCGCTGCCGGACGGGCTTTACGCGAAGTTCGTGACCGGCAAGGGCGAGATCCTCTGCAGTCTCGAGTTCGAGAAGACTCCGCTGACCGTGTGCAACTTCGCCGGCCTGGCGGAGGGCAAGCTGCGCACCAAGGTCCGCCCGATGCAGCCCTTCTACGACGGGCTGAAGTTCCATCGCGTGATTGCCGATTTCATGATCCAGGGCGGATGCCCGCAGGGAACGGGCACCGGCGGCCCGGGCTACCAGTTCCGGGATGAGATCGTGGCCTCGCTGCGCCACTCCGAGCCGGGCGTCCTGTCCATGGCCAATGCCGGCCCCGGGACCAACGGCAGCCAGTTCTTCATCACGCACAAGGCCACGCCGTGGCTGGACGGCAAGCACACCGTCTTCGGGCACGTCGTCAAGGGGCAGGATGTGGTGAACGCCATCCAGACGGGCGACGCGATCAAGGCCGTCGAGATCATCCGCGTGGGTGACAAGGCCAAGGCCTTTGCCGACGACCAAGCCGCGTTTGACGCGCTGATGAAGCGGTAACCGGGCTGAGCGGGCGCCGCGGCGGCGGTCACGCGCCGCCGCGGATCTTGCGGGCCTCGTCGCTCTCGGGGTATTTCTCCAGCAGCTCCTTGCGCATCTTATCGGCGTAGGACTGCTGTCCGAGCTGCTGGAAGCATTCGGCCGCCTTGGTCAGCGCCTCGGGCTGGACCGACTTCACGTCCTGGAACAGGATCGCCGTGCGCAGGTAGCCGTCCTTGAGCGCCTTCTTCACGTCGCCCTTGGCGCGGTCCATGTCGGCCCGCTTGAGCTGGGCCACGGCCGCCACTTCCCGTCCGCCGGTCTTGACCGCTTCGCTGAGAACCCGCTGCAGCATGGCCTCGCGCCCGTCCCGGCGCAGCGCCTCCCAGTAGATGTTGGCCAGTTCGCCCGATGTCTTGGCCTCCGGGTTCGTCCGGATGACCTTGTCGCACATATCAATGGCGTCCTTCGCCTGGTTCAGGTTCAGGTAGGCCTCGGCCAGCCAGCGGGCGGCCGGCACGTCCCAGCCCAGCATCTCGTAAGTCCCGACGATGTTCTTCAGCGGGCTGATGGCGGCCGCGTACTGCTTGGTCTTGACGGCGTTCACCGCCTTGTCGAAGTCGGCCGGTTTCTGGGTCTGGACCTTGGCCACCAGCCGGGCGGACACCTTCGTGTTCACGCTGCCGATGTTGATGTCGTACTCCTGCGTGGCACCGAACCAGGTCAGGTCGCCCGAGAGCTCGGTGCCGTCGGTCTTGGTGATGGTGCCCGGCACGGCTTGTGCGTGGGCCGCCAGTGCCGCCACGATCGCCGCTGCTACCCATGCCGCAGGGCCCTTGGTCCCGTAGGTTTTCGTCATCATGATGAATATCCTCGTGTTTCTCGTCTGGATCGGTCTGTTCAGGGCTGAGCCGGTGCGACCTCTGCTCCCGCCGCCGCGTTGTCGTTGGTTGTGGCCGGGGCCGGCTCTGTTGCCGCCGGCGCCGTCGCGTTGGTCAAGGGTGCGCCCTGCGCGTCTCCGGCCTCCGGCGGAAGGGTGCCTGCCGCCATTAGCCGCGAGCGCGCCGTCGTGCGCTGGGCGCGCGCCTCGTTGGAGTACGGGCCGCGCGGAAACAGCTCCAGGTACGCATCGGCGTCGTGCAGCACGTCCTCCCAGTTCCCCATCTCGGCCAGCAACGGCAGGCACTCGCCGTAAGCGGTCTCGATGTGCTTGCGGACTTCGGCGTCGCGCGGGTCGGCCATCGTGATCAACGTCTGGTACGTGGCCACAGCCATGCCGCGCGCCTCGGCCATGCTGGCCGGCGCGCCGAACTGGCGCTCGGAGGCGGCCTTGTTCACGTAGATGCGGGCCACGCCGATATCGAGCGCGGCGCGTCCCGCGGGCGACTTCTCGAACGTGCGCGCCCGGTTCATCGCCTTGACCGCGTCCTTGAAGTACTGGGCGCGCTTCTCCGCATCCGACTCAGTGGCGCCGAGCTTGGCGTAGGCCTGGCTCAGCGCGAGGCACGCGGGCACGGTATAGCCGGAATTCTGGTAGTCGTTGAGCATGCGTTTGAGCGTCTCGGCCGCCTCCGCGCCGCGGCCCAGGGCGAGGAGCGCCTGCCCCTTACCCAGCGTGGCCGGCTCGAGCGCGGCGCGGTCCTTGTCGGATTTGACCACGCGCTCAAACGCCTGCAGCGAGATTTCCGCCTCGCCGGCCTTCAGCAGTTCGCGGCCGGCGGTCAGGATCTGGCTGCTCGTGTAGGATCCGGCGCCCTCGAACATCTCCTTGAAGATGGTCACCGCCTTGTCGCGGCGGCCCAGTTCCAGCAGCGTCTTGGCCAGAAGGTAGTTGGAGTTCCTGGCCTCGTCGGTGTCCGGATAATCCTTGCGCAGGCGGTCAAACGCCTTGCGTGCCTCCTCGGGCTTGTCCAGCAGGACGTACAGGGTGCCGATCTGGTTCAAGGCGGCCGGCGCGAACTGCGACTTCGGGAAGGTCTTGACCAGGTCCTCCAGCCCGTCGATCGCCTTCTGCTGGTACAGCACCACCTTGTCCTCCGCCGGCTTCACGCGCGACAGGGAGATAGAGCTGTAGAACAGCGCCCCTTCAAGAACCTGCTGGTTGGCCTCGCGCTCCTCGGCGGAGTTGGCGTACGCGTTGCCGTCCTTGCGGATCAGGCTGACCAGCTCGACAAAGCGGTTGTGGGCCGCCGGCAGATACTTGTCGCCCAGCCGCATGTAGGCCTGCGCCAGGCGGAACTGGGCGTTGATGAACAGGTGCCCGGGCCGTTCGCGGCGCTTCAGGGTGTCGACCAGCTGCTGCAGCACGCGGATCTCGTTCGTGCTGTCGCCCATCTTCGAGTAGCAAAACGCGGTGCGGCTGGCGGCGCCGGCGTACACCGGGGAGTTGGTGTGGCTCTGCATGATGACGCGGTAGTACTTGAGGGCCCCGTCGTAGTCCTGGCTTTCGGTGCGCTCCTCACCGAACATGTACAGCATGCCCGCCACGCGGGGGTGGTTGGGGAAGTGGGCGAAGTAGTAATCGTAGAAGGCGTCGCGGCGGTCGGGCATCTTGCGCTCGCCGCAGTAGGTGGCCAGCTTGATCATCTGGTCGCCGGCCGCAGACATGTAGGCCTTGCTCCCGCTGAAGCGCTCGGCCAGGTACGACGCGACGCAGTCGGCGTGCACCTCTTCGCCCAGTTCCAGGTAGCACTGGCACAGTTCGCCGACGGCCGATACCGAGGTCTCGCTCTCGGGAAACAGCGCCAGCGCGTCGAGGTAGCTGGCGACCGCTTTCTCGAACAGCTGCTGGTTGAACGATGCCCGCGCGCTCTGGAAGGTCGATTGGCGCACGCGAGCCATCTGCTCATCCGTGATCGAGGTGTTGATGCGGGCTCCGAACTGGGTGCGGAGCACGTCCTCCACGCGGCGGGCCCGGACGCCGGCCTCCGGCGCCCACTGGCTGGTGGGGTAGAGAACGAACACGGTAAGGAAGTGCTGCAGCGCGCCGGAGGTGCGCTCGGGCGAACCGTCCTCCATCGTGCGCCCCGTCTCCTTGCCGGCCAGCAGCTCGACAATCTTGGCCTTGTCGCCCCCGGCCTTCAGCATCTTCTCGGCCTCGCTCTGCATCATCGACCCCAGGAGGTAGCGGCACTCGGCCATGGGGCTCAGGCGCGTCAGGTCCTCGCTGCCGGGCTGCTTGGAGTCCTCGACCAGCTGGTCATGGATGGCCTGCAGATCCTCCTTGTAGTCGTCGACGAGCTTCGACGCCTGGTCGGGGTGGCCCTCCATCAGGTCCATGTGCGCCAGGAACACGATGGCCTTTCCGAACCAGAGGTCGCGCACCCACAGAATCTCCCCGGCAATCTTGCGCGCCTCTTCCAGGAGCGGCGCGCGCTTCTCGGGCGGCAGCGGTTCGGCGGTCTTGATGATCAGCTCGGCCATCTCCGACAGAAGCTGGCGCCTAACGTAGCGCTCCATCTGCGCCTTCAGGGCCACGCGGTAGGCGGCGATGGCGGCCTGGTCCTTGCCCATGAGCATCAGCATCTGGGCGTAGCGGTAGGCGGCGTCGCGGAAGAAATCGTTAAGAGCCGCCGGCGGAGTGTCGGGGTACTGTTTGAAGAAGGCTTCGTAGAGGCCCTGCGCCTCGCCGTACTTGCCCCAGGCGTAGTAGCCGTCGGCCAGCGCCAGCTTCATGGCCCACGTGTCCACGCTGTTCGGGTCGGCCTGGGCCGCGATGGAAGCCTTGGCCTTGTCAAAATCGCCGATGGCCAGCAGCCCCTTGAGTTCCGCCACGCGGATCTGGCCGACCGCCTCGGGGAAGCGAGCGATGAAATCTTTGATGGCGTCGTTGACATACGCCTGCAGCCCCCACGCCCGCAGGCCGTCGATGAACTGCAATTGCTCGTCCATCTCGGCCTGCCGCGCCCCGGCGTCTGCCGGGGCGCCGGACGCCGGGGTCAACCTCAGGCCCGCGGCCAGGCCCAGAACCAGGCACGCCGCGCGAAACGGGTGCGCCCGCCGTGCGGAGCGTATCGTATTCATGCGGTCAGGCTATCCCCGCCCCCCACAAATCGTCAACCCTTTTCCCTCCAACGTTTTTCCCTTTGACAACCGGCCCTGCTTTGAGCAAGAGTGCGCCGTGAATCGCACAGTCGGCGTCGTGTCGCCGCCAGCTCCGAGGGAATCGATATGGGCAAAGCACTGCGTGCATTCGTTATCCTCCTGCTCCTTCTCAGCATCGGGTCCCTGGTGCTGGGCATACTGCTGTTCAACAAGCGGGAGCTTCTAAAGGGTCGTACGCAGGCTCTGGAGAAGTACCTCGCCCAGCTTGCGGGGACGGTCGAGGCTGATCAGGCCCAGAAAGGCGATGCGCCCGCCGACCCCGAGCGGGACACGTCGCCGGTCAGCGCCGAGCCGCTGGCCAACCCCGACCGGGCCAAGTTCTGGGAGAGCTACCGCTACGAGCTGGAGAGCGCCGACCAGAAGCCCATCGATCTGAAGCGCAACGAAGCGCAGCTGATGCAGTACTACAAGATCGACCCCATGACCATGAAGCCCGAGCGCGATGCGCGGTCCGGCTACAAGATGACTACGGGCGAGGGGACGATGGACGCGCTGCTGGCGGACACGCTCAAGAAGGCGGAAGCGCAGTACAACCGCCTGAACGAAACCCGCGAGCAACTCAAGGCCCTGCGGCAGGAATTGATCGACACGGTCAACGACCTCAACAGCCAGAAGGGCGATCTCCGCGGCAAGCTCGGCCGCATCGCCGAGTTGCAGCAGCAGATCGCCGCCCTGGAGCAGAAGGCCGCCGAACTGCAGCAGCAGATCGCCGGCTTGGAAGAAGAGAAGCGGACGCTGCAGGATAACGTGGCCGAACGCGACCGTACCATCGAGCTGCAGAAGAAGGACATTGCCGAGCGCGACGTGGCCATCAGCCGGCTGAAGCTGGAAATTCGCGACCTCAAGTACCGGCTGGAAGAACAGCCGTCTGCGGGACAGGTGGAACGGAGTCAGGAAGTGTTCATGTCGGCGGGAGAGAAGGGGGCCGTTGCGGTCATTAACCCGGAGTGGAACTTCGTGGTGCTGAAGCTGTCGGACGCGTTCATCAGCGAGGTGTTCCCTGCCAGCGCTGATCCCTCCCGCCCGCTGCCGAAGATCGAGCTGAATCTACGCCGTGCGGACGGCACCTTCGTGACGAAGGTCCGCCTGACGCAGCTCAAGCCGGATCAGAAGGTCGGCGTGGCCGACATCATGTCCGAGTGGCAGCAGCAGCCGGTCGCCGTCGGCGACGTGGTGTTCTTCTAGCCATGAACCCGGCCGTCCGAGAGTCCGGCCGAGGACGCGATTCACACCCTCGCCGGTTGTGTGCGGCCCTCGCGGTTGCGGGGCTGGTTGCAGGAGCGTCCATCGGGCTGAGCGGATGCGCGACGACCGAGAGCGACCAGCCTTGGAACTCCCAGCAGTCATGGGAAGGCAGCCCCTACCTCCCCGGGCTGACCGACCGCTATTAAGGCCGGGATTCATGGAGCGGCGGTTCCGCCGCACTCGTCCGAAACTTGCGTGAGAACCCCTATGTACGCACCGGTGTCCGGAAAAGTTGACTTCGCCGCCGTGGAGCGCGAGGTGCTGGCGTTCTGGAAGGAGCACGGCACGTTCGAGGCCTCGATGGCCGCGCGCCGCGGCGGGCGCGAGTTCGTCTTTTACGATGGGCCGCCGTTCGCGACCGGCCTGCCGCACTACGGCCACCTGCTGGCCGGCACGATCAAGGACATCGTTCCGCGTTACCAGACCATGCGCGGGTTCTACGTGGACCGCCGGTTCGGATGGGACTGCCATGGCCTGCCCGTCGAATACGAGGTCGAGCAGGATCTCAAGATCAGCGGCAAGGCCGATATCGAGAAGATGGGCGTCGACGTCTTCAACGAGCGCTGCCGCAGCATCGTGCTGCGCTACACGCGCGAGTGGCGGGAG
>CAZJBP010000185.1:0-6790 GCA_964544115.1 uncultured Victivallales bacterium | reverse complement strand
ACAGGGCGGCGCGGCGAAAGACGCCATCGGCGTCGGGATCATCGCTGACGTTGGCGAGCCCGGCCGCGTTTGTCGCCACCTCCGGGATCGGGAAGGTGGCGGTCCGGCGGACGCCGTCGACGGCCGTCGAGCTGCCTTCGATGGCAGGGAACCGCCACGAAACCCCGGCCGGCCAGTTCGTGGCTTCGCCGCCGGTGGCCCCGAGGAACAGGGCGCCGATGAACGGTGGCGAGGCGGCAATCGCGCTGCCCAGCGCCTGATCGTCGGCCACGCCGTAGACCGAGGGCTCGGTGTAGAGCACATCGAAGGCCACCGCGCGCGCACCGGCGCGCCGGCAGAAATCCAGAACGGCGGCATACACCTCGCGCGGCCACGGCCAGGACCAGGCGTTCTCCCTCCGCCCCCAGTCGAGGCTGGCCTGGTCGAGCAGGACGAGGCGAATGCGGTCCGAGGGCGGCGTGCGCGCGGCGAAGGTCCGGACGCGCCAGGCCCAAGACGCAAACTCAAGACGGTCCAGGGAGCCGCTACGCCACAGCGCCGCGGCGGCCGCGGCGGCGAGCAGCCCGATCAAGAGGCCCTGAACCCATTTGCGATGCATCCATCCACCTTCAGCGCGTTCGTAGCCCGCGCTGTACCGGCTGTACAGCAGGCGCTACGAGCCTGCCGACGCACGCCGGCGTCAGACGCCTGCGATCGCGGCCGCGAAGCGCTTCTGCCGCGCGGGAGGAGCGGCCGGTGGGGGCGGCGTGGACCCGATGAGCTTGCGGACGTGCGCGATGCGGTCCTCGGGGGAGGGGTGCGTCTTCGCAAAATCGACGCCTCCCGGCTTCAGGTGGGCGCGCATCTGTTCGAGCATGTCCAGCAGCGCCCGCGGGTCATATCCGACCCGGCGCAGGAGGATGACCGCGGACTCGTCCGCGTCGCTCTCCAGACCGCGGGCGTAGCCACTGTTCATCAGGGTGGTCGAGATATCGGTTATGCTGCCCTCGAAGGCCTTCGTCACCTCGGCCAGCTGGTCGCCGGCCAGGTTCTTCCCGGCCTCGACGCTCAGGACCGTCAGCGCGGAGGTCAGGCGCCCCTTGCGAATGGCGCGCAGCCCGTGCTGCAGCTGCACGTGCCCGATCTCGTGCGCCAGCACGGCGGCCAGCGCATCCTCCGAACGGCAGCAGCGGATCAGGCCGCGCGACACCAGCACCAGCCCGCCGGGGGCGGCGAAGGCGTTGATGTCGTCGCTGTTGATGACCAGGAAGTGGTAGCCTCCGAACGTCTCCGGCCGGTCGGACGCCATGGCGAGGGACTGGCCCAGCACATTGAGGTAGTTGTTGGCGGCCTGCTGATCGAACGGCGGGTACGATGTCAGCACCGTCGCAGCCACCGAGCGCCCGATGTAGTACTCCTGCTCGGGGGTAATGTCCTTGAACGTCTTTTCCACGGCCTCGGCGCTGCGATTGATGGAACCGGCCTGATCCGAGGTGATCATCCCGGCCGACTGCAGGGCGCCGGTGGTCAGCTGGGTCACGCTCGAGCACCCCGTCAGGAACGCCACGGCGAGCACGACGCCGGCGATGATGCGAAGAGGGGAGGAGGCGCTCACCGGGCACCTCCTTCCGCGACCGACAGGCCGCCGGTCTTCAAAAACGCGGCCATGCGGTCGACGTCCACGCGCATCTTCTCCATCCGGTCGACCCACGCGAAATCGACGTCCTGGTGCTGGGCCCGGAACTGCGCCTCCACGTCCGCGCTGAAGCCCTTGCCCGCCAGCGCCAGCTCATCGCTGCTCGCGCCCGTTCCTGTGGCCGCCCCGCCGGCGCTCATGGAGACGTCCTTCTTCGTGAGCGCCGACGTGTGCACCCAGCCGGCCTTGCCCGCGGAGGTGCGCACCTGCATCCAGGCGCCCTGCTCGCTGCTGACCTCGACGCGGTCGCCGTAGTTCAGCGTGGCCACCACCGGGCCAAGGAAGGACGGCGTGCTGCGCACCGGGCTCTGCCGCACCTGCACGCTCATCGGCGCCGCCGCGGCCGCCATCGCCAGCATCAGCGTTACCACTCCCGCAACTCCCAACGCAACGCGTCTCATCGCTCAGCCCTCCTCGCCGCGCGTGCGGCGCCAGAATTCCAACCCCAACGAGTGCGCATTATCCAGTGTGTCACCCGCCGCTTCAAGCCGACATCTGCGACGGGCCGCGGCCCAGTTCGTCCAGAACCACCGCGGCGGCGCGTTCGGCGGCCTGGCCGGGCCCCAGGCGGCGATTGATTTCCTCCAGCCCCTGGAGCATGCGCCGCCGCTCGGGCGTGTCGCCCAGCAGCGGCTCGACCGCGTCGGCGAGGGCGGCCGCGGTGGCGGCGCCCTGGATGAACTCCGGGCAGACCTCGCGGCCGGCGACGATGTTGACCATGCCGATGTGTTGCACGCGGACCAGCAGGCGGCCCAGGGCGTACGTCAGCGCGCCCACGCGGTAGGCCACGATCATCGGGCAGCGCATCAGGGAGGTCTCCACCGTCGCCGTGCCCGAGGCGACCATCGCCGCGCGGGCCTGGCGCAGCACCTCGCGCGTCCGGCCGACGACCACCTGCAGGCGCGCGGGCACCGCGCCGCAGGCCGCGAGCACCGCTCGTACGCTGCGGGCCTGTTCTTCGGAAGGCGCCGCCACGATGAAGGCGACGCCCGGCACGCGCGACTCCAGCCGCGCCGCCGCGGCCGCCATCACCGGCAGGATGCGTCGGATCTCGTGCAGTCGGCTGCCGGGCAGCAGCGCTACGCGCGGCGCGCCGCCCCAGGGCAGTTCAAGCGGCGGCGCGGCATGGGCGGCCGCGGCTTCATCCACGAGCGGGTGGCCGGCGAAGTCGACCTTCAGCCCCGTGCCGGCGAAGACGTCCTGCTCGAAGGGAAAAATGGCGATCAGGCGGTCGATGATCCGGGCCATCTTCGGAATGCGGCCCCGGCCCCAGGCCCAGACCTGCGGGCAGACGTAGTAGATGACCCGCACGCCCCGCGCGTGCGCCTGCGCGGCAAAGCGCAGGTTGAAGCCGGGGTAGTCGACGAGGATCACGGCCGCGGGACGGCGCCGGTCCAGCTCGCCGAGCATGCGGTGAAACACGCGGCGGAAAAATCCGTAGCGGCGGAGCACTTCGCTGAACCCCATCACCGCCATGTCGCGGGCATGCACGAGAAGCTCGACGCCGGCGGCCTGCATCTCGTCGCCGCCGATGCCGAAAAACCGCAGGTCGGGCCGCTGGCGGCTCAGGGCCTCGATCAGCCGCGCGGCATGCATGTCGCCGGACAGCTCGCCGGCGATTACCATGACCGAAGCGCCGGCCGCCGCGGCCCGCGCCGGCGGCTCTGTCGATCGTGGATCACTGCGCGGTGCCATGTCGCGTTGCTCTTCCGTCTTTTCCGTTGTTCCGTCGCGCTACGACGGGTTCGAGCGCATCTGCTCGCAGATGCGCGCCGCCAGACGCAGGGCCTCGGAGGCCTGCGATCCGGTGACCACCGGCTGCCCCTGCTCGCGCACGCAGCGCACGAAAGCGGCCAGCTCGCGGGCCAGGGGTTCGCCCTTCTCGATCGGCACATCCTCGCGGGCGAGCCCGGCCTCGCTCTTGCGGAACAGGTGGCCCGACTGGTTCATGTAGTCCAGCGAGAGGTACGTGTCGGCCTGAAACACGCGCAGCTTGCGGACGCGCTCCGGGCTGATCCGGCTGGCCGTCACGTTGGCCACGCACCCGCCCTCGAACACCAGGCGCACGTTGGCGATGTCCTCGCTCTGGCTCAGCACGGGCACGCCCACCGCGTGCAGGTCCACCAGCGGGGCGCGCACGAGGTGGAGGATGATCTCCAGGTCGTGAATCATCAGGTCCAGCACCACGCTGACCTCGGTTCCGCGCGGCGCGCCGTCTGGCCGGGGGGGCGGGAAGGGGGCCAGGCGCGTGGCCTCGATAAACCGCGGCGAGCGCAGGTTGTCCTCGAGAAACGCCAGGACCGGGTTGAAGCGCTCGACGTGGCCGACCTGCAGCACCCGCCCCGCCTCGCGCGCCAGGCCGACCATGGCCTCCGCCTCGGACGTTGTGGCCGCGATGGGCTTCTCGACCATCACGTGCAGGCCGTGCCGCATGAGCTGCTGGAACACCTCGAAATGCCGGTCGGTCGGCACGACGAGGCTGACCGCCTGCACCTGCCGGGCCAGCGCATCCATGTCCGTGAACGCACGCGTGCCGTAGCGGGCGGCGATCTCGGCGGCCCGGTCGGGGTGGACGTCGTACACGCCGCACAGCTCCACGTCCGGCAGTTCCGAGTAGATGCGGGCATGCCACTGACCGAGGCTGCCCACGCCGATGACTCCGACCTTCAGTTTGGCTTCCATCACGCTCCACCTGGGGTTGCCGGCGTCTCCACCGCGACCAGAGCGATGTTCCGCCGATCGAGTTCCCTCACGACGCGCTCGCGCTCGAGCACGATGCAGCGCCCGGCCTCCACCGCCATGGCCGCCACGCCCGCCTTGCGCAGCGTCCCGGCGGTGTGCAGGCCCACGACGGGGATGTCGAAGCGCATGTCGTGCCCGTTCTTGGCCACCTTCACGACCACGCCGCCGGGCCCGGCCAGCCGCCCGGCGCGCTGAATCGCCGCATCCGTGCCCTCGAACGCCTCCACCGCGATCACGGTGCCCGCCTTCACGACCACGGTCTGCCCGATGTCGAGGCCGCTGGTCGCGTGCGCGACGCGCAGGCCGAAGCGGATGTCCGCCTCCTCGTCGGCGGTGGGGGCGCGCGCGGTCAGCACGCCCGCCGGCGGCATGTGCGCCTCCATAAAGAGGTGCGCCGGCAGCAGGTCGACGCCGATGGCCCGTAGCTCATCGCCGACGGCGCCGAAAATGGTCTCCGCATTGCGGGTCTTGAGCCGGCGCAGCAAGGCCAGCATGGGGGCGTCGAGCCGCACGCGGAACAGGTGGGTCGGCGTGATCTGCCCGGCCATGACCGCGCTGGGCACGCCCCACCGCCGGAACGCCTCGAGCATCCGGCCCAGCTGGCCCACGTGGATCCACTGGACCTCCGCGGCCCACTGGGCGATGCGCCGGTCGGTCTCGCCCTTGAAGGCCAGCACGCACAGGCGCTCCACGCCGGCGCGCCGGGCGGACTCCGCCAGCAGCAGCGGGTACGCGCCCTTGCCGGCAATGAGCCCCAACTCCCGCGGTCGCGTCGGATTCATGGGCGCCACTATAGGCTGAGCGGGGTGTGCTTTGAAGCAGTTTGTGCCGATCGTCCTGTCCTTGGGAGCACCCGCATGGCCGAACTCATCGTCCTCGCCGCCCGCACCGAGTCCGGAGTGTCCAAGCCGGTAACGGCCATGACCTTCTTCCGCTGCATCATCCGGCGCGGTGCTCCGTCACGAAAATCTGGCTTTCTTGACGTAGGTCAATGATGATCGCCCCGGGTGTGTGGCACGATGGCGGCACAGTTCGGAACCCAACGACGGCGTTCCGATGTCCAAAGGGATGCATACAACGGGGGGCGATGGAATGAGCATGTTCTGCTATCAGTGCGAGCAAACGGTCCAGGGCAAGGGGTGTACGAAGATGGGCGTGTGCGGCAAGGACCCGGAGGTCGCCGCGTTGCAGGACCTGCTGGTCCACGCGGCGAAGGGCATCAGCGTGTACGCGCACCGGGCCCGGGAGCTCGGGGCGAAGGACCGCGACGTCGACGTTTTCGTCGTCGAGGCGCTGTTCACCACGGTCACCAACGTCAACTTCGACGCCGCGCGCCTGGAGAGCGAGCTGCAGAAAGCCCGGACGATCGAGGACAAGGCGCGCGCCCTGTACGAGGCCGCGGCCCGCAAGGCCGGCCGGCAGCCCGAGGCGCTGACGTGCCCGGCGGGCCGGAAGCCAGAGGCCACCCGCGCCGACCTGGTCGCCGCGGGCGAGGCCGTGGGCATCGCCGGGCGCATTCAGAAGCAGGGCGAGGACATCACCGGCCTGCAGGAGCTGCTGACGTACGGGCTGAAAGGCACGGCGGCCTACGCCGACTACGCGCTGATCCTTGGTCGCGAGGACGATAGCGTGTTCGCGTTCTTCCACGAGGCGCTGAACTTCCTGATGTGCGGCGAACAGACCGTCGGCGCGCTGCTGGCGATGAACCTGAAGTGCGGCGAGGTGAACCTGAAGGTCATGGGCCTGCTCGACGGGGCGAACACGGGCACCTACGGCCATCCGGTCCCGACGCCCGTGCGCGTGACGGCGAAGAAGGGAAAGGCCATCCTCGTCTCCGGCCACGAGTTGAAGGACCTCGAGGAGCTGCTCAAGCAGACCCAGGGCAAGGGCATCAACATCTACACGCACGGCGAGATGCTCCCGGCGCACGGCTACCCGGGCCTGAAGAAGTACGCGCACCTCGCGGGCAACTACGGCGGCGCCTGGCAGGACCAGCAGAAGGAATTCGACGCCTTCCCCGGCGCGATCCTGATGACCACCAACTGCATCCAGAAGCCTCGCGACACGTACAAGGCCCGCATCTTCACAAGCGGGCTGGTCGCCTGGCCCAACGTCGTCCACGTGACGAACAAGGATTTCTCGCCGGTGATCAAGGCCGCCCTGGCCGCCCCGGGTTTCGCGGCCGATGAACCGGCCAAGACCATCACCATCGGCTTCGCCCGCAACGCCGTCCTGAGCGTGGCCGGGGCCGTCATCGACGCCGTGAAGGCCGGCAAGATCAAGCACTTCTTCCTGATCGGCGGCTGCGACGGCGCCAAGCCCGGCCGCAACTACTACACCGACCTGGCCCAGGCCGTCCCCGCCGACTGCGTG
>CAZJBP010000184.1:0-6796 GCA_964544115.1 uncultured Victivallales bacterium | reverse complement strand
GCAACGTCGTCAGCCCGGACGAGCTGATCGCCGGCTACGGCGCCGACACCCTCCGGATGTACACGCTCTTCCTCGGCCCGCCCGAGAAGGATGCGGAGTGGAACGACCAGGGCATCGAGGGCGCCGCGCGGTTCCTGCGCCGCCTGTGGCGCCGCGTCTACGAGAACCAGGACCTGCTGCGCGCTTGCGCGGGGCAGACCTGCGGGCTTGGGGAGATGGGGCCGGTCGAGCGCGACCTCTACCGCAAGCTGCACGCCACGGTCCGGAAAGTGAGCGAGGACGTCGAGGGCGCGTTCCACTTCAACTCGGCCATCGCGCAGATCATGGAGCTGTCCAACGCGATGGACGCCGCCGGCATCACGGCGGAAAGCGCGCTCCCGGCCAGGATCGTCTTCCGCGAGTGCGTCGAGACCATGGTCCGCCTGCTGGCGCCGTTCGCGCCGCACATTGCCGAGGAACTCTGGTGTGAACTGGGGCACGCCCCCTCGCTGCTGAACACCGAGTGGCCGACCTGGAACGAGCAGGCGCTGGCCTGCGAGGAGGTCGAGGTCGTCGTGCAGGTCAACGGCAAGGTCCGCGGACGCCTGCGCCTGCCGGCCGACCTGCCCGAGGACGAGGTGCGAACGCGCGTGCTGGCCGACGAGCAGGTCGCGAAGCAGCTCGAAGGCAAGACGCTCCGCAAGGTCGTCGTCGTTCCCAACAAGCTGGTCAGCATCGCCGTCAGCTGAGCGGGAATCACGGACATGGGCGGTCAGGGGAACAGCGTGCAACGGGACGACCGCTCTCCGGAAGACGCTCCGGGCTCCGGCATCCGCCAGCGGCTGGCGGCCGCCCGGCAAGCGGCGCGCGCCGCCGCCGCTCCATGGTTCGACCTGACCGCCTCCGAGCAGAAAGCCCTGCTCCTCGTCATGGCCCTGTTCGCCCTTGGACTTCTGGTGCGCTGGTGGCTGACGCGGCCATGACGCGCCCGGTCAGCGGGCGGCCGCCAGCTTCGAAAACCGCGCGTAGGCCGCGGTCCACGCCGCCGGGTTCTCGGGCTTGAACTCCCGGATCGGGAAGGCTCCCTTGATGAGCGGCTGTGCCTCCGCCATAGTCCGGATGATCCCCATGGCCATGGCCTGCACCATCAGGTTGCCGACCGCGGTCGCCTCCTCCGGGCCCGCCAGCACGGGCAGCCCGAGGGCATCCGCCGTGAACTGGTTGAGCAGCGGGTTCTTGCAGCCGCCGCCGACGATGTGCACGGTGGTCGTCCGGGATCCGGAGACGCGGCAGATGTGCTCGTTCACCTGGCGATACTTCAGCGCCAGGCTCTCGTACACCGCCCGCACGTAGCCGCCGCGGCCGGCCGGCCTGGCCTGGCCGGTCCGCGCGCAGAACGCGTCGATGGCCTCCTGCATGTTCGCGGGGTTGTAGAAGCTGCTGTCGTCCGGATCGACGAGCACCTTGAACGGCTCGGCCGCCTCGCACAGTCGGGTCAGCTCATCCCAGGAGGTCTCCTTGCCGTCCTGCACCCGCCAGACGCGCCGCAGCTCCTGGACCAGCCAGGATCCCATGCAGTTCTTGAGGAGGCGGATGTTGTCGATCCCGCCCTCGCTGCTGACGTTGGCCGCCATCGCCTCCGGCGTGGTGACCGGCTGCGGCACGAGCTTGCCGACGAGCGACCACGTGCCCGAGCTGATGATCAGCGCCGTTGCCGGGTCCTGCACCGGCGCGGCGGCAAAGGCGCTGGCCGTGTCGTGCGCGGCCACCGCCACGACCTGGGCCCGGTTCAGCCCCACCAGCCGGGCCAGCCCTTCGGTCAGCGGCGCCACCACGGTGCCGGGGCGGACGATCCGCGGCATGACCTTCAGCGGCACGCCCAGGTGCTCGAGGATCTCCGCGCTCCACTCGCGGCTCTTCGCGTCCATGAGCTGCGTCACGCTGGCCCAGGAGGAATCGACCGCCCTTTCGCCGCTCAGGTAGTACGTGAACACCGCGGGCACGGGCAGGTACGTGATGCCGGGCAGCATGAGATCGGGGCGGTTCAGCACGAACCACAACAGCTGGTTGCTGACGTTGAACGGCTGGAAGTGGATGCCCGTCAGCTCGTAGACGCGCCGCGCGTCGATGCGCGCCTTGACCTGCTCGATCATCGTGTCGAGCCGATGGTCGCGGTAGCAGTACATCTTTCCGAGCATATCGCCGTCGGGCGTGACGAACTGGCCATCCGCACCCCACGTGTCCACGCCGATCGCGTCCAGCGTCGCTCCCTCCTCGCGCCGGTACGCCTGCAGCCCCTCGACGATGTTGCGGAAGATGAACGTGTCGTCCCAGTACGTCCGTTCGCACACCGCGCCCGATGCGTCGGGCAGGAAGAACGATGTGCCTTCGTGTACGAAGCGGTGCAGCTCGCGCATGGCGAACGACCCGCCGTCGAACGTCCCCACAAAGCACTTGCCGCCCGACGCACCCAGATCCACCGCCAATAATTTCCTGACCGCCATGTCGCCCTCCGGATTGGTGACTGCCGACCGGCTCTTCCCGGTCGCCGTGAATCTAGCCCATACCCCGCAGGGGGATCAAGCGCCCCCGCTCCGACCCTTTGCAGGGCTTGATTTCATTTCGTTGCATCGCACCAAGGAGTCAGAATTCAGGAGTCAGAATTCAGAATTGACTCCCACCAGTTTACGTCAAGACTTGCCGCCCAATATCGTGTCCTCACAAAAGAGGACGCGCCAACACCGTGAAGTGCGGCATAACGCTTTGACCTGCAACGCCTGACTCCTGGATTCTGGCTTCTGAATTCTTTGCGATTGCAGCCTATTGCAATCGCCCCTCCTCTTACACCCCCAGCTCGATCTCGATGATGGCGTGGCCCTCGCCCCACTTCCTGAGGGCATGGAGATCGTACACGAGTTGCGAGCGGCGCTCGGCCTGATCGAGGCCAAGCTGCTCGCGCTCGCGCTCCAGCTTTCTGCGCCAGATGGCCAGGATCTGGTCGCGGACCGCCATCACGCGGCCGAACTCGCGGCCCCTGATCTTCTGCGGCTCGTGGGCGAGCCGGCGGACCAGCTCGGCGGCCTCCGGCGCAGCGGCCTCGGCATCGACGGCCATCACCTCGGGCAGCACCCCGCTGTCGCCGGCCTCCAGGGCCAGCTGCGCGGCGGCACGGCACGTCGGGTCGGTCAGCATCTCAAGGGGCAGATACTTCCGCACCAGCGCGCGCACGTCCGCGTCCTCGGCCCCCTGCACGAGGTGTTCGCAGAGCATGAGTTCTTCCCGTGGCGGCCCTTCCGCCTCCGGCCGGGATCGCTCGACCCGCGCAGCCGCCGGTGCTTGTTCCGGGTCCTGGCTGCGGGCCGCCGGCCTCGAGGGCGCGGGGCGGGCGCGGGCCATCCGCCGCATCTCCTCCTCCAGCGCCGTGCGCGGCACGTTCAGCGCCGCCGCGGCATCGTCCAGGAGGCGCGTCTGCTGAACCGCGTTGGGCGTGCACAGAATGGTCTGGAGGACGTCGCGCGACAGGCGCATGGCCCCCACTTCACTCTCGGCCGTCTGGGAGCCGGCCGCCACGGTGGCCTGGAACCGGACCGCGGACACGGCGCCGTCGAGGATCGCGCGGAACGCATCGGCGCCGTTCTTGCGGATGAACGAATCCGGGTCCTCGCCCGCCGGCAGCGCCCCGACGCGCACGGCCAGGCCGGTCTCAAGGAACAGCCGGGCGGTCTTCACGGCGGCCTCGCGGCCGGCCGTGTCGCCGTCGAACACCAGCACAACACTGTCGGCCAGCCGGCGGATGAGAGCCACGTGGTCCGGGGTGAACGCGGTGCCCTGCGACGCCACGGCCGAGGTGAAGCCCGCCTGGTGGCAGCGGATCACGTCGATCTGCCCCTCGCAGATCAACGCCTCGCGGCCCGAGGCGATATGCGTGCGGGCCATGTCGAACGCGTAGAGGATGCGCCCCTTCTGGAAGATCGGGCTCTCGGGGCTGTTGACGTATTTAGCTTCCTTGGCCTCGGGATTCAGCACGCGGCCGCTGAACCCCACCACGTGCCCCTGCGCGTTGCGGATCGGGAACATAATCCGGTCGCGGAAGCGGTCGTAGCATCGGTCGCTGCCTTCCTTCTGGCTGCGCACCACCAGGCCCGCCTCGATCAGCTGGTCCAGCTTGTATTCCTTGGTCGCGGCCCACTTGACGACCGTGTCCCACTCGGCCGGCGCGTAGCCGATCATGAAGGCCTCGATCGTGTCCTTCCCCAACGCGCGCTCATCGAGATAGCGCCGGGCGTCCGCGGCCTTGGGGCTCTTCAGGAGCGTCACGTGGAACTTCGAAGCCAGCTCGGAGTGAATATCCAGCAGCGTGCGGCGCTGCGCGCCCTCGCCGTGATCCTCCCCGAACTCCACCGTGATGCCCGCCCGCTCGGCCAGCGTGCGGATGGCGGTCGGGAAGTCCATGCTCAGGTGCTCGGTCAGGAACTTGAAGACGTCGCCGCCCTTGCCGCAGCCGAAGCAGTGGTACGTCTGCCGCTGGGGATTGACGTGGAACGAGGGGGTCTTCTCCTTGTGGAACGGGCACAGCCCCTTGTAGGAGGAACCCGCGCGCTTGAGCGTCACGTACGCGCCGATCACCTCGACGATGTCGTTGCGGTACGCGATCTCTTCAAGCACCCGCTCTGGAACCCGACCGGCCATGACGCGGGACTGTACACCACCGCGCGGGCCTTGTCACCCACCGGCGAGAACCGGGGCGGTGGCGCAGGGGTTGGGATCGAGTGGTGCATGCAGAAGGGGTCTTTGCCTCCTCAATCGTAATCTTACTCTTGCTCTTAATCTCCTCGTGGAGAATGGATTACGATTAAGATGACGATCAAGATTAAGAAGGAAGAAATCCCTTATGAGAGCGATCACCCACCCGCGCTCCAGGGCCCCCGTCGACAGCTTGCGTCTTAGCCCCCGAAGGCAACGCAGCAGACGGGCCGATATCACGCGCCCGTGTTTCGACCCGATCCGCGACACATCCCTCGCAGGCTACGCGTAATCGGGCGCGATCCTTCGCTTTCGCTCAGGCTGACCGGGTGCTACTGTTGGCCAGTCATGACGCGCGGCAGAATGTCGGCTTGAATAGAGGACCCATCAGATGGCCAGGGAACCCAAGCAGGTAGAAGAGGCGCCCGAAGTCGTCGCCGACCGGCGGCGGCGGATGAAGTGGTGGACCGAAGCGCGCTTCGGCATGTTTGTGCACTTCGGACTGTATTCGCAGTTGGGACGGCACGAGTGGGTGATGAACCGCGAGCGGATTCCGGTCAAGGAATACGAGAAGCTCGCCCGAACCTTCAACCCCAAGCCCGGGTGCCCTCGGGAGTGGGCGCGACTGGCCAGGAAGGCCGGCATGAACTACATGGTGATGACCGCCAAGCACCTTGAGGGCTTCTGCCTGTGGGACTCCAAGCAGTCCGACTACAACGCCGTCAGGCTCGGCCCGCACCGGGACATCGTCGCCGAGTACGTCGCCGCCTGCCGCGAGTTCGGGCTCAAGTGCGGCCTGTATTATTCGCTGATGGACTGGCGTCACCCGGACGGGCACCGCTGCGCCAGGGACGAGAAGGCCCGGCGGCGGTTCTGCGACTACACCTACGCGCTGGTGCAGGAGCTGATGAGCAACTACGGCAAGATCGATGTTCTCTGGTACGACGGGGGCTGGGCGCTGAGCGAGCCGGACCGGTGGGAGTCGGCCAAGCTGAACGCGATGGCCCGGCGCCTGCAGCCCGACATCCTCATCAACGACCGCCTGAATGCGGGCGGCGATTTCGGCACGCCCGAGGAACACGTCACCGCCGCCAAGGCCGGACGGTCGTGGGAGGCCTGCATGACCTTCAACGGCTCGTGGGGCTGGCGGCCCACGCCGCTGGCCGACTGGCTGCCGGCCCGCAAGGTCGTGACCATGCTCAAGGAGGTCACGGCCGGGCAGGGCAACCTGCTGCTGAACATCGGCCCCAGGCCCGATGGCTCGGTTCCGCCCGAGGCCGTCGAGCGCCTGACAACGGTGGGCCAGTGGACCCGCAAGTACGGCGAGGCGATCTACGGCCAGGTCGACCGCCCCGAGAACCTCGAGATCTGGAGCGGGTGAGGAACGTGGACGCGAAAAAGAAAGGACTGCTACTTCTGGGTGTACAACTGGCCGGGGGAGACCCTCGCCATCGGCGGGATCCGCGCGAAGGTCAAGAGCGTCCGCCTCATGCCGGAGGGCCGGACGCTGCGGTTCAAGCAAGAGCATCGGCGGCTGCTGGTCAAGGGGTTGCCCAAGACCTGCCCCGACAAGGCCGTCGAGATCGGCATGCTGAAGATCAACTTCGTCGGCAAGCCCATGCAGAAGCTCAGCTGGGGCATCGTCGACGGCTACTGACCGGGCGCGTTCACGGGCGGCGCGGCGGCGGCGTGCTGCGAGGGGGCGGACCACCTCCTCCATGACCCTGATGGCTCGACGAACCATCCGACATCGCCTCTATCAGCGAACACGTTCCGGCGGGATCATTCATGAACATGTACACGCCCACGACGACCACGGTAGCCGCCGCGTCCAGAACCACGGTAAAGGGTGTGGCCAGCATCCTGAGCTGATAATCCCGCATCTTCTGCCTGCTGGTCTTCTTGACCAGATACCCGCTTCCCCTCGCATCCTGATAAACCTCATATTCCACGTTTCTCTTCCTCAAATCCGCTTCCGTCGTCTTCGTGGCATCAATCCATATCCGTTCATTCGGATTGGTGCTCTCCCACAGGTGCGCGGTGGCGCAGGCCTGACAACACAGCAGAAAGCAGA
>CAZJBP010000183.1:0-6819 GCA_964544115.1 uncultured Victivallales bacterium | reverse complement strand
TCGCGACGGCTTCGACCTTCTCGGTCGTCGTGCCGAAGAACTCGATCTGACCCAGTGAGAAGCCGGCCGGATTGGTCGGATCGGGCACTTCCATCGTGTTGCCGTTGAATGCCGCGGCGCTTACGAAACGGAACCAGGTGTAGGGCTTCGGCTTGGCGTAGTCGGCCTTCGTGATGGTCTTGCCCTTGAGCTTGGCGGCCAGGCTCTTCACGTCCTCGGCGGAGACGACCTTGTACATCTCGTCCGATGTGAAGCAGGTGTACAGAAGCACTTCGCTGCGGGGATAGACCCGGAACGGGCTGTCGTCCCGGCCGGTGGCATTGCAGCGGACGATGTCCACCCAGTCGCCGTCCTTGCCGGTGTTGGAGCCTTGGATGGCCCAGGTCTTCGGGTCACGCTCGGGCTTATCGGTGCTGCTGGCGATCGTGAAGTGCGTCAGGGTGTAGGCGTGCTTGAGCTGGACGGCGATATGGTACGGGGCCGCTTCGGTCGGGCCACCATAGCCGCCGTCGCAGAAGGACACGTACCACTTCTTGTTGTCGGGGTCGTTCAGGAAGACCGCCACGGCCGGTGTGCCCACCCAGCTCTGATACGGGTGCTTCTGGTGCGGTGGCTCGCCGGGCTTCATGTTGGCCGGCCAGCAGGTCATATTGACCCACGTGGCGTTCTTGGGGACCATCTCCTCCTGAGGCTTGCCCTGACCCGGGTCCATGGACAGCTCGACGGAGTCCGTCGGATCCGTCAAGTCGGCCCCGAGCAGGGCCGAGTTCCCCGCGCCCAGGGTCTCATAGGCCATGGAATGCTGCACCATCAGTCCACACACGAAGACCGACAGGCTCAGACTCAGCAACAATGCCAACCTTCTCATCTCGGAACTCCTTTCGCTCGCCGACATTCCCCGTGACCTCCAGCCCCGCGATCAACGACGCCACGGGCCGAACGGTCTGTTCGAGGGGGTAAAGAATGACCCAACGCCTTGAAATCAGCAACAACGAAAGCGCACACCCAAAGCGCTCTTCTCAGACCACTCTTGCCTGCACGCCCCAGGCCCGGCCGTGGTTGGTCGCGAGGGCGAACGTGATCCGGTTCGCGCCCTTCTTCCATGCCACGTGCACGGTGTATTTCCCGACCCCGCCTGGGTTCGTGGCTGTAGGCTGACAGTCCACGACGCGTCCGTTCACCCACACCTTTACCGGACCATCCGATCCGTACGCCAGCGAGCCCTTGGATGCTTGCTTCAACTTCGCGGAAGCCTCGATGTAGATGAGGCCGTCCTCTCCGCCGTGGATGCCGCGGACGTCACCCAGTTCGATTCCGTCCATGAAGTCCACAGGCTGGCTCGCCAAGCCCCGGCGCGGCAGCTTCATCCTGTTGATGTCCTTGACCGGCGGCAGCAGCGGGCTTGCCAGGAACTCGCGGATCACCAGCGGCTGGGGCGGCTCCTTGGGCAATTGCTGCCAGGTATTCACCCATGCTTTCACGTGGCGGATGGAGTTGCCTTGGCCGCCGCGAATCAGGCCGATGCGTCCGGATGCCGGACTCGGCAGGGTGTGGCACTCGATGAGGAAGTCGTCCATATAGACTTCGATCAGGGGGCCTTTCACGATCAGCCGGAAGCGGGCGGGAGCTCCAAACGGAGTCTCCCGATCCACGCTCTTCTCGGCCTTGAAGCCTGTGCCGTCTGCACGGATCTGTCCGAACTCCGCGCGACCACTGTAGTCGAACAGGATCGCCATCCCGGTGTTCCTGCCGTATTCCACATAAAAGCCGCGCGGCGCGCCAAGGGACTTGGGCAACTGCAGCGTGCCTTCCAGGACGCCGCCGTATGAAGCATCCAGCCTGCCATCCAGCATGGCCACAGAATCAACGGTGCGCGCAGATGGCAGCTTCACGCTCAGGGACTTGTGCTTCAGCGCCTCGTTCCCCGGCCACCAGGTCAGGCGCAGATTTCCGTCCTGATCGAAGTTCGTTCCCTTCAGCAGCGCGGCGAAAACCTGTCCGGTGCGCGTTATGGAATGGTGACAGACGAGCAGCCCTGAAGGCGACTGGAAGAAGCGGGCAAAATACGTATGGGGCATCCCCTGAAGGAAGACGCGGTTCCGGGTGGCCGCCTTGAACGGCCCCTGCGGCTTGTCAGCAATCAGCGTCTCCATGCGGCCCCAGGTTCCGAAGAGCATGACGTAGCGATTGCCTATCTTCTCAATCGCCCCGACCTCTCCTCCACTCACGCCCGTCACGTACGGCGGCTTGAGCGCCTTCCACGTGATGCCGTCGAGAGATTCTCCAAACCCGAACTGTCCGCAGGTTTCCGGCTTTGGCGTCGCCGTCCAGTAGCCGTAGAGGCCGCCGCCGGGCCGCGGGATCGTCCAGATGCAGTCCCAGCGGCCGTTGCGCTCGTACCAGCGCTCGTCCTGCACGAACTCGTGCGCCGGGCCGCACTTGGTCCAGTGAATGAGGTCGTCCGACTGTGCGAAGAAGATAGTCTGTCGCTCGGGGCCGTTGCAGGAGTAGTTGATCTGGAAGGGCGGCTTTCCACCTGGGACCGGATTGCGCCATGTTGAACCTGTGCCCAGCCCCGTCTTGCCCTCGTCCTTCGCAAGCACCGGGCCGATCTCCGTCCAGTGCACGCCGTCCGGAGAGCTTGCCATCGAGTAGTTATCCCAAGAGCAGGACGTCCAGGCGTTTGCCGAGCTGTTGCAAAGGGAGTAGAGGTAGTACGTGCCGTTGTGGAAGATGAGCCACACATCCCACATGTTGCCCGACTCTTTGGATCGTGCCTTGTAGAACATGATGATCTCCTTGGAGGCAAGAAGTCCGAGTCTGGCTTGGCGCCCGCACTACTTTCCGAGTTCGACGCGAAAGACGGTCTCTCCTCCTGGCGCCAGGAAGAGCCAGGCCGGAACGCAATCGGCGTCCGCCTGCGATCCGTCGTTCACCAGGACCTCCTTGCCCTCGCTGCCATATCCGAAGGAGTAGAGCTTCGTCTTCAGGGGGAACTTGATCAGCACGCGGTCGGGCTGGGTCTGGCTGTTGTTGACGAACATAATGTAGCGCCTGCCCTCGATGTCCGTGAATTCGCCCACCAGAACGGGAAGCTGGTTGTCGTAAGCCGGCCAGATGTCCAGGACCAGATCGTTGGGGGTCCACACTTCTCCGCCGCCGCATGCCTTCGGAAAGAAGCTCACCCGCGTGCTGGCCAGCCGGTTGAAGAGGTCGCCGTAGGTCTTGTGGAAGCGCTGCTGGACGTGCCGGAGGTCGTAGTACGTCTGGGTCTTCTCCCAGAACTCGTCCACGGGCGGAACTCCGATGTCCGGCCCCGGCGCGTCCATGTACCAGAAGAACCACATCATCCCGTTGGCGCCGGCGGCGACGGACGTGTTCAGCTGCCAGCGGAAGTCGGCGCGGCTCGGGGTCCGGTACATCATGTGGCCGAGGCTCAGGGCCGTGTTCCAGAACGGCACGCCGTGCCGGAGCGAGGCTTCGCGATAGATGCGTAGGTTCTCGTAGTACGCGGCGATCCCACCCTGAACGTCGGTGCAGTGCATCTGCATATAGCAGTCGTAGCCGAGGATGTCGCTGTGGCTCAACTGCATGTACTTGTCCAGGTACTTGTCCCATTCAGGGGCGATGGCCGGCAGATGGTTGTAGAAGGGGAAGAGATGAGGCGCGATGTCCTTCTGGATGCGCTGGCATTCCGCGAACGCGTCGCCACCCCCCTCGTCGCCGACGAAGAACCCGAACATCGCCGGATGGCTCCCGAAATCGGCGACGGCCGCCTTGACGCCCGTGGCGTAGTCGGCGGGCGGCTTGCCGTCCGCGTCGATCTGGCCCATGCAGCGGGGGTCCCGAAGGATCAGCTTCATGCCGCGCGCGGCCGCCCAGTCCAGCATCTTGCGGATGTGGGCCTTTTGCGCCGGATCGTTCGGGTCGAAGTTCGGGCTCTGCGGAACGGTCAGGCCGACGTCGGCCAGCGACTGCATCTCCGCCTCGGTCATGTGTGCCCCGTGGCTCTTCAGGTCTGTGTAGTTCCAGATGCTGATGGGGTACTTCTTGAGCCCGAACGATTCGGTCTTCTTGATGATGGCTTTCTGCATGTTCACGTCCTCCAGGCGCCGCTTGCGCGGCGGCCGCGACCGTTGTATCAGAAGGGCCTACGGGTTCAGCTTGTGCGTGGCCTCGGCAAAGGCCGCCGCGCCGCGGATGGCCTCTTCCTTGCTGCTGGGCCACCAGTCGACCACGATCTTCTTGTCCTTGGGGTACTGCTGTGGCCACGTCTCAACGGGCCCCTCCAAGGCCCAGCCGTAGTGCATCTGGGCGACCCGCGTGTCGAAGAAGGCAAAGGCGTCCTTGATGTACTGGGACGTCTTGGTGGGCGGGGCGTAGAGGTTCAACAGCCTCAGGTCATGAATCTTGTGGAACCCCTCCCACTGGTGTCGTGAGTTCGCGCAGCAATGCATTCCGATGCCGCCGTAGCGCCGCGACAGAGCCGACAGCTCACCCAGGAAGAATTCTTCGAACATATCCTCGTTCACCGCGCCGACCTCGTCCTCCGACAGGGTCATGCCGCCGTCCATGTAGTAGTCGGGATGGTGCGCGATGTGTTCGGTGCCGTACCGGCGAAACCACTCGTCCAGGAACGCCGTCAGCAGGCGGTGCACCTTGTCTGCCAGCTCCTTCACGGCTTCGGGCGCGTCCAAGAGGCCGATGAAGAACGTGTTCTTGTCCCAGATCAGCGCCGCGATGTCCATCGGGCTCTGGATGTCGACGGTTCTCATCAGCGCTTCCGGGCCAGCCCTGCGCCTGAGTTCGTCGGCCATCTCGAAGAGGATGGCCAGCGACGGGGCGCTGAGGTCCGGAACCTTCAAGGCTGCGACCTCGCTGGCCGAGGTGATCAGCGGGATGGCGCAAGGGTTGCTTCCTTCCGGACGATGCACGCGGCAGCCGAAGGCCTCGGCGAAGATCTCGGTGCCGGTGTTCATGAACAGATACGGAATGAAGTCATCATGCAGCCACGCGGCCTGCTTCATCTGGTGTTCGTAGAGGGCCAAGGCCCATTCAATCCGCTCGCGCTTCTTTTCCGGGTATGCGGCAGGCCATGGCGGAACCGGCGGCACTTCCGGTTCGTCGTAGCGGGCCATGAGCATGTATCCCGGAGGACTATCCGGGCTCATGAACTTCTTCCAACGCGCTTTCCTGGCTTCAATGGACCATGAATTGGCCATGAATCAATCTCCCCGCTCGATACACGTGTCGCGTTCGTGTCTGGTCATTTCAGAAGGAAGAGCCGGCCCTCGCCGGCCTCCAGCTTCACTTCGAGGACCTTGTCCTTCAGCAGCGCCGCAGCCATCAGTTCGCCCGTCTCCTGCGACACTTCCGCCGTCGATACGGTCTTGTCGTCCAGCGTCAGCGTGAACGTGCGCGCCTCATTCATATGCTTGTTTACCGGCAGGATATAGACCTTGCCCGCCGCGTCCTTGAAGCACCCGACCACCAGCGAGCCGCCGTCGATCTTCTTGACCGGGGCTTCCGGCAGCAGCGGGACCGTCCCGACCGGCGGATCGCTGTGGTAGACGCCGGTCGAGGTCAATTTGACCAGCGTGGGCGCGAGCTTGGCGATGCGCTGGTTGATCTTCTGCACATAGAACCACTTCCTGTCGCGCGACATGTCCTTGGCCAGCAATCCCGGCGAGTCGCCCGTGGTCATGCCGCCGAGAACGTGGACATACGTGAAGTACTGAATCCCGCGGGAACCGTAGGCCAGCGTCGTCCACACCTGCCAGCGCAGATCTCCCTCGCTGCACTCGCGGTAGCCCATGTGGCACAGCGACACAATAATCTGGTTGAACGGCACCTTCGCCTTCAGGCAGTTGCGCCGCACGACCTCCAGGTTGTCAAAATAATAGCGAAGTTCGTTCTCTTCATGCATTTGCCAGTACGCGTCCCAGCTGAAGAGTACGGGCTTAACCACTTTCAAGTAATCCGTGACCATCCGCTCGTATGACTTCGGGGTGTTGGCGTAGTTGGGCAGCAGGTTGTAGTACGGCACATGCGTGGGGTCTTTCTTCAGCAGGTACTGCGTGACGAATCCGAGCCGGGGATGCGCGTCACGGCCCATTTCGTCGCCAAGGACGAAGCCCATAAGGCCCGGGTGCTTGGAATAGTCCGCGATCATGCCGTCGAGGTCCTTCTGGATCTCGGGAGCATCCGATGGCTGGAATTTCTCCCAATGGCCGTTGCTAACGACTCTGCCATCATAGATGAAGGCCTTGATGCCCGCCTGCTGGCAGAGGTCGAGGAACTTCAGATTGAACTTCACCTGTTCGGCGTCATTCTTTTCCCAGAGATTCGGCGATTGAGCGACGTTGAACCCGCATTCGGCGATCTCTTTGATGCGCTCGAGGTTGGTCTGCTCCTTGGACGGCCCGCACCAGTAGGAAATGATGAAGGGCGCATCCAGCGAGGGCGGTGTGACCGGCTCTTCTTTCACGACCTTGGGCGCCACCTTCTCCTTCGCGCCCGGCACGCCGAAGAGCTCAAGCTGGCCCAGGTGCAAACTGCCGGTGGTGTTCTTGTAGATCCAATTCACTGCGCTCGGGTTGAAGCAGGAGTAGATGGCGATCCGGAAATGAGTGTACGCCTTCGCCGGCCGGGCAAAATCCGCCTTCTCGATCTTCTTGTCGGCGAGTTTGGCCTGCAGCTTCTTGGCGTCCTCAGCGGTCACGGCCTTCGCCATGCTGGCTGAATCGAACGAGGTAAACAGGAAGGTCTGGAACGGCGTGCCGTTGAAGACCGATCCGTTGCGGTTCGTCGCGTTGCAGA
>CAZJBP010000182.1:2070-6832 GCA_964544115.1 uncultured Victivallales bacterium | reverse complement strand
GCAAACGACCATGTCCCAGGACCGGATGCGCATGGGTAGGGCGGCGCTCTCCGAGCGCCAGCCCCATATGCGGGGTGCACTGAAACGAGGATGCGCCCCGCGCCCGCGTCTGCCGCGGGTTCCCGATTGTCGGCGGCCAGCCGATGATGATACGATGCCGAGGTGATTCACCGAAAGGGTGGGGGGTTGAGTTGACACGGGATATTCTGACATTTGGTGCCGAGGCGCTTCGGGTGAAGTCCGAGCGGGTGGAGAAGGTGACCGAGGGGATCCGGCGGCTCGTGCGCGATATGCTCCAGACGATGTACGCCAACCACGGCGCCGGTCTGGCGGCGGAGCAGATCGGGCGGACGGAGTCGGTCTGCGTGATCGACGTGTCGTACGCCCGCGAGGGGGTTCCCCCGTCAAAGGTTGAGAATGCGGATATTCCCATGCCGCTGGTCATGCTGAACCCCGAAATCGTCGGGATGGAAGGCGAGCAGGTCGGCCAGGAGGGGTGCCTGAGCTTTCCGGATATTTTCGTCAATCTCAAGCGGGCCGCGGCCGTGACGGCGCGCTACACGGATCTGGACGGCCAGCCTCACGAGATCCGGGCCGTGGGCCTGCTGGCGCGGGCCATTCAGCACGAGCTGGATCATCTGGACGGCGTCCTGCTGGTGGACCGGATGTCGCACATGCAGAAGCTGGCGGTTTCGGGCCGGCTCAAGCGGCTCAAGGGAGAGCCGCGGTCGCAGTACGTTTCTTGAGAAACTCCCGCGCGAGGAAGCGATAGGCCCGCGCGCCCTGCGAGAACGAATCGTAGACCGTAATGGGCTGCCCGTAGCTGGGCGCTTCCCCCATCCGGATGTTTCGCGGAATAACCGTGTCGTAGACCTTGTCCCCGAAGTGCGAGCGCACCTCGTCCACCACCTGCTGCGCCAGGTTGGTGCGCCCGTCGAACATGGTCATCACGACGCCCTCCAGGGTCAGGGCGGGGTTGGCCTCGCTGGCCCGGATGCGGTCGATCAGATTGGTGATGACGCTCAGGCCCTCCAGCGCGTAGTACTCGCACTGCATCGGGATCAGCACCGACTGGGCGGCGGCCAGCCCGTTCATGGTCAGAATGCCCAGCGAGGGCGGACAGTCGAGGAGGGCGAAGTCGAACCCGCAGGTGTTGAGCATGGGTCGGATGGCGGACGACAGGCAGTGCAGGTACTTCTCCTGCCGGGCGATCTCCACCTCGCTGCCGGCCAGATCCAGCTCTGAGGGGATGACCCACAGGTTATGCACGGCGGTGGGAAGCACGCGCTCGGCCGCGTCTCCCCCGCTCCCCAGCAGCAGCGGGTAGAGGCTGCGGCCGGGCTGCCGCCCGAGGCCCAGGCCGCTGGTGGCGTTGGCCTGCGGGTCGAGGTCGATCACCAGCACCTTCCGCCCCAGTTCGGCCAGGCAGGCGGCCAGCGAGATCACGGTGGTGGTCTTGCCGACGCCGCCCTTCTGGTTGGCGACGGCGATGACCGCGGTGTGGCCATCCTGCAGGCTCATGTGCCGCTCCCGGCGGGCGCCGCGCCCTTCACCATGCCCGTCTTGCGGGCATAGGCGAACAGGCCCCCGGCCTCGACCACCGGCGCCACGGCGCCGAGCGGATTAAGGGCGAACACGCGCCCGGAGGCGGTCTGCGTCAGCGTCCCCGCGTCCACGTCCAGCACCGCTGCGTCGCCGGTGCGGAAGACGTCGCACAGCCGCTCCCGCGACTCCAGCGGGTACAGGTCGCCGACGGCGACGGCGTTGCGGAAGAAGATGCGAGCGTAGGACTCCGCCACGACCGCCCGGGCCCCGGCCGCGGCCAGGGCGATGGGGGCATGCTCGCGGGAGGAGCCGCAGCCGAAGTTGCGGCCGGCCACGATCAGCACGTGCGGCGACCGGCCGGTCGCCGCGTCCACGAAGGGCGGAAACGTGTCCGGCAGCCCGGACAGCGCGCGGGCTCCGAGCTGGCGGTACTCGTCCGCAATCGTCGGCACCAGGTTCAGGTACATGGCCGGAATGATCAGGTCGGTGTCGATGTTGTCGCCCAGCACGTAGACCGAGCCGCTGATGAGATGTCGGTTGGCGTTCATCGCGTTGCGGCCCCCTGCACGAACTCCCTCGGGTCGGTGATGCGCCCGGTGACGGCCGAGGCGGCCGCCGTCAGGGGCGAGGCCAGGTAGATGGACGAGCGCTTCGATCCCATCCGGCCGATGAAGTTGCGGTTGGTCGTGCTGACGACCACCTCGTCGCCCTTCGTGCGGCCGAAGGTGTCCTCCGGCCCGCCCAGGCACGCTGCGCACGAGGGCGGGGCAATGTCGATGCACCCGGCCTCGGCGAAGATCTCCACCAGGGATTTGCCGTCGAGGGTGGTGCGGATCAGATCCTCCGCCACGTTCGTCGTCGCCGGCACCAGGAACGTGTCCACGGCCACCTTGCGGCCCTTGAGGATGCGGGCCGCCATCACGAAATCGACCAGCTTTCCCCCGGTGCACGAGCCGATGTAGACGCGGTCGACGCGCACGTCGCCGCGGGTGCGGGCGGGCGCAACGTTCGACGGCAGGTGCGGCTCGGCGACGCAGGGCTCAAGCTCCGCGGCGGCGTAGGCGCGGTCGCCCGCCACGCGCGCGTCGGGATCGCTGTAGAGCGGCTCGAAGGGCAGGGCGGAGCGCGCGCGCACGTAGGCCAGCGCCTTCTCGTCCGGCTCGATGATGCCGTTCTTCGCGCCGGCCTCGATGGCCATGTTGCAGAGGGTCATCCGCTCCTCGACGCCGAGCGCGCGGATGGCCGAGCCGCCGAACTCCATGGCCGCGTAGTTGGCGCCGTCGACGCCGATGTCGCCGATGATACGCAGAATCACGTCCTTGGCCGTGACGTACGGGGGCAGCTCGCCGTCGATCGTGAACCGCAGCGTTTCCGGCACGCGCAGCAGGAGCTGGCCCGCGCCCATCACAAAGCCCGCGTCGGTGTTGCCGATGCCCGTGGCGAAGGCGCCCAGCGCGCCATGGGTGCAGGTGTGCGAGTCGGTGCCGAGGATGACCTCGCCGGGGCGCACGTGCCCCTCCTCGGGCAGTGCCACGTGGCAGACGCCGCGGTAGGAGGGGGTTCCCGGGTCGTAGAAGTGGGCGATGCCCTGGTCGCGGGCGAAGGTGCGCAGGGTGTCGATGTTGCGGTGGGCCTTCTCGTCGCGCGTGAAGATGTAGTGGTCGGGGATGATGACGACCCGCTTCGGATCCCAGACGCGCGCGCCGGCGCCGAACTCGCGCTTGAAGACGCCGATGGTTCCCGGGCCGCACACGTCGTGGGTGAGCAGGATGTCGACCTTGACCCAGATGTGCTCGCCCGGGTCGACGCGGGGTCGTCCCGAGGCGCGGGCCAGGATTTTCTCGGTGATCGTTGACCCCATGGCTATTCCGCCTACCCCTGCCTCTTGCTGGCCTTGACCAGCGAGAAGAACCGGTCCTGATATTCCTCGAACACGCCCATCTGCTGCAGTTTGTGCGCCAGCGCCTTGATGAAGGTCGAATCCCGGCTGGCGTGCAGGAAGTCGGCGTCGATCTGCTCGCGGACGCCGCGCGGCAACCCGTCCTGATCGTCGAACAGGCGGCGCTTCTGGAGCTCCCGGACATTGTGAGGCGCCGAGCGCTGGATGACCTCGCGGAACAGCTTGATCAGGCAGACGTCCCAGGGCAGGTCGACGCCGACCAGGACCGCGCTCAGGGGGTCGTTGCGCTCCTTGACCTCCGCCTTGACCCGCTCGACCACGGACTTCAGGTTGTCCGAGATGATGTGCTCGCTGAACGACTCGCGCCTCAGCGTATATCCGTACTGCAGGACCCGGATTTCCTTCTCGTGCTCCTTCAGCCAGTCGATGTAGTTGGAGGCCTCCTCGCCGAACCCCTCGAGCACGATCCGGGAGTAGGCTTCCGGCGTCACGATGGCCGGCTGCCCGGCCTTGAGGCGCCCTTCGCGAACGCGGACCTGGTTCACCGTATCCATCAGTTCCGACACCAGGTGGTAATGCAGAACGGTGGAGCCGAACGTTTCCAGCCGGCCGGAGGGCATCAGGACCACCTCGGTGTTGTTCACCGCATACCAGAAATCGAATGTCTTCGGGTCAGTCATCGGAGGTCAAAGATACCAGAGTCGACCGCCCGGGAAAATGTCAAATTGCCGCAACCGGCCATGGGGCTGCTACGGGGTGGGGCGGGCTGGCGGCGTCGAGGCGTCGGTGGTGAGTTCAATGGTCACCGGGCCGTCGTTCAATATCAGGACGGACATGCTGGCGCCGAAGCGGCCGGTCGCCACCCGGCCCTCGCCGAGGGATCGGCGCAGCGCGGCCACATACTCGTCGTACAGCGCCTCGGCCAGGCCCGGTTCTGCCGCGCCGATGAAGCTCGGTCGGTTGCCCTTGCGGGTGTCCGCGTAGAGCGTGAACTGGGAGATGACGAGAATCTGCCCGCCGATATCCTCGATCGACCGGTTCATGCGGTCGTCGTCATCGCGGAAGACTCGCAGGTTGACCGTTCGGTGGGCGAGGGTGCGCGCGTCGTCGGCCGTATCCCCGTGCCGGGCGCCGAACAGCACTACGAAGCCGTGCCCGATCTGGCCGGCGACCTCGCCGTCGATCGTCACCCGGCCTTCCGTCACTCGCTGGACAAGAGCTTTCATGCTGCGGAGCCGTAGCATAGCTGTCCGCCGGGCCGAGGCAAGGCCATAAGGGTGCTGGGAAGTCACGGGCTCCGGCGTCGCGGAACAGGAT
>CAZJBP010000182.1:0-1970 GCA_964544115.1 uncultured Victivallales bacterium | reverse complement strand
GGGATGAAGGTGTACTACCGGCTGCGCTGCCCCTGCGTGAACCAGTTTCTCCGCTGCGCGGAGAAAGTGATGAAGACCACGGCGGATGATCATGTTCGCCTGGCCGGGAAGCGGGGTAAGAAGGCGTGAGCGCAGGCGGTCATGACGTGACCCGGGGTCTGGCATGGCGGGCCGCCAGGGGCGTCGGCCTGCTCTTGCTTTGGGGTGTGGTGTACTGGAATCTGGAGCCGTTCTCAGACTGGTTGACCTACGGGGTGTTGGGCTTGCCCCGGGGGCAACACATGGCCGCCGCGCTGCAGTTCTTTGTGTTTGAGACGCCCAAGGTCCTGATGTTGCTCACCCTGGTCGTCTTTGTGGTGGGCATCATCCGGTCGTTCTTCACCCCTGAACGCACGCGTCGCATTCTGGCCGGCAAGCGCGAATCGGTGGGGAATGTTCTGGCGGCCTTGCTGGGCATTGTGACTCCGTTCTGCTCCTGCTCGGCTGTGCCGCTCTTTATAGGCTTTGTGACGGCGGGAATTCCGCTGGGGGTGACCCTCTCCTTTCTGATCTCAGCGCCGATGGTCAATGAGATCGCTCTCGTGCTGCTGTTCGGCATGTTCGGGTGGAAGGTGGCAGCGATCTATCTGGGCATGGGCCTGGCCATTGCCATCGCGGCGGGCTGGATTATCGGTCGACTGAAGATGGAGCGTCATGTCGAGGACTGGGTATACGCAACCGCATCAACGGCAGGCGGCGAAGACGAACAACTTGACCTCGCCGCACGCATCCAACTGGGGCGTGATGCCGTGCGGGATATTGTCGGGAAGGTGTGGCTCTACGTCGTGATCGGCATTGCCGTGGGCGCAGGCATTCATGGGTATGTGCCGGCCAATGCCATGGCGTCATTTATGGGCAAAGGGGTATGGTGGAGCGTTCCTCTTTCGGTGGTCATTGGGGTCCCATTGTATTCCAATGCAGCCGGGATCATTCCGGTCGTGCAGGCGCTGCTCGGGAAGGGCGCCGCGTTGGGCACGGTGTTGGCGTTCATGATGGCGGTCATCGCACTCTCCCTGCCGGAGGCGATCATACTCCGAAAGGTTCTCAAGCCGCGGTTGCTTGCCGTGTTCTTCGGCGTGGTGGCCGTGGGCATCATGTCGGTCGGCTACCTGTTCAACGCGATTATGTAGAAGGAGCGGCGGCGCCATGAAGAAGATACAGATCCTAGGTACGGGGTGTCCGAAGTGCAAGCTGCTGGCGGCCAACGCGCAGGCGGCGGTCAAGGCGCTCGGCATCGAGGCCACTGTGGAGAAGGTGGAGAGGATTCAGGAGATCATGAAGTTCGGCGTGATGGTTACCCCGGCGCTCGTCGTGGACGGGCAGGTGAAGAGCGCAGGAAAGGTGCTGAGCGCGGACGACATCGGGAAGCTGTTGGCATAGGAGTCTCTCGCCAAGGCGCAAAGGACGCAAAGGGAATGGAGTATGGAGAACGAGGTTGCAAGGCAGGTTGTGGATGCTGCGCTCGCGGTTCACAAGGGGTTAGGACCCGGATTGCTGGAGACCGTGTACGAAGCGGCCCTGTTCCACGAACTTGTGAAGCGCGCGTTAACGGTTCAGCGCCAGATCCCGGTAACATTCGTGTACGATGGAAACCGTTTCGACGAGGGGTTTAGGATCGATCTCCTGGTTGGCGATTGCGTCATCGTTGAGCTGAAGTCTGTAGAACAGGTTCATCCCGTTCACAAGAAACAGCTTCTGACATACCTGCGTTTGTCGGACAAGCGACTCGGTTTGCTGATCAACTTCAACTCAGCCTTACTCAAGGAGGGAATAACCCGGATCGTGAACGGGTTGCCCGACACTCAATAAGGCTTGGCGGACATGGCGTCTTTGCGAGAGACGCAGGAGTTCTCGCCAAGGCGCAAAGAGCGCGAAGTGGAGTCAATCGTTCTTGGCGGACATGGCGTCTTTGCGAGAGACGCAGGAGTTCT
>CAZJBP010000181.1:0-6862 GCA_964544115.1 uncultured Victivallales bacterium | reverse complement strand
TCTGGGGTGCTGGAATCATAGGGGGGCGCTCCGGAGCGGTCAACGGCCAATTGGCCCTGGGCTTGCCATCGGAGGGCAAGGTGCTAGACTTCGCGCCTCGGCTTAGACAGGAGGCAGGGCATGGCGGGCATCTTCAAGGCATACGACATTCGCGGAATCTACGGCACGGAGCTGACGGAATCGATGGCGCACGACATCGGCCGGGCCTTCGCCACGTTTCTGAAGTGCCGCAAGGTGGTGGTGGGCCGCGACATGCGGCCGCATTCTCTGCCCCTGTTTGAAGCCCTGGCGCGCGGGCTGACGACCCAGGGGTGCGACGTGATCGACCTTGAGCTGTGTTCGACGCCAATGTCCTATTTTGCGAACGGCGTGCTCCAGGCGGACGCTGGCATCATGATCACCGCCTCGCACAATCCCGGCGAGTACAACGGGTTCAAGCTCTCGCGCCGGCAGGCCCTCCCGATCAGCGGCGACACGGGCATTCTGGACATCGAGCGCATCGTCGCACAGAAGGCCTTTGCCCCGGCGGCCGCGCAGCGCGGGTCGGTCTCGCAGCACCAGATCGTGGACGCCTATGTCGCGCACATCCGGCGGCATGCGCACCTCGCCCGCCCGGTCCGCGTGGCGGCGGACCTCGCCAACGCGATGGGGGTGTACGAGGCGCGGGTGCTCGAGGGCGTCCTGCAGATGGACACGCTGTTCGGCGAGCTCGACGGCACCTTCCCGAACCACGAGGCCAACCCGCTGCACCTGGACACGCTGAAGCCCCTGCAGGCGATGCTGCGCAAGGGCGGCTACGACTTCGGCATCGCCTTCGACGGGGACGCCGACCGCGTCGGCTTCGTCGACGAGCTCGGCGGGATCATTCCGATGGATATCATCACCGCGCTGGTGGCCCAGGACCTGCTCGCCGCCGAGAAGGGCGTGATCTTCTACGACCTGCGCAGCAGCTGGGCCGTCAGGGAGGTCATCCTCGAGAACGGCGGCACGCCGATGATGTCCCGCGTGGGCCACGCCTTCATCAAGCAGCAGATGCGCGAGGCAAACGCGATCTTCGCCGGCGAGCTCTCGGGGCACTACTACTTCCGCGACAACTTCTTTACCGAGAGCTCCAGCCTTGCCGCCCTGTGTGTGGCCAACATCGTCAGCCGGTCCGGCAAGCCCCTGTCGGAGCTGGTCAAACCAATCTGCCGTTATGCGGCCAGCGGCGAAATCAATTCCACGGTGGCTGATCCGGCCGCCGTGCTCAACCGCATCCGTGCGCGCTACACCGATGGCCGGCTGTTTGAGCTGGACGGCGTGAGCGTGGAGTATGCCGACTGGTGGTTCAACGTGCGGATGTCAAACACCGAGCCGCTGGTGCGCCTCAACCTGGAAGCGAAGAGCCGGGCGGAGATGGAGCGCAGGCGCGACGAGTTGCTGGCGCTGATTCGCGGCTGAGGCGGCTCCGCCTGGGTCGGCGATGGGGCGGGAGGGTGTTCTATGGATCGTCGTACATGGCTGGCCGCTCTGGCCGCATATCGGGCGAAGTGGGGGCGCGACCCCGGGTCCGCCGCCTATGCGCCTGGCCGCGTGGAAGTTCTGGGCAACCACACGGACTACAACGAGGGACTCGTGCTGTCGGCGGCGATCGACTACGGCACGTTCTTCCTGGCTTCGCGCGCGCCAGGCACGACCTGCACGCTCGTGGCGGCGGATGTGAACGAGGAGGTTTCGTTTGACGCGGCCCGCCCCGCTGCGTCCACCGCGCATCCGTGGTCGAACTACGTCAAGGGCGTCTACGCCGGTCTGCGCGCGCGGGGAGTCGAGGGAGCGTTCAACGGGCTGTTTCTCGGCAACGTTCCCGTCGGCTCCGGCCTGTCCAGTTCGGCCGCGCTGGAGATGTCGGCGGGACTCGCTCTGGCGGCGTGTTTCGGGATCGAGGTGGACCGCAAGGAGATGGCGCGCATCGGCCAGAAGGCCGAGCATGACTACGCGGGCGTGAAGTGCGGACTCCTCGACCAGATCTCCAGCCTCTTCGCGCGGGAGCATCACCTCGTGATGAGCGACTTCCGGTCGCTGGACATCGCGGCGGTGCCCCTGGGAGACGAAGCGTGCTTCGTGGTCTGCGACAGCGGCGTGAGACACACGCTGGCCGACGGCGCCTACAACGAGCGGCGCCACGCCTGCGAAGCGGCGGCAGCGTACTTTGCGTCTGCGCTGCCGCACCCCGTCCGCGCCCTGCGCGACGTCTCTTGGGCCGAGTGGGAGGCCCACGCAGCCCGGATGGATCCGCTGGCAGCCAAGCGCTCGGCACACCCGATCGGCGAGACCGAGCGGGTGCTCAGGGCGCGCGACTGCCTGGCGGGCGGCGATCTGGCCGCGTTCGGGGCGCTGATGTACGCGTCCCACGAGAGCTCGATCCGCTATTTTGAGAACAGCTGCGAGGAACTGGACATGCTTGTGGGGACCGCCAGGAAACTGCCGGGAGTGCTGGGGGCTCGCCTTTCCGGCGGAGGTTTCGGTGGCAGTGTGGTGGTGCTGGCGCACCCGCGTGACGCCGAGACCGTGGCCCATGCGCTGTCCTCCGCCTATGGACGGCGCTTCGGGCGCGAGTGCGAGAGCCGCCTGATCACCCCGTCCGCAGGCGCGCAACTGATCGAACCCTGAGGCTCTGTTCGGAGTTCAGGGAGTTCGTGCTTTCCTGAAGCGGCTGGAGTGCGTATGCTTCCCCACTCACGACCCATGGCGCCGCCAAATTGGCGGGGCAGGGGAGCAACGGGACACCATGACGAACGGAACGGTTGAAGGCGGAACGGTTGAGAACGACGCGGAGGCATCCGTCGCCGGGGATCTCGTCCTGCAATTGAACTTTGTGCCGCAGTGGGCGCGCACGCCGCCCGGTGGCGGCCGCGCGTACCAGGATGTCAGCGGGGATGATGGGCGACGCAGCGGGCGAGACCGCCCCCCGCGCTCGGGAGGAGACCGGGATCGCAGGCCGCCGCAGAGGGCGGGTGGCGGCGGGCGCGATGATCGTCGGCGGAGCGGGGGGCAGGGCGGGGGGCCCGGGCGGGGTGACGACCGACGCCGCGACGCTGAGCCACGCCGGGAGAGCGATCCGCGAGGGCGCCCGGCATACGCAAGCCAGCCTGCCGTCAGGGTTCCTGTCGAGGTCCGGATCCTGCCCGAGCAGCATGGACTGGCCTCCATCGTGAGAAAGATCTCTCACTCTCGCAGGGCGTATCCGCTGACGGAGATTGCCTACATTTTTCTGTCTAATCCAGAGGCGTGCAACGTACGGATCGAGCCCGAACCCGGCCCGAACGGCAGGGTTCCTCTGTTCCAGTGCCAGGTCTGCCGCAGCGTTTCGCTGGATGCCGCGAGCCTGCGGTCGCACGTTGTTGCCCAGCACATGAGCGACATCTTTGAGGTCGAGGAGCGTGAGAGCGATCCGCCGACCGGCCAGTTCGTATGCGTGGCCAGGTGCGGGCTCAGCGGGACGCTCCTCGGCCCGCCCAATCACCACAGCTACACGGCGAAGGTGCAGGAGATCTACCGGTCGCGTTATGCGCACATGGCGTTCGAGGACTACAGCCGGCGCATTGAGGTGGTCCACGATCAGGAGTTGGTTGAGAAGTGGAAAGAAGAGAGTCGCCGGCACAGCGTGTACAAGCTGAAGAATCCGCACCCGGATATGCCGGAGCCGGTTCAGAGGCTGGCCGCCGAAGCCTTCATGCTCAGGAACGTGGCCGAAAGCCAGGTTAAAGCGGTGCAGAAAGCCATCGTGCCGATGGCGGTCGCCCGGCAGACGGAGGATCCCTCTTTGCAGGCCGCTCTGCGCGATGCGCTGGCCCGCGAGGACCGGTTCCCCCTTTCCTTGATGATGTCGCTTCGGGCGGCGTTCCGCCACATGCACCTGCATGTGTTCAAAACGGGAGAGGGCCGGGGAGTGAACTTCGTGACGTCGACACCGCCGTCGGCGATGGATGCGACGCACGTCGTCGAGGGGATACGGGCTTTGATCACCGACCTGCAGGCGAATCCCGGATGCACCCGGGAGCAATTGCTCGAGCGGATCCACCCAGGCCAGCCCGCTGCCGGGGATGCGTGCCGCGACACGCTGTCGCATCTCAGCTGGCTGATCGAGAAGGGCCACGTCATCGAGTTCTTCAACGGCACCCTTGCCGTGCCGTTGGCCGGTAGCGACGGCCAGAATCCACAGGGCGGCGAAGGATCCCCTGCGGTTCAGGCGCGGTAGGCGCCGGTTAGAACCGGAGCGTCACCTTCGACTGGTTCTCGATCTTGAACCCGGACACCCCAGCGTAGCGTCCCAGCGCATCGTTCATGTCCCGAGCCGGTCCGAGCGCCGCGACCTGCTCCAGTAGAGACGCGTCGCGGACCATCGTCCCGAAATCCATGTCGTACAGCACGACGCTTCCACTGGGTGTGCTGACCCGCAGGCGCACGCGGAAGCCGTCAAGGATGTGCCGCAGCAGAGCGGAGTCCCCCTCGGACACCGGGGTCGTGGGCTGGGATGTCTGTCGTGCTTGCACGGCCTTGCGGGCCGCCACGGCCCAGGGAAGTGAGGCCGTCAGCAGTGGGGACGGTGAGGGCTGATAGTCGAACGTCACGCGAGCGGTTTCACCGCTGGGGGCCTCGCCAAAGTCGGGAATGGGGTAGGGCGGGTCAACGGGTAGGCGCAGCTGGCGGATGTCCTTGAACGCATAGACGGCCCGGACGCCGTGTTTGCCGTCGCCGCGTTCTGCCTTCGCGAGGGTGACAAGGCGCACGTCACGGCCCATGCCGGCCGCTCGGGTTTCGAACTTGACCCGGTTCACCATGCCGGTTGCCATGGGCGTGGCGTTGGTGTTGCCCTGAAGCATCCCAAGGGCCATGGTTGACATCACGCCCAGCATCCGCTCCATCGGTTGGGTGACGTAGACCACCTCCGTGACGGTACCGCTGCCGTCGGCGCTGAGCTCAACCGAGGTCGTTGCATCCAGGCACCCGCCGGCTGCCGCCAGCAAGCCAATGGCTGTCAGGAGAATGGCCGCACGTGAGAAGGACATGACTGCGCCCCCCTAATGGTTGAGAAACTCGTTGACGGTGTCGGTCCGGCTTCGGGTGCGCTCGAACTCCCGATCCCCGCTCTTGATAGCGCCGTAAGCCGCGTGGGTCAGGGCTAGGGTTGCCGCGAGAGCGCCGACACCCAGAAGCAAGGCGACAAGGCTCTGGCCATACCGGCTGCGGTGGATAAGGCACATGGCGGGCGCCACGACGACAACAAGGGCAACGAGCGCCGCTGCAAAGGGCACCCAAAGCCCGAGGTGGGCGGTACGCACACAGGCGAGAGGCGCAAGATAAACCAAGGCCAGGGCTCCTGCGCCAACGCATGCGGCGGCGAGCACGATGAGTGTCAACCCAGCCATGGCGATGCCGGTGACCGGAAGCGACAAGAGCTTCGTGATCGCGTGGAAGAGGATGAGGAACACGATGGCCCCCACCAGAATCAGCACCGTAAACTCAAGGCTGTCTGACGGGCGTCCAAGGAGGATATTGGCCGCCTCCATGGCGCTCTGCTTCCATGCGATCATTGTGGCCGTCTCCTTGTCCTCAACGCGGGGCCCCGAATCGCCGCTGATCGTCGAACAGGACCGCCGTCACCGTCCCGCCGTCCGCCAATTGCAACGCCCGGATTGCAGGCGGGGACTATACACGGGACGGTGCAGGGGTGCAACCCTCACAAGAATGATACAGCCGCGAGGCACAGGGCCGCCCCGGGTGGATGGCCACGCGCGGTGGTTTACTTGATGACCCACGTCGGCACGCCATTGCTCCGCGAGATGCCACGAGCCTCCTCAAAGTCAGGAGAAGAATCGCGGTGTCTTTGGGGCTGCGGCTGCCGTCTGCTTGCCGCTGATGGGCGGGCGGGCGAGTCATCGCTCAAGGGCGCCGGGCGCAGTTCACGGGCTCCGTTTTCTCTCTGCGGGGTGGCAACCTGTCCCTTCAGATCCCATACCCAGGCTGAGAACAGGAGGGTGATCATCGTGGCGTATAGACTTTCCATGGCTGTTACCTCACATCCGCTGTGAAAAGCACGTTGAGTGCATCCCTCCTATTCGTCTCCATCTCCGCACCATGGCATCGGGCGGCATCCACAACATTAGCAAACCTCGGGCCGACACGGATCTTAATGCTGCGTATTATGAACGGCCCTTGGGCCACTCAGCGACACAGAGGGTTGATGTGTGCACCGTTGTGTGCGTGTAACCACCTTAATGCGAACATATTGAAGCTGTGATTAGAAGGGATCTTTCGTTGTTCGAGTGGAGGACATTTGCCTCAGTGGCGGCGAGATCATGGCGCTTCGCTGTTCTCATCAGTGAGAATGCCAGTCCTGCCGAGTCGGCTTTTTTTGCAGGTCTTAGAGAGGCGTCTGCAGCCAAAGTGAATCAGAGCGGAGGTGGCGTAAGACGCGCTTGGCGGCGCTGTCGATCCAGACGCGCTTGGGCGGTAATGGCGTCGATCACGTTGGCGATGAAGACCGCGATCGCGACGGAGAAGGTCACGAACAGACGGGTCAGTCGAATGTTGGGGGCGGGCGCAGTGTCGAAGTGGAAGGCGAAGCCATAGAATGCGTCCATGATAGTCCAAACCTCGAACAGGAAGGCGGACAGGGCCACCGCGAATACACTGGCGAAAGCAACCCCCGCCGCCCAGCGCTTCTGCATGAGTTGTCCGACGCCCGGAAATCCGAACACCGATGCCAAGACCGCGGTCTGCATTGAGGGTTCCGATCTACTCCCCGCGGAGATCTTTCTGAACACAACCCCGCAAAACACCGTGCCCAACGGCGGCCAGGGGTTTCTGCGTGACACCACCG
>CAZJBP010000180.1:3700-6882 GCA_964544115.1 uncultured Victivallales bacterium | reverse complement strand
TGACCGGACAGATCACATACCAAGTAGACCGGACAACTTGACGTACCAGCGACAGAAAAGCTCAACGCCCAACTTTCAACGCTCAATGGTCAAAGCGCCTATCTCGACGCACTTGCCCTTGAGCGTTGAACGTTGGGCGTTGAGTGTTGAACGTTTCAGTTGGCCTTCTTGACTTCGTTACCGTCCTTCACCCAACCCTCGATGCCTTCCGGGTACTCGGTTACGTTCTTGTATCCGAGCTTCGTGAGTTTGTCCGCCAGGGCGCTACTCGCCGGACACTTCAGGCCGCCGCAGTACGTCACGATCTTGGCGTCCTTGTCAGGAAGGGCCTTCGTCACTTCCTCGTCAGGCGTCTCGGCGTTCAGCGCCTTGGCTCCGGCAATCCGATTGCCGTCGTCCCACTTGCCGCTGCGGGCGTCGAGAACGGTCACCGCTTCTCCCTTGGCCAGCAGTTCCTTCAGTCCAGCCGTGTCCACCTTCGGCACGTCGGCCGCCTTGTGTTCACAGGCCGCCTTACGTTCGCACGCTGACGCTGACTCCCCTTTGCCGCAGGAGCCACAGCCTGCATACGCATATCCCGCCACGCACACAGCCGCTGCTGCGGCCGTCAATATCATCCTGCTCTTCATAATGCTCTTAACCTCCATGTTCTATCCATCGCCCACACGGGCTCTGTGAAGAGAAAGAGCACCTTCCGGACCACGCTGCGGGCCCCGCGCACGCGCATTTCGTATAATACATTGGACGCGAGTACGATGTGATAGGTCAGTGATTGTCGCATGCACTGTCTCATCGGTGGCATGGGTGTGTCACCGGCGCATACAGCCGCGACAGATGAGACACCCGCTACGGGGCCTGTCGGGCTCGGATCTGCCAGAATCCGCCGGTGACCCAGAGCAGGCCGGTGTAGCCGGGTTGCGTCCAAGGCACGTCCGTGCCTCCAGGGACCGGTTCGAAAACGGGCGGCAGGGAAGGAGCGTAGTAGACAGAGTAGACGCGGCCGCTGACCGATTGCCACCCGAGCTGGACCAGCCCCCGTTGTTCGTCGAGGGCGAGGCGGGTGATTCGAACCACGCTGTTGGGGTCGGTTGGATTCAAGCCCGCCTCGTACGACTCCCACAAGGCGTAGCTGTTCGCTCCGGTCGCATCAACGGCCTGTTCGACGTTGTTCGTATAGCCGTACTGCGCCAGCCACCACAGCGGCGTCGGGTGGTTGGTGGTCATCGCCGCGTCGAACGCGGCATAGACGCTGCGGTTGTCCGACATCACCACGGTTGCAGGGTTCGTCGTTCCCGCGAGGTCGCCGCCCCAGCCGCTGAAGACATAATAGGTGGCGGGCGCTGCCGTGATCGTCACCGCCGCGCCGCTGGCGAAGACGCCGCCGGTTGGGGACACCGCCCCCCAGTCCGGGTTGTTGACGCCGGTTATGAGGGACCACGTCTGCGTCGGGATGGCGACAGTGAAGGTTCCCAGCTTCGCCCCGGCGATGGCGTTGCCTGACGTGTCCTTGACCGAGCCGGCCAGGACGAAGACGTCATAGGTGCCGTTCTCGGAAGCGTCCCAGATCCCGCCCGGACCCGTCAGTCGGTAGGTGGCCGCCAGCGGTGTGGCGTTGCCGACGTTGTCCGCTCCGGCCAGTGCGGCCATATTGCTGTAGGCGCCGGGCCCGGTGACGAGGATGTCTGTGCTGTCGAGGGTGGCTCGCGCCACGGACGTGTCGTCGGTATAGGTGACCGTGAAGTCGTAGACCGGCTGGTCCTTAAGCGTCAGCGCCGGCGCGTCGAGGGACGCACCCGGCGGGCGGGTGTCGGACACCAGCGCGTCGCCGAGGACAAAAACGTTGTCGAGATTCCACCCGCAGCCACGCGTGCCGTCGCTGTTGCTGGCCATTCCCCAGCGTATCTGCACGTCCGCGTGTCCTGCGGCAACCGCCGAGAGGTCGATCTCCTGCAAGGTCCAGGCGCCGTCAACCACGGTTCCCGGCGCCGACCAGACAGCCGTCCAGGCGCCGCTGCCCGCCTTTGCTTCGATGCTCGCCGTGTCGCCCGAGTAGACGCCCAGCCACCGTCGGAACGACAGCTTGACCGAGGCGGCCCCGGTGCAGTCGATCAGGGGCGTGGTGGCATAGCAGAGGGACAGGCGCCTGCCATAGGTGCCGTTCAGGTTGTACCCCAGCACGTTCGCGCCGTCCCATCCGGCAGATGGGTCGCCGCCGGACCCGGCGGGCGGCCCAAACGCCCACTCGGTGTTCAGCGTCCAGGCGGGGTCGGCTGACATGAATGCGGAATACAGAACCACCGGCACGCGGCACTCGAACGATCCAAGCCGCTGCGGGGGCACGTAGGCGCCCTCGATGTCAGCCACCTGCTGGGTGACGACCCAGACCTCATAGGTTCCGTTGTCGGCTATCTGCCAGCTCGCGCCGGGAGGCGGCGCGATGTAGGTGGCGGTGCGGGGTGTGCCGTTGCCGGCCTCGCCGATGGCCTGAAGAGATGCCAGCCTGCTGTAGCCGTTGGGCCCCGTCACGCGGATGTCGGCGCCGTCGATCGTGGAGACGTTGATCGCCACGTTGTCGGTGTACGTCACGGTCAATGAGTGCCCGGTCAGGCCGGGCTGCGCGATGTCCGTCGCGGTGAGTGTCGCCGATGGCGGAATCGCCACGCCGCTCACCGGCTGCAGCCATCCGCCGATAAAGTACTGGCCGATCGAAGCGTAGGCGGTGTAGCCGCTGGGCGGGTTGGCCAATGGGGTGCCGGTGCCGGTCCCGCTGACCTCCAGGTAGTAGACGCCGTTGGTCAGGCTGGTTTGGATGGACGCCCGCGTCTCCAGCGCCGGGTTGTCCTCGGCCAGCACGGTGCCGGCGCCGTTGAGGAGGCGCAGGCGGACATCCAGATTTCCGCCGCGGAGTCCGCTGGGGCCGATCCACGGGTTCACGTCGATGCGGACCGGTCCGCCGCCGGTGACCAGCGCCCAGAGGTCCACGTCACCCGCCGTGGCGATGATGCCCTTGTTCGCGGTGCCGGTGTTGTCCGGGTCGGTCTCCGGCGTGGTGCTCAGGATGTTCGTTCCGCCGGTCATCTGAAGAAATACCGCGGAAGCGAGGGTGGCGCCGTGGTCGTCCGCCCGGTAGGTGAGCTTGCCCGAGATGATGGCGAGGTCGTCGTCGGTGGTGTTATTGGCCA
>CAZJBP010000180.1:0-3690 GCA_964544115.1 uncultured Victivallales bacterium | reverse complement strand
CAGGTAGTACTCGCCCTTGCTCCATTGCGTCATCGGCTGGTAGTAGCCGACGCCCATGATCGGGGCCCAGCCGGTGGCGCCGGAACCGTGCCCCTCGTAGTAGGCCGATCCGGTGGTAGTGCCGTCGTGGCTCATGCCCATGTTGTGGCCCACCTCGTGCGACGTCGCCTCGCCGATGTAGTTTTCGTTTTCGCTCAGGTTGTCGCTGTAGATCCAGGCCGGTTGATAGCTCGCGTAGGAAGCCAGACCGAACACGTCGATATAGGCCACGCCGCCGGAGGTGGGGTAGGGGTTGCTCGCTCCGTTGGCGTCGGTGCTGCGCGTGATCAGCGCGTGGGCCGTCTGGGAATTGAAGGCGGCGGGGGCCTCGGTGGTGACGTCGACGTCGAAGGGCGCGTAATCCTCCGCGACGCGCTGCCAGACCCGACGGATAATGAGCTGCTCGGCATCGCTGAACGTGGCGTAGTCGCTGTCGGCGCTGAAGGCCACGGCCGGGATCGGATCCCGCCCAAGCGACGTGTTCCACGCGGTGCCGCTGACCGAATGGCCGTCGAAATCCAGGAAGATCACATTCACTGCGCCGGGACGGCTGTGGAATTTCAGCGCTGCCGGGAAGGGGGAGACGTTTACCGTTCCATCGATGGTGACCGGCGTCGACGCCGCGTCGGTTCTGGCGGCTGCGGTCGGCGGAGGAAAGTCGTCGGCGTAGAGGATGGCGCCCGCGGCGTCGGTGTGGAGATACGCCGTATCGGCGGCGGGAAACGCAAAGCCGCGCAGCCTGGCCAGAACGCGGTCCCTGGCCTCAGGGGTGAGAGCCTCGATTTCGGCACGGAACATCCCCGGCGGCAGTTCGTTCACGCCAAAATCCAGCCTCCCGCCAAGCATAGCGGGTTGTCCGGGAGCTGCTTCAGAAGCGACACCAGCCGCCGGCCCCCCGCTCCCGCCCGAAAGCACGGCCAGCGCCGCAGCGAGCGCGCGGATGAATCGTGCCGCGGATTTTGGTATCACCCTGCCCTCCTTGTCCATGCGTCCCCCAAACTAGAGAGACCTCAAATTATCGCCGATTTAGACCCGAACTATATAGCATTTTGTGAGCCATGCACGGTGGCATTTCGGGGCTGGAGGACAAATGATGATCGCTCATGACCTTTTTCTTATTGCAAACTGACACGCAATCGGTATCTTATGCCCTCTGACAACGGAGGCGGCGCAACGCTGGGGCGGGGCGCTCGTTAGCCGGACGGAAATCCAAGGAGAAAACACGATGTCAACGCTAGTCACAAGAGAAGCACCCGATTTCAACGCACAGGCGGTCATGCCCGATGATTCGTTTGCAAAACTGAAGCTCTCGTCTTATCGCGGCAAGTACGTGATCCTGTTCTTCTATCCCTTGGACTTCACGTTCGTGTGTCCGTCGGAGATCCTCGCTTTTGACAAGGCCGTCAAGGAGTTCGGAGCGCACAACGCCGAGGTCATTGGCGTGTCCGTCGACTCGCACTACACGCATCTGGCGTGGCGGCAGGTGGCGGTGAGCAAGGGCGGCATCGGCCGGATCAGCTATCCGCTCGTATCGGATCTGGACAAGAGCATTGCCCGCTCCTACGGCGTCCTGCTCAACGAGGCGGTGGCCCTGCGCGGCCTGTTCCTCATCGACACGCACGGCGTCGTCCGGCACGCGCTGGTCAACGACCTTCCGCTGGGGCGCAGCGTTGCCGAGGCCCTGCGCACGCTCGAAGCGCTGCAGTTCACCGAGGAACACGGCGAGGTGTGCCCTGCGAACTGGAAGAAGGGCGAGGAAGGCATGAAGCCGACCGCCGAGGGTGTGGCGTCGTACCTGGCAAAGCACGCGGCGAAGTGAGACGAGGGCGATGGCCCGGGCGAACAAAAGGCGCCCAGGCCCGTGAATGTGAGCCGCGGTCCGGCAACAGCTTGCCGGGCCGCGGCTTTTTTCGTAGCGTGCGTTCAGCACGGCATCGGCCGGGCGCAAGGAGGACGCTATGAAGCTTTGGATGCGGTGGGCGGCAGCGGGGGTGGTGGGCATCGCCGCGATGGCGCGGTCGGCAGATGTCGATGTGGTGAAGACCGGGTCGCTGAAGACTGCGGTGGATTTGACCGCAGTGCAGGGCGACGGCAGCGCCGCCGCAAAGACCTTCGCGGAAACGCTCGAGCGCGACCTGCTCCTCTCGGGGTGGTTTACGGTGGCGCCGAAGGGCTCCGTCCGCGTGGAGGCCGCTCCGCGGGCCTCCGGCGCGCAGATGTCGGTGCCGTGCACCGTTCTGAATGCCGCGGCAGGCCAGACGTATTTCCGCCGCACCTTCACCGGCGAGGCCGCAAAGTCCCGCTACCTCGCTCACGCAGTGGCCGACGCCATTGTCCTCGCCGTCAAGGGCCGCCCGGGCATTGCGTCGACGCGGTTGGCGATGGTGGGCACGCGCCCCGGGGGCAAGGAGCTGTACGTCTGCGACGCCGATGGCCAGGGGCTCATCCAGCTCACGAAGGACCGCTCGGTCTGCATCTCGCCCAAGTGGAGCCGTGACGCGGCGAACGTCTTCTACACGTCCTACCACGGGGGTTTTCCCGATGCATACATGATCGAGCTGGCCTCGGGCCGGCGGCAGCGCGTGTCGGGGTACCCGGGCCTGAACGCCGGTGCCACGCCGTCGCCGAACGGACGCGAGGTCGCGATCACGCTGTCGAAGGATGGCAATCCGGATCTCTACATCGTCAACCTGCAGTCGCGTCAGGCCCGGCGCCTGACGCGTACGCCGAACACGGAGGCGTGCCCGACCTGGTCGCCGGATGGCTCGCACATCGCGTTCGTGTCCGATCGCTCCGGCTCGGCCCAGACCTACGTGATTCCCTCGTCCGGCGGCGCGGAGCGCCGGATTACCTTCCGTGGCAACGAAAACGTCAGCCCCAACTGGGGGCCGGACGGCCGGATCGTCCTGAGTTCGCGCCGCGGGGGGCGCTACCAACTCGTGACGATCGAGCCCCAAAGCGCCACGGAGGTTCAGCTGACCTTCGACTATGTCGACCACGAGTCGCCCTCCTGGGCGCCTGATTCGCGCCACATCGCCTACACGCGCACGGAGAGCTATCATTCGGACGTCTATCTACTTGACACTATGGGAGACCCTCCCGTACGGTTGACTCGCGTGCAGGGGGACTGGCGTTTTCCTGCATGGTCGCCCCGCTGAACCGTCCGCGCCGGGATGTCCGGACACCCGGTCGCAGCAATAGAGAACGGTTTGGCTCGGGGTGGGGTTCCTGACGGAGGTGTCAACATGACGGTTACGTCGCGCAGCGTTCTCAAGATGATGTGTGTGTGCGGGTGTGTTCTGCTGGTGGCGGGCTGCGCCACGCGGCGCGGAAAGCGCGGCCAGATCTCGGATGACGCTCTCAGCCCGGAAAATCTCGGCCAGCCGGCGGTGGCGGGCGACATCGCGATGGGCGACCGGTTTGCCGAGGGCGATCGGATCACCGACGTTACGTTCGAGAGCGTGCTGTTCGACTACGACAGCTTCCAGATCAAGCCTTCCGAGATGCCCAAGATCGAGAAAGTCTCCGGATACCTCCGGGACAACGCGAACGTGCGGCTGATCGTTGAAGTCCACTGCGACGAGCGCGGCAGCGCGGAGTACAACGTCGCGCTGGGCGAGCACCGCGCGCTGGCCATCCGGGCGTCGCTGA
>CAZJBP010000179.1:0-6947 GCA_964544115.1 uncultured Victivallales bacterium | reverse complement strand
GGGTGACTACCCGGCCGTGCAAGGTGACCGACGTGGCCCGGTTGCAGGATTAGGACTATAGCATGAAGGCAATCGCATGGGTTCTGTGCGCCGGGCGGACGCCGGCGTTTTCGTTCCTTGGCGTAATCGTGCCGCTGAGCGTCGCCGATATTGTTGTCTTCGGACATTAGAATAAAGGAATCAAGCATGTCGTTTCAACAGGATGCTTCTATCTTGCGCGAGCTTGCCTGCCGTTATCTGGAGATTTGCCGGAAGCCGGTCCAGCAGGAACGGCGCGATTTATGGCGCCGGCACAACAGCCTGCAAAAGACCCGGCCGCTGGTGCTGGTGATGTTCGGCGATTCCTGGAACGAGATGCCGGAAAGCCGGGAGCTGCAGTGCGCAGACCCGATGTTGCGCTGGCAGGAGATGTTGCTGCGGCGCGCCTTGGTGCAGGACGCGATCGGGGACGACACCATCTTCGAGCCTTGGATCGAGGAGTGGGCGACCTATGTCTTTCCGCCAAAAGGTCGCTGGGGCGTCGAGATCAAGACCATTCCGGCGACAGAACCCGGCGGCGCGTTCGGGTTTGATCCCCCGCTTAAGGAGTTCGGCGACATGGGGCAAGTGGTTGCCCTGCGCCATGTGATTGATGAAGCCAGAACGGCGGAGCGGCTGGGCCGGTTGCGCGATGCCGTGGGCGGCGTGATCACGGTCAAGGAGGTCCGGGCGCCGTACTTCCGCAGCTTCCGCGGCGATATTTCCACGGATATCGGCTACCTGCGCGGCATCGACCAGCTCATGCTGGATATGGTGGATAACCCGGAATGGCTGCATCGTCTGCTGGCCTTCATGCGCGATGCCATCCTCACCGCGCACGACGACGCCGAGGTGGCGGGCGACTGGCGGCTGACCGATCACGTCAACCAGTCCATGCCCTACGCGCAGGAGCTGGCCGACCCGGGCGCCCACGACCGGCCGGTCACCCGGCGGGCGCTATGGGGGTACATGGCGGCGCAGGAGTTGACCCTGGTTTCGCCGGCCATGCATGAGGAGTTCATGTTCCAATACCAGCGGCCGATCCTTGAAAAATTTGGACTTGTCTCCTACGGCTGTTGCGAGGATTTGACCCGCAAGATCGGTATGCTGAGGCAGCTCCCGAACCTGCGCCGCATTGCCGTGACGCCCTTTGCCGATGTGCGGAAGTGCGCCGAGCAGATAGGCACGGACTATGTGATCTCGTGGCGGCCCAACCCCGCGCTCATGGTTTGCTGCGGCTGGGACGAATCGCGCATCCGGAACGTGATCCGTGAAGGGCTGGCTGCCTGCCGCGGATTGCATGTGGACATCACGCTCAAGGATGTGCAGACGGTCGAACACAAACCGAAGCGGCTGATGAATTGGGTGCGAATCGTCCGCGAAGAATGCGATCACGCTTGAATGCTGGCTTACATCAACGATCCCCCCGGGGTTGACTATTTCACAAGGGGGATCGCGATGGCACGGCGGAGGAATCTCACCTCGGCCTTGACAGCCAATTTGTGGAGCGTAGCGAAGCAAGCGATGTAGTCGGCTTCGCCGCTATGCCGGTATTGAAGTCCTTACGCCAAGGGCATTCGTGGCTAAATATCTGTCCTGCCCCTCGAATCACTGAAATATTTCGGCCTAATCCTTCACCTTGGGGGAAACAGGAGGAAAAGGGCACGGCCATGCGGCGCAGGGTCGCGGGATATTTTTCCGCCGAGCCTTTGCGGCTCATCCGGACCGCATCGTCCGCCAGAATGCGGGGGTCCTTGTGCGTGCGGCGCTTCGCGACCGTGAAAACCATGTTCTCCTTTTCGCGCAGAACGAAGAAGAGGGTCGAAGGTCTACCACTACAGGCGCAACGACTACGAGGCCAGCCTTTTTTGCGCCGAAATTTCGGGGTTGACTTACCCCTCCCTGTCATACAAATTGGAAATGGAATCCGGAAGATATCCGGGAGTTCCTATGGGATGCCAGTGCACCCGTTTTACCTGAAAAAGGGACTCACAGCGATATTCGCAAGTAATAAGAGAGAGGGTCTGCATGACATCGCAATGGAAGACGATAGGTTCGGCAATGATGGGAATGGCAGCGGCCTGGGTTCTTACGACAGCGTCTCTTGCCGGCATACCCACGGCGGACGAGTGGATTACCGATTTCACCGGGGGGCCGCTCTATCCCAGCCAACTGGGCGCGCCGGGCTTTCCGGGCATGGTGACGAACCAGGCCGCGCCGGAGCCGTGGGGCTTTGCGGAGCACATTCCGTATACGGGCTCCGTGGAACACGTGCGCGTCCAACTGCAGCGCTATACGCCGGTGGTGCCGGTTTACAACGCCCGGACGCTCATCAGGAACTTCCCGGCTGTGGACCTACCCGGCATCTCCAAGAACCGCATCCGCGACTATGCCGAGCCGATCTATTCCGTGCCCAAGTACGACGATCCCAAGCCCACCGGCCAGTTCAACAAACCGGTCCGGGTGGTCGCGTGGGACAAGAACAGCCCGCCGATTGAACTCGCTCTCGGCACGTTTGAGCCGGGCACCTATGTTGTCGGCATCATCGCGGCGACGCCCACGGAAAACGTCGAGCGCATGACCAAACGCCTGGTGATCAACTGCGAGATCAATGACGGGCCGACCGGGGAGGTCAACCTCTACCGCAAGCGCTGCGCCGCGATCGACGAGTTCTATTCCATCGTGGAGTTTTTCTTCCACGCGCCGGCCTCGCGCGCCTACAAGGTCAAGCTCTGGATCGATCCCTCCACCGTTCTGCCCGTAGTGCTCCTGCACAACATCGAAGCGCACAACAAACTGGCGCAAGTGGCGGGCAAGGCGGGCAAGAAGAGCGCCACGTTTTACGATCCGGTCCAGCGGCTGGCCGGCTGGAAGGAAAAGGGAACCTACAAACCCGATGCCCGGACCCCGGAAGAGAGGCTGGCGGACGACCGGACGCTGTGGGAAGCGTGTTTGCCTCTCAATGCCGAGCCGGTGGGCGCGGGCGATGGACAGGGCGCCTGGTATGCTTTTGCAGGCGGGGCCGACTGCCTGGTCCCCCCGGGGGTCAAGGATGACGGCATGGGCATTGATTTCTACGGGAAGGACATGTTCTGGAATCGTTCGCCGGCGGAACTGGCGGCCTTGCTGAGCACCAACAACCCGAGAGCGTGGATTCCCAAGGGGACGATGGAGCTCATGAAGTCATATCCGAATCTGACCAACGAGCTGACGCGCCACACGGCCTACGTCAAGGCCGGATGGGCATCAGTCAACGGGCAGCCGCAGCTGCTGAACGCCTTGGTAAGGGCGTTCGATGCGATCGCCTTGGCCAAACAATACCACGAGACGGGCGACGAGACGAAGGCCCGTCAGGCGGCCATTCTCCTGGCGCGATTGGGATTGCAGAATAGCTCGCACGGGTCACGCCAGACTATGCGGGCCTATGACATGATCCCGGCGCTCATTCACGGGGATGCTGCCTTCCGCCGCCGGTACAAGGAAATGGAATACGACTCCCGCGGCGCCTTCGATGTCGAGGGTTTTGTGGCCAGCTACGACCAGTTGTTCCCGTACATTCAGAACAACGCCGAACTGGCCACGGCGCTGGGCCGGTTCATTCCCTGGATCAAGACGCCCGCCGATGCACAGCGGTTCTACGAGACGTACGTCCTCCAGTACTATGCCCATCAACTCATGACGTACAACGCCTTCATCAACAACGGCACGATCGGCTGGATGGCCAATGTGATGGCCATCCAGCAGGATCCGTCGATCGTCAAACCATGGGCGGAGTGGCTCTTCCGCTATGCCTGGGACTATCCGAGCAGGCCGATGGGGGTGGACGAGATTGCCGTCAACTCCATTACCCGCGACGGGACGGACAAGAAGGGGTCAACCTTCTATACCTGGGGCGGCAGCGAGTTGAGCACCGTGTTGACCTGCCTGGAGTTCTGCCAGAAAGCGGGGCTGAAACTGCCGGTGGACATGAGCAATCCGGACCAGTTCCCAAAAGCCTACTGGGGCAAGCGGTTCAAAGAAGACATCTCCGTGGCCGGGGGCTATGCCTTTTATATCGGCGATGTCAGCGGGCCCAATCGCGAGCGGCTGAAGGACCTGGGTCCGGCACTGCGGAAGACCCCGGACAAGATTCCGAACAACCCATCGCGTGTGCTGAGCACATGGGCAGGGATTCTGGAAACAGGCCGCGAGAATGCCGATTTCAGACTGCGCCGTGCGGCGGGAGTGCGCGTGGGTGTTGGTTACGGTCATGCCCACGACGATCCTTTCGATCTGCAAATCTGGGCGCAGGGTGTACCCATGTGCGGCGACGGCGGGGCGCGCAACGGCTACGCCGAACCCAATACCGGCGGGCTCGGTAACCATAATACCGTGGTATCCGACGTGCCGATCGGCCGGCATCAATGGATTTCGTCCTTCGCTCCCATTGTGGGCGCGCAGTATCTCAAAGCTTCGCTGCTCTGCGCTGGGCTCTATGAACGCCAGATTGTCCTGGTGGATGCGGATGCAGCCAACAGCTATGTCGTTGACGTGTTCCGCATCAAGGGCGGCGCCTCGCCTGCCTATGCCTTCCATGGCATGCCGGCCGACCAGTTCGAGGTCAACGCTACGGACAAACATAAGGCTGTGTTGGACCAGTTCCTGCCCGAGGCGAGCAAGTGGAGCGGCGCCTGCCCGGAAACCCTGACGGCCACGTGGCGCATGCGCCGCGATCCGGAGACGGTCACGTGGACGAACAAGGCCGGCGTAGCGGGCTCGTTGGCTGTGCCCGGTGCCGAGCGCATGGCCATGGGCGAGGACTTCGACGACAAGGCCTCGCGCAAGTTCATCCGTATGCATCTCCCGGGCCATGCCGGTGATGAGGCGTATGGCGCCCGGGCGCTGTGCCTGCAAGGGACGCCCTACACCACGGAGAATCTCTACGTCAAACCCAAGGACTGGAAAGGCGAGACGGTTTTCGTGGCGGTCTTCGAGCCGTTTGCCGGCGAAGGATTCGTCAAGTCGGTGCGCCTGCTGACACCGGCGGCTTCGCTCGCGAGCGCGACCGCGCCGGTGGCGGTTGAAGTCACGCTCCGGGATGGCCGGCGCGATGTGGTCTATCTGGCCATGCGCGACACGGGCCCCACCACGGCCGGGGGCGTGACTGTTCAGGGCGAGTTCGGTCTGGTTTCCTTCGACGCAAAAGGAGTTCAACAGGCCGTCCTGGCCGGCGGCACCCGGCTGGAAGCCAAGGGGATGACCCTGACCACGGAAAAAGCTGCATACGAGGGAACAATCAAATCCATCGACTTTTTCAAGCGCACGGCGACCCTCAGTCAGCCGCTGCCGCCGGAAGCGGCCGGCGCCGAGATCGAGGTCGGCAAGCCGCCTTATCCGACGAGCTGCACCTTGGCCAAGGCCGGGGGCACGGATGTGACATTCCTTAAGGGTATGGATTTTGCCATGTCGCGTGTTGTGGAGTTCTCCACGAACGGTCTGCCGGTTTTGCAGAGCGCGATCACGGTGATTCCGGGCATGACGGTGACGGATGACGGCTACAAGACCTTCTGGCGCTTCGCGCCGGATGCCGGCGCAGGGAACCTGGCCCTGGTTGGCGCTCCCGTGCCGAAGGATGTCCTCAAGCCGGGCGATACCGTGCGCGTCTGGGAAGTCGGTCCGGGCGATGCCTATCGCCTGCCCGTTCAGATCAAGGTGGTGCGGCAGGCGGATGGCAAGTACCAGGCCACCGGCAATGCGGCGGCGACGGTCAAGAGCGGGGAGTAATAGGGGAATCGGCAACAGAATGAGGAGTCTGCCGATGAGAACGAAGTCAAACGGGTTTTCGGCAATCGCGGTTGCAGCAGTCCTGGCGCTGGTAGACCGGCAATGACTTGGTGAAAACAACGCCCGGCAGACGGGACGGCATCATTCGCCGTGCCCGCCAGCAGGCGAAGACCAGCCGGATGAAGCCCGCCGACATCGCCAAGGCGGTTGCTCGGGTTCGGGGCAGGGGATGAATGTCATTCTGGACACGAACGTCTTCCGGTATGCACAGACCCTGATGACGACAAATTCCTGGCCTGTGCCATAGCCAGCAGGACGATGGTGATTACCACAGGCGACAAGGCGTTGTTACGAACGTCCGGCTACGCCGGTATTGAAGTGCTTACGCCAAGGGCATTCGTGGCAAAATACCTGTCCTGCCCCTAGGGCATCCACGAAGGCCTGCTCGATCTCCGCCCCTGTGTAGCCCTCCGTCGCCTTCGCGAGGTCCACGGTGCCGTACCGGCTCCAGTCGCGCCCGTGCCGGCCGATCTGGATCTTCCAGATGGATTCCCTCTCGACATGGTTGGGCAGATCCACGAAGAAGAGGTCGTCGAACCTGCCACGCCGCAGGAACTCCGGCGGCAGCGCCGTCACGTCATTGGCCGTCGCCACCACGAACACCGGCTTGGTCCGCTCCTGCATCCATGAGATGAACCCACCGAAGACCCGGGCCGAGGTGCCGCCATCGGTGGATCCGCTCGACTTGCTCCCGCTGAATCCCTTTTCGATCTCGTCGATCCAGAGCACGCAGCCAGGCCTTCCAGAACCAGTTGGCCCAGTTGAAGGCCGCCCGAGTCGACCGCCAGTAGAGAGTGGTGCTGGCCCTTGAGCCGGGATCGAAAGATCCCGGCTTTTTCTTTTACCCGGGGCGGCAGACGGGCCTCTTCAGGCTGGCACCCTGAAGAGCATGGGTTCAGAAGGTAAAATAGATCCTGAAAAAGTTTGTCATTTATTTGTCAGAAACGCCCGAAAATGCCTCACCGTGCCCGAGAGAGCCGGAAGGATGCGGAAAAATGAAAATCGTCGTAACCTATTGAAAATAAAGGCCCGGACGCGTGTCCGGGCCTTATAAGATGGTAGCGGGGCTAGGATTTGAACCTAGGACCTTCAGGTTATGAGCCTGA
>CAZJBP010000178.1:0-6950 GCA_964544115.1 uncultured Victivallales bacterium | reverse complement strand
GGCAACGCCGATCCCGTCCACCCGGTCGCGTGTGCATGGCGTGGCGTGGCGAGCTCGGGCCGTGTGACCTGGTGCCGTTGGTGTGTGATTGTTGCGCCGGGTGCCAGGTGTGTGACCTTGTGCCGGCGCGCGCGTGGCAGATCGTGACGGCGCTGGCATGGTGGAGGGTGTGCGGGTGGCGTGGCGTGGCGTTGACCGCGTGCGGGCTCGCCTGTTGACTGTGTGGCGTGGCGTGCGATGCACAGCACGGCCCGGACCGCAGGCGTTGCGTTGCGTGGCGCGCGTGGCATGGCACATCGCACGCCGAGCCAGAAACGAACGCGAAAAAAAACGGACGCGTGAAAATATTTCTTGTGGCGTTTGTGGCAGAAAAGCCAAAAACGCGCAAAAAGCCCAATAAAAACGCGACAAACGCGGATTAAAAATAAATTGAAATTGTACGTTGACACAACGGGCGAATTGTGAGAATATACACGCATCGAAGGACGGGAAGAAAACCAAACGCCGAAAGGCAGAAACGAGGATCAGATGAAAAAAACAATCACACGCGAGTACAAAATCAAGAGCAAAGGCAACGTGATTACTGTTGTCTCTACCAACGGTGAGACAATAGCACAGTATAGAGGCATTAGCGCGCAGTCGTTGCGCCGAGTGTTAGACGCGCACATTGCCAACGGTGGCACGCTCGGCAATTATCAGTGGTAGCCACCACACCGCGCCCGTGCGTATCGCGGGCAATTTTTTAACCCACAGGGTGTTGACACCCGCAACGAACAAAACGAAAGACGAGATTATGAACGCGACAACGAATGACACGACGGACACGACCACGAATGACAACGACGCCAACGGCACCGCAACGGCACCGCAGGCGAGCGCAACGGCACCCGCTACGGATACAGGCGTAACAGCGACGGACGCGAGCAAGGCGGCAACGGAGGCGGCGCGCGCGCCTGTTGTGATCGTGATTGACAAGATGCACAAAACGGACGCGTTTTTTTTCAATCTCAAGGCGCTTTGTGGCATGGTGAGCAAGGATGAAACGCGTCGCGTGATTATGCGGGTGTGTATTGAGACGTGCGAAATGAACACCGGGCGGTTATCACCCGACGCAGACGGACTGTTTACAGTTCCCATTATGGAAACCGGCTCGCGTTTTGTCGCAACCGACGGCCGCCGGTTGGCGATTTTGGAAACCGAGCGCGTGTTTGCGCCTGGATTGTACGAAATCAAACAGGCGACCGGAAAAACCATTACCCTTTTTGAGGATAAATACGCAGGCGTTTATGCCAACTGGCAGCAGGTTTTTCCGTCGGAGGATGGAATGTTCAAAACCAACCGCAACGGACCCGCAAGCATTCTTTATGCCTGCTCGCGGTTGGGCGTGATCTTGAACCCTGATTACGTTTTTTGTCTGCCTGATGGAGACTATGATGTTTTCATTGGCGACATCCGCTCGCCAGTTCTGTTCAAGTCGGAGGGGTTCAAAGTTTTGCTTATGCCGTTGCGGATTGACGGAGACGGACGCGGGCACACGGAACTTGACAAGGAGGTCGCGCGCCGGGTGGTTGCGGACCTCGCCGAGCGCGAGGCGCTGGTGGAGAAGTTTGACAGCAAGGCGCGCGCGGTCGCGTAGGAAAAACCGTTACGGAGGTCACAAGTGAAACTATCAAAACAGGAACACAACAAGCACGGATACGAGATTACAGATCATCATTGCATAGGCGGCGCTTTGGTGTTTGGAATTTTGTGGCTTTGCGATGGCATCCATTCAATCGCTTGGGACACGGCAGAGCAAGCGGAAAATCACGCCGAAAACAACTATCGGTTTATGCGTTAAACCGTTACGGATTGACACGAAAGGAAAATCACACCATGAGCACGAAAAAACACAAATTCAACGCTTCCAAACAGGTCGGCGACGTTTCCAACGGCGAGCGTGTCACGCATGCACTTTCCGCCCTTTACGCGCACAGCGAATCACAGGGCGACGCGTATTGCCCGACCGACACGACGACGGACCTGCTGACCAACCTCGCGCACTTCTGCGATTGTGAAGGGTTGGATTTTGACAAGTTGGTCACGACGGCCCGCATGCACTGGCAAGCCGAGCGTTAAACCGAAACTGATACACGAAAAACCGTTACACGAAAAGAGGCGAGATTATGAACCAGAACACCATTGACCAGAACACCGATACCGCACACGAGCCCGTTACGTTTGGAGGGCTCGCCATGACGCGCGCCGAGGCGCTGGCAGTCATGCACGCTTGCGAATGGGAACAGATCCGTATTGACGCCTGGGAGCGTCGCCAAGCGGAAGCCAAGCAGAACGCCGAGCCCGCGCGCGCCGAGCCCGTAGCGGTGCCGGAAGCCGTTACGGAAGAAAAACCGTTCTGCAACATGTACGGGAAACCGTGTGACCTTTGCGGCAAGGCACACACAGCGCCGTGTCACTGCGCTGTGTATCCAGAAGCCGTTACGCCGCACGCCGAGCCCGAGCCCGTGCCGGAAGCCATGCCCGAGCCCGCGACGCACGCCGAGCCCGCTACGGTTGACGCCAGCGACGCAGGCGAGCCCGCACCCGTTGCGGCTGTTTATGACGATTACACGGAAAACTATATCGCCTATGCCACGTCGCGCGGAATGAGCCCACAGGACGTTACCATTTCAGACCGCGCGGAAAACATCAAAAAACCACACGCGCGGTTTATGGCTTGGCTTACGAAAACCAAATCGGAAATTGACGACCTGGAAACCGTTACACCCGAGCCCGTCGCGCCTCGTCCTGGTGCCGACGCTTACCTTGCCGAGCCCGTTTCCTATGGGGGCGAGGTCGTTTCACGCGGTGCCATGATTGCGGACCTGCAAACCAAAGGCGCGACACCCGCCATGGTTGACGCGTATGTGATAGGGCACGCCGTCGGCACGGCCGCGCAAGCCGAGGTTGACGCCGAGGCAGGCGCACAAGAAACCGTTACGGAAAACGAAAATCCTACACAAGAAACCGTTACGGATACGCCGGAACAGGACCAGACACCCGCACAAGAAACCGTTACGGACGCCAGCGACGACGCGGACCCGGACACCGAAACCGATACGCCTAAAACCTTTACGGGTTCATCCTACGCCACCTATTGCCCGGAGGATGATAAGTTGCGGCTCTACTGCGGACGCGTGCCGCGCCCGGAATACGAGCGCCTGCGCCGCGAGGGCTGGACGGCCACGCCTAAACAGTCATGCGCCTTTGTCGCCGTCTGGACGCCGACGCGCGAAAACACCGCGCTTGAATACGCCGACGACGGAATCATTGACGACGAGGATCAATCGCCGACCGACCGCGCCGCCGACCGCGCCGAGCGTTTCGCCGGATACAGGGACAAGCGCCGCGACGAGGCGCACGGCAGCGCGGACACCTACGAGGCAGGCCCGAAACTCCTGGGCTACCAAAGCGCCGCCCTCGCCGAGCGCAAGGCGCGCGCCCTTGAACGCACGGCAGACCGTTCCGTCAATCTTTGGGGCAAGGCGGAATACTGGCAACACCGCACCGCGGGTGTTATCGGTCACGCGCTGCACGTTTCCGCGCCGGGTGTCCGTATGGGGCGTATCAAGATTCTTGAAGCCGAGCAGCGCAAACTCGAAAAGGAAGGTGGCGAGACGGTCGGAAAAGAGCAACGCGCCTTTGACTTGTGGCACGCGCTCGCCAACGGTGGCAAGCTCCCCCGCATGGACGCGCCGTTTTACGCTCTCCACAACATTGACGAGAAGCCCGCAGGCGACGACGGCAAAATCACGATGGATCAATACCGGCTCGGCGTGGCGCTCATGCTGGCCGGATACGGAACCGGACCATACCGCGCGCTCCGGGCTAAAACCGTTACGCCTGTTCTTGCCGCGGCGGCGTTCCTCGAAGAACACCGCACGCGCCCGCTTGACTGGCAGCCGTGCGGGCGCTGGTATCAACATGTCACGCTCCGGCTCGCCTACGAAAACCAAATGCTGGAGGCGCAAGGCGGGCGCGCCGCTCATGTCGAGATGTTTCCCGGCGGCTGGATAGGGGAGCGCCAAGTAATGAAGGTCAATAAGTCCAGCGTGACAGGTCGCGTCGTTTCGGTCGCGCTCAAAGTCCCCGCCGTGACCGGTTGGAACTACGGTATCAAGAACGTTCCGGGCACCGACTATGCGCTGTTCACGCTGGACACCGAGCGTCTGGCGTCCAGCGTCTACCGCGCGCCGACCGACGCCGAGCTTGAAGCGTTCAACGCCGGAAAGAAAGCGGACAAGAAAGCCAAAGCCGACGCGACGCCCAAGGCCGCGCCGCTGGTCAACCTGTCAGACGCCGACGCCGAGCTCCTGCAGTCCGTTTGGAACGCCGGACGCCGTTCGAGTTTCGGCAATGAGCCGCGCCAGGTAATGCGGTTGACGCAGGCGGAGTATAGCGAGCGCGTCAAGTGCGCCCGCAATTACGAAACAGCCGAGATCATCGGCGGCGGGCGTGTGCGCAGCGCTACGTACTCACGTTCAGACTTCCCGGCGGTCGCCAAGGTGCGCGAGCATCACGGCTCGGTGATCGTGTTGACGGACAAGCCGCAAAAGGCCATGACCGCCGAGCAATGGACGGACCCGGCGCCCGCCGCTCGCGAATGGGTGCGCGAGCGCCTGGCCACGCTTGAAAGCGCCATCAAAAAATCATGGCAGGAGAAGCACACCGAAGAGGAAAGCGCCGTATTAAACAAGGCGGCTGTTTGCGGGCTGGCGTTCATCAACTCAACAACCCAATACGGTTGGACGGACGCGGGCCGCGCGTGGCGTTCCAATCTCGACCAAAAGGCGGTGTAACCATGAACGGAATCGACCGCCTTCTACTTCTCCGAGCCGACAACGACCGCGCCGGGGCGCTCATGCTCTCCGAGCGCGAGCGCTTCCGGCAGATCGCCGCGCGGCACGAGGAAGGCACCGCGCCGCGCGCCGTGACCGGCTTCAACCTGTTCCAGACGCCGCGCGTGATCGCCGCCCGCATGGCGGACCTTGTGCGGCAGCGCCTGGGCGACGGCGACGGCGCGCGCATACTTGAACCCTCCGCCGGGCTCGGTCGCCTGTATGAGCCCTTGGAACAGCTCCGCGCCGAGTGGGTCATGGTCGAGGAGTCGCGCGAGCTGTTCGGCGCGGTTAAAAAAGCGATACGCCGCGCCAATGTCCACAACCGCGACTTTCTGGGCACGTCGCCCGAAGACCTCGGCGGCACGTTTGACGCGGTGGTAATGAACCCGCCTTTCAAGCAGGGCCGCGACGTGCGCCACATCCTGCACGCGCTGGACATGGTGCGCGCGGGAGGTCGCTTGGTGTCGCTGTGCTACAACGGCACCCGCCAGCGCGAGGCGCTGCGCCCCATCGCGACGGAGTGGCACGACCTCCCGGCTGGCAGCTTCCGGTCGGAAGGCACGAGCGCCGACGTGGCGCTGATCGTGATTGATAGGTAAAAAACCGTTACGGCTAAAACCGTTACGGATGGAGGGACGCCACGCCATGAGCACAAACGAGAAGCCCGACTTTTGCCGGATGAATTGCCGGACGTGCAAGCGCCCGCTTTGCACCGGGGCGCGCCTGATCGCGCCGCCGAACGCTAAACAGAAACGCCGCGCAGTTGGCGCGACTCCCAAAAAGTGATACAGTAAAAACCGTTACGGAGATCCAACAGAATGAGCAAGACGAAGACCAAAACAAAAGGACCGTGCGCCGTGTGCGGGCGCATTATCAAGCTGAACGCGCCGGCCAACGTCGGCGGTCGCTGCGCCAACGTCACCAGGTGCTCCGAGCGTGCCGCGCGGACGCCGGCCGTTCCGATTACGCCAGCCGAACGGTCTGCCAAGTGCCGCGCCGCCGCGTTGACGCAATGGGAAGGCAAAGAGCGCGTGCCGTACAGGTCGATCCGGCTTTCCGCGCGCGCGGTGGACATGATACGGGCGGCGGCGGCGCGTGATAACTGCTCGGCAAGCGCCGTCGTAACAAGTTCCCTTGCGTGCGCCGAGTACTACGCCGACCTGTGGAAAGAACACGGTCAAAACAACCGATAGCCAAAACCGTTACGCCTGCCTAAAACCGTTACGCCCGCCCGACGCCGACCGCGCCGCGCGGGCGTTTTCGTATCCAGAAAACCGTTACGCCCGTACACGCGAAACCGTTACGGACGCCTGCCCAAAACCGTTACGGCCCTCCACTCCGCGCCCTCGCCTTTGCGATTATTGACGCATAGGTGTAGACACCGCGCGCGCCGACGCCTATCTTTGCCCGCATGAAAGGGCGCGCGCCATGCCAGACAAGACACCGACCGAACTGATACGCGAGGCTGTAGAGTCTCCCCGCTCCGTCACGGGCAACGCCGGAAGCATGACGACCCACTCGCTCACCGAGACCATGGCTGCGGCCCGCGAGCTTGACCGACGCGCCCGCGCCCAGACCGGCAACCCGTTCGCCGCACTCGGGCGCGCGCAGATCATCCCCGGAGGCTCGGTATGAACTTCAACCTTCCCGCCATTTTCCGCGCCCGACGCGACTTCTCCAAGGACATGCAGGCTTCGTCAGCTCTCGCGCGGCCCGAGCGCCGCACCGTCAAAGCCCGATACGACGCCGCCAAACTCTCTAGCGAAAACGCCGAACATTGGGCCATGGCCGACGGGCTAGACGCCGCCTCGGCGAACTCCCTTGCCGTGCGCCGCGTGATCCGCGAACGCGCCCGCTACGAGTGCGAGAACAACACCTATCTCGGCGGCTCCGTTGACTCCATGGCACGCGATGTGGTCGGGCGCGGCCCGCGCGTCCTGTTCGACGGCGAGTTTATGACACGCGTCGCGCCCGGCTCCGGCGGAAAAACCTACGGCGAGCTGGCGGAGCGCGATTGGGAAGACTGGTCGGCCAACATCCTGCTCGGCGAGAAACTTGAAACCGCCGTCC
>CAZJBP010000177.1:0-7041 GCA_964544115.1 uncultured Victivallales bacterium | reverse complement strand
GTGTTCGCGGTTGCGCACCGGCCATGCGGTCGCTATGGTAGCCGCATGGAGGCTAGCCGACGAGCGGGAGTCCCCTTGCGCAGACCCGACTGCGGGGGGGGCACATGAACGATCGCGAGCGCTTCATCGCCTGCATGGAGTACCAGCCGGCCGACCGGCGCCCCCATCACGAGCGGGGCGTCGAGAGCGAAACCCGGGCCCGCTGGGAGCGCGAGAACCCCGAGGCGGTCAGCGGATTCGCGTGGAACTGGTTCGAGGGCGAGGGTGCCCTGGGGTTGGACCGGCGCGATGCCGTCCCCGTCGATTACGGTTTGCTCCCGCCATCCGCGGAGGCTCCTCTTGATGAGCAGGCCCCGCCAGCCTTGCCTCTGGTCAGCACGTCGGAGGATGTCGCCGGCCTCCGCCGGCGCCTCGAGGCCTCGGCCCCCGGGCGCTACCCCGCCGACCTCGATGCGAGCATCGAAGGCTGGCTGCGACGCGATTGCTCGCTGGGGCTGGGTCGGACCTGCGCCATCCACGGCTTCTGTCGGCAGGCGCGCCAACTCATGGGGGACGTAAACGTGTCCCTCGACGCCGGCGACGAGCACTCCGGCCTGATTCACGAGGTGATGACGTTCTGGGCCGATTTTCTGATCGAGACGAGCCGGCCGGTGCTGGAGAAGATTCATGTCGACTTCGTGATCCTCCACGAGGATCCCTCCCTGAAGGGCGCCCCGCTGCAAAACCCGGAGACCTACCGCGCTTTCGTCTTCCCGCACTTGAAGCGGCTGGTGGATTTCTTTCGTGAGCACGGCACCCGCTACGTGGCCGTAGACGTCGCCGACGACCCGACGGCGCTGATTCCGCACCTGATGGAGGCTGGCGTGGACACGCTGATGCCCATCGATCGGGCCGCCGACACAGGCCCGCAGGAATGGCGGCGGCGGTTCGGGCCCTCCCTGCGCCTCTGGGGCGGCGTCGACCCGCGCATCCTTTTGCTGGGCGCCGACGCCGTTCGCGCCCACCTGCGCGAGTTCATCCCGCTGATCGAGGAAGGCGGCTTCATCCCGATGGTCGACCGCCCCGTGCCGCCCGATGTGTCCTGGGACGCGTTCCGGGCCTACATCGACCTGAAGCAAGAATTGCTCTGCGGCAACTTCGCCGCCCTCGGAGCGTAAGAGAGATTGGCGATTGTCGATTGACGATTGCTGATTTGAGCGCGGTGTCTGGACGCTGGTGTTCGAGCAGCATGATGAAGGACCTATGATTCGGAAGATAACCGGACTAATCCTTGCGTTGGCCAGTGCCGTGATTCTCTGGCTCTTCCCTGCATTGGCGACGCCCCGTCACGGTCGCCCACTCCCCGGTCAGGACCTGATGCAGTTCCACGAATCCCAAATGGCAAGACACGAGCGAAGCGAGCGGATCACATTGTGGGTGTGCGTCCCGGCGGGGGTCGTTCTTGGCATCGGGCTTTCCTTGGTGGTCTCGGGAATCAGGAGAGCAAAGAGGCCTGAACCACACTGCGAAGGGTAGCTTGACCCGCGGCGGGTCCCGCATCCTCACCGTGAACGATCAGGCTCACCGTCTTGGAGCTGGGCATCGGAGGACAGACGTTGGGCGGCGAGCTTCTCCCGGAACGCGGCGAACTCGGCCGGCGTGGCCGCGCGCCACCGGCGCGTGCGGACGCGGAACTCCACGGCGCCCGCCTCTAGCGTGAAGCTGGTCACGTGCCGCCCCTGCTCGTTGAATGCGTGCGTGCGGCCCTGCCGCGCGCAGACAACCCACGTGTTTCGCTTCTCGTCATAGAACAGGCCGGCCGGCGGCGCTTCGCGGGCATCGTCCCAGGCCTTGTGCACCGGCCGCTCCTGCCGCGGGTGGCGCTGGGCATGCCGCGTGCGGCGCTGGTCCTGGCGGGCGCCGCGCTCGATCGCGCGCGCCAGGCCGCCGAGGATGGCGGGAATGCCCTGCAGGGCCTCGCGCATCGCCCCGAACCGCTTCTCCAGACGCGCGGCGGCCACCCGCCCGCCCAGGTCCTCCAGCGCGCGGCCCGCGCGGTCGATCGCCGGCCCTAGCGCGGCGGGGCCTTCATCGGAGAGAACAAACTCCCGCCAGTCGTCAGGCGAGAGCGCCGACACCGGGTTGAGCTCCAGCCGCATCCGGCCGCGGGCGTCGCGGATCTCGGCCACCTGCAGCGACACGGCCAGCCGGGGCGAGCGCTCCGCCGGGCGCATGCCCCTCCCGGAGGGTAGGGGGAAGTAGCCTGCCGCCACCTGGCCCAGCAGCGCGTAGGTCCGCGACGAGCGGCCGAACGGCGTCAGCTGGCGGGCCCGCAGCTCGCGGCCCATCTGTACGCGCGCCAGCAGCGCGGGGTGCGACGCGAAGAGCTGGTCGACCCGCTCGTCGCGCGCGTCGATCAGCGCCTGCGCCATCTCGCACCACTCGGGCGTGCCCGTCGGGCTGTAGCCGTTGAACACGCATAGCGGGGTCGGCGGGACGGCGTGATCGCAGCCGGCGCCCGCGCAGCGGAAGCAGTAGACGCGCCCGCGCTGGAACGCGCCGCCCTGGGAGAACCGGTCCTCCAGCTGCGCCTGCACCTGCTCATCCAGGGCCGGGTCGAAGGTCAGGGCCCACGCCTGGGACGGCTGCACGGTGAACCGCAGGTTCATCTCAAGCGGCGCGGCGGCCGCCGCATCCACGGCGCCAAACAGACGCAGCGCCTGGTCGCGGATCAGCGTGCGCAGCGAATCCGCGGCGGCCTGCGCCCGCCGCTGTGACCGCAGGGGCGCCGGCTGGGAATCATTCTCTGGTGTGTCAGGGGCGGTCATGGCGGAGGTCGATGTTCAGATCATCTCCGTGTGCATGTCGATCAGCACCCACCGCGGGTTGGAGCGCAGGACCTCGCTCAGCTCCGAGATCCGCCGCTGCACAATCTCGCTCTCGGCGGCGACGGTCACGAACGCCATGTCGGAGTAGTTCCACTCGTCCTGCCGCCCCACCTCGGCCACGCTGACGTTCATGCGGTTGAGGATGCGATCCTTCATGCTGCGCAGCACCGAGCGCTTGTCCTTCAGCGACCGGGCTTCGGGAATGCTGACGTGAACGGTCACCAGCCCAATGATCATCGTCCCGCCCTCCAGGCAGCGGCGGCCATCCCGGCCCGCCGCGCAACGGGGGCACTATGACACAGACCGCGCGCGTCTTTCAATGCGGCCGGCGCCGGCCACGGCGCCGCTCAGATAGGCCTGCCGCAACGGCTCGGGAAACCGCTCAATGGCATAGCGGAGCATGGTGCGAGGCATGGTGCGGCACCGGGGGATCAGAAACGCCTCGACCGTAGCCCGGTCGCGCTTGGCCACCTCGCGCAGCATCCAGCCGGTGGCCTTGTGGATCAAGTCCTCGCGGTCGGACAGCAGCGCATCGGCCACGCGCAGCGTGTCCGCGTAATCGCCGGCGCGGATGAGCGCCAGCGTGGCGACGATCGCGATGCGCCGCTCCCACAGCGACGGCGACGTCGCCAGCCGGTCGAGCAGCGAGCGGTCGCGGTTTGTCAGCCAGTCCCCGACGATCTGCGGGGCCGAGAGGTCGACCAGGTCCCAGTTATTGATCCATCGCGCATGGGCGAGGTAGAGGCCGTGGATGCGGGCGCGGTCGGCGGCCCCGCCGCGGGCAAAGCGGCGGACCAGAATGATCAGGGCGAGGAGGCGCTCTTCGTGGACGCGCGAGCGCAGCAGGGCGAGCACGGCGCGTTCACTTGCGCCATCGGCCTCCGCCGCGAGCCGGCGGAGGGCGGGCACCCGCACGCCGATAAAACGGTCACCCTCCCCGTACTCGCCCGGGCCCGTCTTGAAGAACCATGCAAGGATGCGGGCGTCCTCAGGCCTGGCCAGTGCGCACAGCCGGCCGCGCAGCGCCGCGGCGCTCACGCGATGGACGTGTTCGGATTCGAGCTTCCTTTTCATTGCGTTTCCATCACTTCGCCCTTCGTCCCCGCGCGGGTGCAGGCCGCCCGGTCAACTGCGCCCCACCACCGGCGGGACCCTGCTCACCCCGGGCCAGAAAGGGCACGAGGAATTGTCCGGTGTGCGAGGCGCGGCAGCCGGCAATGGCCGGCGGCGGCCCCGCGGCCACGACCCGGCCCCCGGCGTCGCCGCCTTCGGGACCCAGGTCGATCACCCAGTCGGCCTCGGCGATGAGGTCGAGGTTGTGCTCGATCACGATGACCGTGGCCCCGAAGTCCACGAGCCGCTGGAGCACCCCGATGAGCTTCTCGACGTCGGCCATGTGCAGCCCGATCGTCGGCTCGTCGAGCACGTACACCGTTCCCGCCAGCGGCGTGGCCGCCGTCTCCCCCACCCCGCCGCGGCTCCTCAGCCGCGCCACCACGGGGTTCACCCGCGCCAGCTCGGTCACCAGCTTGATGCGCTGCGCTTCGCCGCCGCTGAGCGTGGGGCTCTGCTGGCCGAGCGTGAGGTATCCCAGCCCGACCTCGCACAGCAGGCTCAGCGCGTGGTGGATCGACGCATGCGGAGCGAAGAACTCGACCGCCTCGTCGACGTTCATCGCCAGCACCTCGGCCACGGACCGCCCGCCGTAGCGCACCTCCAGCGTCTCGGGCGTGAAGCGCCGCCCGCCGCACGCCTCGCAGGTCACCGCCACGTCCGGCAGGAAGCTCATCTCCAGCCGCTTCAGCCCCTGACCCTCGCACTCCGCACACCGCCCGCCGGCGACGTTGAACGAGAAGCGCGAGGCCGTGTAGGCCCGCATCCGCGCCTCGGGGGTTGCGGCGAACAGGCGGCGGACGTCGTCCCAGAACCCGACGTACGTCGCCGGGCACGACCGCGGCGTCTTGCCGATCGGCGTCTGGTCGACTTCCAGCACCCGCCGCACGCGCTCGATGCCCTCAATGGCCGCGCAGGCCTGCGCCTTGAACCCCCGGCCGCGGGAGTGGATCCACGCCGCGAGGTTGCGGTGCAGGATGTCGCGCACGAGGGTGCTCTTGCCGCTGCCGCTGACGCCCGTCACGACGACCAGCCGCCCCACGGGAAACGCCGCGTTAACGCCGGCCAGGTTGTGCATCCGCGCCTTACGGACCGTCAGCGCCTCCGCCCCCTTCCCGGTGGTCCGGCACGCCCGCCGCTCGCGGCCGCCCAGCGGATGCCGCATCGGCTCGGCCAGGCAGCGCGCGGTGACCGACCTCCGCGAGCGCGCCAGCTGCGCCGGCGTGCCCGCCGCCACGACGCGCCCCCCGCGGACGCCGCCGCCGGGCCCGAGGTCGATCACGTGGTCCGCGCGCCGGATCGTGTCCTCGTCGTGCTCGACCACCACGACGGTGTTGCCCCGCGCGCGCAGCGCCGCCAGCGTATCCAGCAGCATGCGGTTGTCGCGCGCGTGCAGGCCGATGGTCGGCTCGTCGAGGATGTAGCACACCCCGCGCAGGTTCGACCCCAGCTGCGCGGCCAGGCGGATGCGGCGCGCCTCGCCGCCGCTGAGCGTCGGCGCCGGGCGGTCCAGCCCCAGGTACGCCAGACCGACCTCGTCCAGGAAGGCCAGTCGCGAGCGGATCTCGGCCACCAGGTCGCGCGCGATCTCGCGCTCGCGGCGCCCCAGCGAGAGCCGCGCAAACCAGCCGTCCAGGGCGCTGACGGTCATCGCGCCGATCTCGGCGATGGACAGGTCCCGGAACCGCACGGCCAGCGCCTCGGGCCGCAGGCGGCGCCCACGGCACGCCGGGCAGGGCTGGGCTTCCGCCTCATCGGCCGGATCGAAGCGATCCGCCTCCTCAGCCCCGTCCGACGCCTCCTGCCCCCCTCGCATTCCCGTGCCCGCGCAGCGGGGGCACCAGCCGTGCGCGGAGTTGAACGAGAAGAGCCGCGGATCGAGCTCGGCGAATCCGCGGCCGCACGACGGGCACGCCTGGCGAGTGGAGAAGACGTCCGCCTTCGCCCCCGGCCCGACCGGCTCCCTCAGAATCAGCACCACGCCGTTGCCTGCGCCGGCGGCGGCGGCCAGCGCGGCGGCCAGCTCCTGCTCCCGCGCGGGCTGGACGTCGATCCGCGCCACCGGCATCTCGATCGTGTGTTCGCGGTAGCGGTCGAGCCGCGGCCACGCCGCCGTCGGCAGCGGCTCGCCGTCCACGCGCAGGTGCTCCACGCCCTGCCGCGCCGCCCATTTCGCCAGGTCGGTGTAGTAGCCCTTGCGCGCCGTCACGAGGGGGGCCAGCACCTGCACGCGCCGGCCACGGTAACGCCGCTGCACCTCGGCCTGCACCGAGGCGAGGCTCTGCCGCGCGATGGCCACATCGCAGTCCGGGCAGAAGAGCGTCCCCAGCCGCGCGTACAAGAGCCGCAGGAAGGGCTGAACCCCCGTCACGGTGGCCACCGTGCTTTTCCAGCCCCCGCGGCTGGTGCGCTGCTCGATGGCCACGGTGGGCGGCACGCCGGTCACCGCATCGGCTTCGGGCCGGCTGACGGGCTGGACAAACTGGCGGGCATAGGCGTTGAGCGATTCAAGGTATCGGCGCTGCCCTTCAGCGAAGAGGAGGTCGAACGCGACCGTGCTCTTGCCGCTGCCACTGACGCCGGTGATGACCGTCAGCCGGTCGCGCGGGATGTCGAGGTCGATGTTCTTGAGGTTGTGCTCGCGCGCCCCGCGAATGCGGATGCGCTCGTCCGGCGGCGCTCTCTTCCCCGCCCCCCGGCGCCCGCGGCTCGGCACTGCTGCTCCGAGCCCCGCCTGCGCTCCGGCCCGCCGCAGCGCCTGCCCAGTGTGGCTGGCGTCCACGGCGGCAACCTCCCCCGGCGTGCCGGCGCAGACGATGCGCCCGCCCGCGTCGCCGCCCTCCGGGCCCAGGTCGATCAGCCAGTCGGCGGCGCGCATGACGTCGAGGTTGTGCTCGATCACCACGACCGAGTGGCCGGCGTCGAGCAGCCGGCGCAGCGCGCCGAGAAAGCGCCGGATGTCGTCGAAGTGCAGCCCCGTGGTGGGCTCGTCGAACAGGAACAGCGTGCCGCCGGGCTGGCGCGCCGGCGTGCCTCTCAGGTGCGCGGCCAACTTCAGCCG
>CAZJBP010000176.1:0-7098 GCA_964544115.1 uncultured Victivallales bacterium | reverse complement strand
AACAGGCTCAGCCCGCCGATCAGGTTCTCGATGGTCGGCTGCGCGGCCAGGGCGATGGCCAGGCCGCCCACGCCAAGCCCGGCGACAATCCCGTATACCGGCACCCCCAACCGGTCGGCGCCCATGCCCAGCAGCGCCGCGCTTGCCACAATCCCGAGCAGGCGGGTACAGATGCGGATGAGATGGGCGTCAATGCTCTCGGGCGCGATGGAGGGGGAGGCGATGATCGCCTCGGCGACCACCGGCGCGGCGCGCCAGGCCATCCACGCGCCGGCCACAAAAATCAGCACGGTCGCCCCGAGTTCGATGGCGCCGCCCACATGGTCGCGCATGTTGACCTGCACGAGCAGCAGGTACGTCAGCACGGGAACCGCCAGCAGCAGGAACAACGGGAAAGACTCCTGCGCCAGCGCCCGCCGGAAAGGGTGCTCCCCCGTGAGGCGACGGGACAGGCGGAGGACCAACCCCAGCAGCAGGGCAAAGGCAGCCAGCAGAAGCACCGCGGCGACCCACTTCCACATGGCCTGTCCGGCCAGGGGATTCCGCAGCCAGGCCGGCATCGCCTTGATCCAGGAGTACGGAACGAGCCAGCCTCCTCCGGAAACCAGAATATCATTCACGTTTTCCAGGGGAACCGCTCGCACATAAGGAAGGCTTCGGACCTGATTGTAAAAGTCATCCGCGCGCGCTACCGTTTCCGGGCTGAACAGGAAGGCGCCGGCGCGCGGCCCGGTCGGCGCGCGGATCAGGACGATTTCTGTGTTCGGCACCACCCAGTGCATGACATTCGTGCCGTCGGAGTCGGCCCTCGTTTCCGTGCCGAGACTTTCGGAAAGAGAAGGCAACCGAAGGCGGCTCAGCGTCTCGTACAAGGCGAACGCCGCCGCCCGGCCCTCCTTCATGCGCGCAGCCGGGGGTACCTGGCTCAAATCAAGCCCTTGCACCAGTTGCTCCCCCAGAAAAAACATGTGCTGATAGTCCGCTCGCGTGGGAGACCGGATGTATTCGCGGGCCAGAAAGGCGCCAAACGCATCTCCCTCCTCAAGGAATGTCTTCAGCGCGGCGCGGGGGGTAGACTGGTCGGGCGGCTGGAGAGGAAAGGAGTCCTGACCAATAGAGCTTAACGCCATCAAGAAAAAAAGTGTACAGGCAACATGATTTCGCGCACGTTGACCTATGCCGGATGACGGCACAACCCTTTTTTTCCGTAAAAGCATTCGGCCCCCGATTCGGGTTGTTTGGCTCACGGAAAAAAACCGGCAATCCCAACCGTACAGGATTGCCGGTACTGACCTGGCTTACTGCCTCATCATGATGGCCTTCAGGGCCATCTCATCGTCCTTGATCAGCTCTCCGCTCACATCCACCGTCACCCCCTTGATCGTGCCGGTAAACTTGAACGGCGACTTGTACTTGTCCCAGACCGGCGACCCTGAGTCGGCTCCGCACACAAATCCGCCGCCCAGCCCGAGGGACAGCGGCATGGTGAGCGGAATCTCGGCCTGGCCCGTCAGCTTGCCGTCGATATAGAGCTGCCCGCGCCCGGGGGCGCCCTTGCCGTTCTTGACGTCCGGCTTGCCGGTCACCTCAAACTCGAAGCGCAGGGTGTGCCGCCCCTCCGGGACCGTCACATTTGACACCACATGGAAAAACTGGCTGCCGACGTAATTATAGACATATTGCAACCGGCCTTCCTGCAGATACAGGGCAAACCCACCCTGGACATCACCGGCGGAGAAAAGCGCGCCTTCCGCTCCCCCTTTAGGGATGTCAACCTCCGCCGAAATGCTGTGAGGCCGGTTCAATACCGTCGGACAGGCATTGATCGGGATGGCCTGCGTATTCTGGTAATAGGTGTAGGACGTCTTGGCCACCGCGATCTGGGGACGCGGATCGGCAAACCGCAGCGTCCCGCGCGAATCGACGGGCAGGACGTTGTACTTGCCGGCCTCGACATACCAAGTGGCGATCATCTCGATCAGCTTTGCCTTGTTCTCGGCCGCCAGGTTGTGATTTTCTGCCCAGTCTTTCTCGATATGGTAGAGCTCCCAGCCCTTGGCATCCAGCGCCGTAAGCTTGTCCTTGTCGATCGGGGCGCCGAAGAATGCCCCCGCTTCCGTGAACGAGGCGCCCGGCCACGGACACACCGCGCGCCAGCCGTCGTGATAGACGGAACGATGCCCCATCATCTCGAAATACTGCGTGATGTGCCGGGAGGGCGCCTTGGCGTCATTGAAGGCCGCCGCAAAACTGTGGCCTTCGATCGGCGATTGCGTCACGCCCTTGACCACCGTCGGCGCGTCGAGGCCCAGGGCCTCCAGGACGGTCGGCACCATGTCGATGGCATGCGCATACTGTGTCCGCACCTCGCCCTTGGCTTTGATGCCCTTGGGCCAGTGGACGATGAACGGGTCGCTGATGCCGCCGCGATAGGTTTCTCGCTTCCAGCGGCGGAACGGCGTGTTGCCGGCGAAGGTCCAGCCCCAGGCATAATGGTTGAACGTCGAGGGGCCGCCCAGCTGGTCGATCATCGACAGGTTCTGCTTCAGGTCGTCCTTGACGTTGTTGAAGAACTTGTTCTCGTTCACCGACCCGGTGGGCCCGCCTTCCGAACTGGCGCCGTTGTCGGAGATGAACATGACGATCGTGTTCTCCCACTGCCCGATGGACTTGAGGAACTCGAAAAGGCGGCCGTACTGATGATCCGTGTGGCTCAGGAATCCGGCAAACACCTCCATCATGCGGGCGTAGAGCTTCCGCTCGTCCGCCGAAAGCGATTTCCAATCCTGCACGTCGGGATCGTGCCGCGACAGCTCGGCGTCCTTCGGGATGATGCCCAATTCCTTCTGCCGCTTGAAGGTCTTTTCCCGGTAGGCGTCCCATCCGTCGTCAAACTGGCCCTTGTACTGGTCGGCCCATTCCTTGGGCACATGGTGCGGGGCATGGCCCGCTCCGGGGCAGAAATACATGAAGAACGGCTTGTCCGGCGCCACCTGCTTGGAGTCGGCGATGAACGAAATCGCCTTGTCCGTCAGGTCTTCCGTCAGGTGGTACCCCTCTTCGGGGGTCTTCTCGGGCTCCACGCTGTGATTGTCATACACCAGTTCGGGATAATACTGGTGCGTATCCCCGCCCAGGAAGCCGTAGTAGCGCTCAAACCCGCGCCCCAGGGGCCAGCGCTCGTAGGGGCCGGCTGCCGAAATCTGGTCCGCCGGCGTCAGGTGCCACTTGCCGATCGCGTAGGTGTTGTACCCTTTCTGAAGAAGCATTTCGGACATGAACCCGTTTTCGAAGGGGATGTTCCCGTTGCCGCCCGGGTATCCGGTCGAGCCTTCGGTGATGCAGGACATGGCATTGGAATGATGGTTGCGGCCAGTCAGGATGCAGGACCGGGTCGGCGAACAGAGGGCCGTGGTGTGCATGTTGCTGAACAGCAGCCCATTTGCCGCCAACGAATCGATGTTCGGCGTCTTGATCGGACTGCCATAGCAGCCCATCTGGCCGAAGCCGGTATCGTCCTGCACGATGAACAGCACGTTGGGCGCGCCCTCTTTGGCGCGCAACGGCTGGGGCCAGGCGGGGCTTGAGACATCGAATGTCCGACCAATGACGCCGCTAAACGCTGTTCCCGGTTTGTATTCTTTCAGAGCCATAGCAATCTCCTTTTTTCAACACAACACAGCTCAGGTTTTTGACGTGCCATTTCGCATGTTATGCCACGTTTACGAAAGAGGGTCAATGCTGAAGAAAACCGGAGAACAGTCAATGGATCGCCCGAACTTCCGCAGCCCGCTCATCCACCGGGATCACGGGCAGGCCACCCGCTTCCTTGACCGGCAGGCTGCGCAGGTGATCCATGATGGCCTGCCATTCCTTGATCTCCCGGACCGCGCCCGCGCCCGCCGCCGTGGCGACGCTGGCCTTGTCCAGCGCGCCGGGCGGCGACAGAAGATGGGCCGTGCTGCCGCGGGGATCATCAAGCGCCTCGATCCGGGATGCGAGGGGGCGCCCTGCCTTGTTCTTGGGGACCAAAGGCAGTCTGCCTTTGGTATATTTCGGGATGGCCGCCAGGATTATCCCGAGCATCAGGGGACACGTCAGGCTGTACAGACGCGCGTCCTTCCCGGCGATGTCGATCGCCCGGTAGCCGCGGTCCAGGTCCCCCAGCTCGATGGCCGTCACCACGTCGAGCTTCGGGCGGGACACGTCGTAGCGGAACCGCATGCCGGAAGCGCGGGGGAAATACTCGCCGGGATGGGCGGGATTATCCACGAGAAAGAACTCAAGCAGGTTCTTCAGCTCCAGGCCTGTGAAGTAGCCGGTCACCAATGCACTGCCGGCCGTGGAGTCCACAACGCCGGCTCCCAGGGGCGCAACGGCGAACACGTCATAGACCGTTTGCACGCCCGTCTTGCCTCGAGTCAAGGGAGCGCGCATCATGCCGTTGGCAGTGAAACCGATGTCCGCCCGGGTGGCTTTCCTGTAAGCGTCGGTGCAGAGGTTGGCAAGAATGGTACCGGCCGGGATGTCGGTGAACGTGTTGGGCAGGTCGCGCGGCACGACGGCCAACGGCTGATCCACGCTGTAACCGCGGGAAGCGAACACCGCCCCGGTGACCGTTTTTTTAAACTTGTCGATCTCGTCGGCAATGGCGCGATCGCCGGCAATGGTGTCGTCGATCGGGATGAGCCGATAGGACTCGACCGTCAGCTTGCCGTCGTCCAGCGCCAGCACCAGTTCACCAAGGTTCGCACTTTCCTTCCCGGTCTGGACCACGGGCGTGCGGTCGTTGGCCATGATCGCCTGCCGCAGTTCGGTATGGCTGTGGCCCCCGATCACGATGTCGATCCCCGGCACGGCCTTGGCCACGCTCACGTCCTCGCCATCGGAATAGGCTCCGTCCTGCCCCTTCACCACGCCGCCGTGGCTGAGGCAGATGACCACATCCACATTTTCCTTTTCGCGGAGGAGCGTGACCATCTCCTTGGCGGTCTCGATGGCATCGCGGAAAGCGACCGCTCCGCCGTTGGTATAAATTTGAGCTTCCTTGCCAAGGAGGCCGAAGAAGCCGAAGCGAAGGCCGCCCCGTTCGATCACGAGGTGCCGGCGGATCACCTGCTCCTTGGCCAGGCGCTGAAGGTCGGCCAGCGTTGGGTCCTGTTTCGTGAAATCGGCATTTGAAGAAAGCACCGGCGGAACGAGGCCGGCTTTGGCGGCAGCGCCGATGGATTTACCAAGGCCGTCGGGCCCCAGGTCGAATTCATGATTGCCGAAAGTGGTGGCGTCGTAGCCCATCCGGGACATGAGCTGCAATTCGCCCCCTATTTCTCGGGTGGCGGCGCCGAATGGCGTCCCCATGCTGTAATCGCCCGCGTCGAGCACCAGCACCGGACCCTGCGCCGTGCGAGCGGCTTTGCGCGTGGCGATCAGCGCGGCCAGACGGGCAAAACCGCCCCGGGTCGCATCGTCGTTGAGCGTGAAAGGGGTATAGTCCGCGGCCGGGCCCATCCCGATCAGGCTCGAGTGCATGTCGTTGGTGTGAAGAATGGTAAATGTGCGTTTCATTGCCGCTTCCTACGCGTTTCACTTCAGGCCTGACCCTCGTTCTGTGCGTTCATGATCTCATCGGCAAAGCGGCCGCTCTTCAGTAGACCGGCCATGGTTTTCATGGGTCCTTGCGTGTGGGTGAAAAACGCTTTCAGCCCCTCGCACAGCCAGTTCAGCCCCGGCTCGCCGTCCGGCGTGGTCAGCACCCGGTTCTTCGGGCATTCGCCATGGCAGGTGAAGAGGAATTCGCACTCCCGGCAAGTCCCGGGCAGGCCGCTTGACTTGGCCTGGCCGAAGGCGCGTTGCTTTCCCGAGGCCGCCAACTGGGCCAGGGGCACCTGCCGGATATTCCCCAGCAGGTGCTTCGGCTCCACGAAGTGATCGCAGGAATAGAGGTCGCCGTTGTGCTCCAGCGCCAGGGCATCGCCGCAGGTCGGACGCAGTACGCACACGGACGACTGGCCGTAGACATAGGAAGCCAGCACGGAGTCGAAGAACGGGACAAACATGGTCCCCACGTCCCGCTTCACCCATTCGTCAAAGATCGCGATCAGGAACTGCCCGTATGCCCCGGCCGGCACGGTGCGGTCTGTTACCGTATCGCCGGCTTGGGATCCGTCCGTATTATCGCGTTCCACGATGGGAATGAACTGGATATAGCGGGCGCCCAATTCATCGCGGAAGAAGCGGTAAACCTCGAGGGGGTGTTGGACGTTGGCGGCATTCACCGTGCACAGGATATTGAATTCGACCTTGTGCTCCTGCATCAGGCGCACGGCTGCGAGCACCCGGTCAAAAGTCGGGTTCCCGCCCTTGTCCCGGCGGTAGACGTCATGCAGGTCCCGGGGGCCATCCAGGCTGATACCCACCAGGATCCGGTTGTCGTGCAGGAACCGGCACCAGTCCCGGTCGATCAGGATGCCGTTGGTCTGGATCGTGTTCTCAACCGACATGCCCGGCTTCAAAAGCTTCCTCTCCAGCGCCATGGCCCGCTTGAAGAAGTCCAGCCCCATCAGGGTGGGTTCCCCGCCCTGCCAGGCAATGGCAGGCTGCCCCGCCCCGATCACCTGCCGGATGTAGCTCTCCATCATCTCGTCGCTCATGCGGAACGCGCTGTCCGGATAGAGCGCCGCCTTTTTCAGGAAAAAGCAATAGGCACAGTCCAGGTTGCAGCGCGAGCCGGTCGGCTTCGCCATCACGTGGAAAGCGGATGATTGGGCCTGCTCGGGCATAGCTACTTCTTGATGAACAGCCGCGCGATCCGGTTCACCGGCCCGCGCAGCAGCACGTAGGGCAGGACGGCCAGCACCAGGGCGACGATCAGGACTTCGCCCGGATAGACCGTGCCGTGGACTTTCAATTGGTAGACGATGTCGAGGACGATCGCCAGGATGAAGATCTTGCCGAAGTGCTTCCAGCCGTCCTTCAGCAGATCCGCCCGGCTTTCCGGACTGGACAGGACCGTCCAGAAATAGGCGGGCTTCCCTGTTTTCGCGTCCTTGATCCCGTCAATCGCGGCAAAGATCAGCGCCATCACCGGCTGCAGGATGA
>CAZJBP010000175.1:0-7124 GCA_964544115.1 uncultured Victivallales bacterium | reverse complement strand
TGGGCGTCACCCCTCGGGGCCCTCGGTCTCGGCCGGCGCACCGTACTCGGACGAGCTGATGTTCAGCTTCTCCATCCTGTAGCGAAGGATCCGGCGGGTCGTCCCCAGCCGCTGAGCCGCCCGGGTTTGCACGCCGCCGGCGGCCCGCAGCGCATCCTCGATCCGCCGCCGCTCGAAGACGTTCACAGAGTCCTCGAGCGAAAGCCCGGAAGCCACGCCCGCCCCCACGGCCGGGCTCTCAGCGCCGGGCTGTTGAAACTCCTCCGGGAGCATCTCTGCGGTGACGTGCCGGTCCTGCCGATGCAGCACAATCACCCGCTCCACGATGTTGCGCAATTCCCTCACGTTCCCAGGCCATGGATAGCGGCAGAGCAGGTCCATGGCGGGCGTATCGAAATCCTCGGCCTGGGCCGACGCGGACTGCCTGAACTGCGCAAGGAAGTGCCGCGCGAGCAACGGGATGTCCCCGTGCCGCTCGCGCAGCGGAGGCAAGCGCACGGGCACGACGCTGAGGCGGTAGAACAGGTCCCCGCGGAACCGCCCCTCCGCGACCTCGATCTTGAGGTCGCGGGCCGTGGCCGCCACGATTCGCGCGTTGGTGCGAATGACCTGCGTGCCGCCGACGCGCATGAACTCCTTCTCCTGCAGCACGCGCAGCAGCTTCACCTGCGTCGAGGGGGACATCTCGCTGACCTCATCGAAGAACAGCGTGCCCGAGCCGGCCAGATCGAACCGGCCCGGCTTCTGGCGGTCGGCATTGGTGAAGGCGCCCCGCTCGTGGCCGAACAGCTCGCTCTCCATCAGCGTCTCCGAGAGCGACGCGCAGTGCACGGCCACAAACGGCTCGTCGCGCCGGTTGCTGCTGGTGTGCAGGAGCCGCGCGGCCAACTCCTTGCCCGTGCCGCTCTCGCCGGAGATCAGCACGCTGGCATCGGTGTCCGCCGCCTTGCGCACGTCGTCCAGAACCCGCACGAAGGCCGGGGAGGTCCCGACGATGTTCCGCACCGGGAATTCGCGGCTGATGTCGGTTTCGAGCGTCGCCACGCGGCGCTGCAGGGCGGCGCTCTCGATCGCCCGGCGGCTGACCCGGAGCACGTCCTGGACGTCGAACGGCTTGGTCAGGAAGTCGTACGCGCCGACGCGGATCGCCTCGACCACGGGGCGGACCGACGTCAGGGCGCTGATCATGACCACGGGGATCTCGGGGTAGAGGCTCTGGAGATCTTTCAGGAAGGTCAGGCCGTCCTTGCCGGGCATGCGCACGTCGAGCAGGATCAAGTCCGCCGGCTTCTCGAGCAGCACCCGCCGGGCCGCCTCCGCGCCATCGGCCGTCGACACCTCGTAGACGCCGGCGAAGACGGCCTGCAGGGACTGCCGTGTGCCGTTCTCGTCGTCAACCACCAACACGTGCTTCATGGAACTCTCTTTCCGGGACGTGGGCCGGCAGGCGCACCTTCACCGTGGTCCCTCCGCCGTCGGACTGAACGCTCAGGCCGCCGTTATGGTCCGTCAGTGTGCGCCGCGCGATCGGCAGCCCCAGGCCGATCCCCCTCGCCTTGGTCGTGTAGAACGGAGAGAACACCTTGTCCCCGACGCCGGCGGCAATGCCGCGCCCGTTGTCCCGAATAACAAAGGCTACCGTCTCGCCGCCACCGGCCCCAAGGGTCGCCTCGATCTCAACGAGGGGCTCCGGGCTGTGCTCGACCGCCTCCAGCGAATTGGCGATCAGGTGCCCGAGCGCATCCACCAGCGCCGTCTCGTCCCCCCACAACCGAGGAAGATCCGGCGCCACGGCCCGCTCGATGCGCGCCCCGCTGCCCGGCACGCGGCCCAGCGCGACGCGGACGGCTTTGGCGAGCACGACGTCGACCTTGATCGCCGCGAAGGCCAGGTCCGGCGGGTTGGCGAACACGTTGATCTGCTCGATCATTCCGTTCAGGCGCCCGATCTCCTGGGCAACCAGACCGCTGAACTGCCGGCGGAACTCCTCATCGGCATAGCGCTCGGGAAGCAGCTGCGCGAACGTGCTGATCGCCACGAGCGGGTTGCGGACCTCGTGCGACATGGCCGCCGCCAGCTCGGTCCAGAACGCGGTCCGATCGAGCTCCTCCTGCCGGCTGCGGAGCAGGCGCTCCTGCGTCAGGTCGTGGATCATGGCCACCGCGCCCAGCCCGACCGCCGATCCGCCGCGCAGCGGCAGGGGCAGAGCCGACAGCGTCCGGCCCGTCGCCCGCTCCAGCCACACGGTCGGCTCCCCGCCGCTCCTGTCCCCGCCCTCGATCGCCTGCAGCAGAAGGTGCGACAGCCGGCCGCCGAGGCGCGCCACCGGCTCGCCGATCACCGAAGCGGCCGCGATGTCCAGGAGCCGCTCGGCCGCCTCGTTGAACCAGCGCACCCGCCCGTCGGCATCGGCGGCCACAATCCCTATGGGGATCGACTGCAGGACCGTTTCGGCCAGGGTCTTCTGGACGGTCATTTCATCGTAGAGCAGCGCGTTGTCCAGCAGCAGCGCGGCGTGCTCAGCCAGGGAGCTGATCCGCTCGATATCGACGTCCTCGAGCGGCGCGCCCGTGACGCGGTGGCCCGCAAACAGCCAGCCCATCATGCGGTCGCGGCCGTACAGGGGCACGATCAGCTCTGCGCCGAACGTGTCCAGCGCCTGCGTGAGCATCATCCGGTCCTGGAACTCGCGCACATGGCCCAGAGCGCCGCGGAAGACCACGTGCGCGTGTTCGGTCAGCCAGCCCACGAGGTCCGCCGTGGCCGGCACCACCAGATCGCGCGACCCGGGCAGGCAGCGGACCCCCGCCACGCACCGGTACGCGCCCGATCCGCGGTCGAGCGTGAACAGGCCGGCCCGGGCCACGCGCGCGCTCCGGGCCACATCCTCCACCACGCGCGCCAGGAAGGCCGGCACATCCTCGAAATGGCGAAAGGCCTCCGAAAAGCCCACCGTCCCGTCCGCGGCGGCGGGCGACGGTGCCGCCGGATCCCCCGGCGAGGCCGCCTTCGGCGCGGATTCGGCCTTGAGGAAGCGGTTCTCCTGCACGAGGTGGAAATGGCGCACCGCGGAGCGTGCGAGGGCCTGCCACCGCTGACGCCCCGCATCGGGAGCCTCCACCGCAAAGAGGTTGAGGGCCTCGGCCGCCAGCGCCGGCTCGGAGCGTGCCGGCCCCACCGCCAGGGCCACGATGCCAGGGTGCTCGCGCTGGATGGCGTCCGCGTGATCCAGAGCGTCCGGCTGCGTCAGGTCGAGGATGCAGAGGCCGGCCTGCGTCCGCCGGAGCCAGGCCCGCACGGGTTCGGACTCCTGCATGACCTCGAGGGCGACATGGTCGCGCAGGTAGGCTCCGAGCTCGCGGGCGAGGTCCGGGTCGCGGGAATACAGCAGGCACATGGGCGTTCGGGTCACGCGGTAGGCTCCTCCCTGCCGGCGAGCGGGAAGACGAGCGTAAAGGTCGTCCCCTGTCCCAGCTTGCTGTCCATATCCACGGCAACTCGGTGCTCCTGAAAGATACCATGTGCCACCGACAGGCCAAGCCCCGTTCCGGTGCTCTTGGTCGTGAAGAACGGGTCGAAGATATGCCGGGTGTGCTCGGGGCGGATACCGGTTCCTGTGTCACGGACGCTGACGGCCAGGTAGTCCTGCTCCTGGGGCACCTCCTCGAACAGGGCCGTGGGGTGCCGGGCGGCCACGCGGGTCGACACCGTCAGGGTTCCGCCTCCCTCCATGGCCTCGATGGCGTTGAGGAACAGGTTCAGGAACGCCTGCCTCAGCAGGTCGGCATCGCCCATGACCCGGTCCGGAAAGGCGTCCAGCGCCCGAACCAGCTCAACGCCGCGCGACTTGGCCTGCTGGGACACCAGGTGCAGGGACGCGTCGATCGTCTGGTGCAGCGGCAGCGCCACCAGGCTGGGCTCCGCCGGTCGGGCAAAGCCGAGCAGGCGGTTGACAATGTTGTCGATCCGGGTCACCTCCTGCCCGATGAGGTCGAAGAACGTCTGGCGGAACTCGGCGTCGGTGTACCGCTCCGGCAGGAGCTGGGTGAAGGTCTTGATCGACACCAGGGGGTTCTTGATCTCGTGCGCCATGCCGGCTGAAAGCGTACCGATGCTCGACAGGCGATCCGTCCGGCGCACCTGCTCCTCGAGCCGCCGGAGCTCCGTCATGTCGTGCATCATCAGGAGCCCCCCGCGCACGGCCCCGTCATGCCCCCTGAACACACCCGTGCTCACGCGCACCGGCAGGTCTTCGGCCCGGGCCCGGGCAAGGGTCACGTCCCGGTCCCGCACCCCCATCCGGCCGTTGAGCGTTTCCTGAAGCAATTGCGACAACGGAGCCGGCAGCGAGGACACGTCGCTGAGCACCTCCTCCGGCCCGTCGCCGTGCGGGAAGAGCAGTTCCAGGAAACGCTGGTTGACCAGGGTGATTTTCCCCGCCGGGTCGGACACGACCAGCCCGCTCATGAGCGAGTTGACGATCTGGTCCGTGTAGGCCTTTCCGTCCTGAATGGCCGTATAGAGCCTGGCGTTCTCAATGGCCACGCCCAGCGGGTCGACCATGAGCCGCAGCGCGCGCTGCTCGAGCGCATCGTAGATGCCGCCCGACAGCCTCCGAGGCAGCACCACCACCCCCTCGATGCCGTTCTGGCCATACACACCCATCGCCAGCACGCCCCCCGACAGCGCCAGCTCACGGGCGGCGCCTCGGACCTCGTCATCAACCGCCGAGCGCTCAAACGTATCGACGGAAAGAACCTCGCGCGAATGCGACAGCAGCCCGACCAGGGGCCCGCCCGCCGGCAGTCGTTCCGGCACGTCCGACGACACCTCCGGGCAGCGCCGGAGGAAGTCGCCGCCGGGGGCCGCGGCCAGGTAGATGGCGATCGGGCCGCTGGCCAGCTTCCCCTCGATCAAACCGCAGAACTGGGGCAGTAAAGCGTCCACGCGGGTCACCCGCTGCAGCAGTTCGCCGGCCTGCTCGACCGCCGCGTCGAGCTGGCCCCCCGGACGCTGGGCCAGCAGCAGGCTGGTCATGCGCTGCGGGAATCTCTGGATCGGGAGCAGGCAGACGACAACAGCCACCGTGCCCGCGAAGTGCCCCGCCGGCCACGTCAGCGGCACGGACAGGAAGCGCAGCGTCAAGTCGACAGAATAGAGCCAGAAGGCATACACGACCGACAGGTAGATCGCCATCACGGCGTAGGCGGCCATACGGTGGAGCACATAGGACACGCCCATGATCCGGCGCGTGGCGATGCCGTAGGCTATGAACCCGTCCAGCACCAGCACGGCGGTGGGCAGGAACCGCCGGATCTCTATGCTGCCGGTCACCGCGGGAAGCATCAACACCGCGATCCCGTAGAGCATGCCCGCCGATGACCCCATCATGGAGAACTGGAGCTCCACCCGCCGGACCCCGACGGCGGCCTTGAGATCCCGGGCGAACCGCCAGCACATGGCCAGCGTCAGGGCCAGGATAACCGCCGGGTAGAGGGGATAGGTCCATCCGTGGTTCGGAATGCCCACGGTCTGCTCGGCGGTCGGCAGCGCGACGCTCTGGATGAAGGGCCGCGTCCAGCAGAGGATGACGGTGGGTACCAGCAAGGCCATGGCCGCCGCCATTCGCCGTCGGTTGCCAACGAACAGGCCCCGCCCATCGGTGATGGCGTGGCGCAGAACATCGCAGGCCAGAGGGAAGAACAGCGCCGTGCTGTAGCAGGCGCGGATCCAGACCTCCAGGGCCGCCTCGGTGCGGGCGGTGGCCCCCAGCCACAGGAACAGCAGCCACGAACCGAACACGGCCGACATGAGGGCAAAGGCCCGGCAGACAACCCGGTGAGGGCCGGACAGGTACACCACCAGCCCAATCGCCACGTTTCCGACCATCGACAGCAGGATGGCAAACTCGAAGGCGTTCACGCGTCCGGCCCCCGCCCCACGACAACGCTGCTGTTTCCGCCGCCCAGACCATGCACATTCACCAGCGCCCGCCGCACACGCGCGCGCCGGGCGCCTTCACCGACGTAATCGAGATCGCAGGCGGGATCCGGGTCCGTGTAATTGGCGGTCGGCGGGATGACTCCATTCTGGAACATCAGGGCACAGGCGGCCAACTCCAGCGGACCGGCAGCCGATAAGGGATTGCCCGTGACACCCTTGATCGACGAGACAGGAACGGTATCGGCGCGAGCCCCCAACACCACCCGAATGGCCTTCGTTTCCACGCGGTCCAGCACCAGGTCGCTGGGCCCGTGGGCGCAAACATAGTCCACATCGGCGGGACGCAAACAGGCATTCGTCAGCGCTTCCTGCATCGAGTCGGATAGCCCCGAACCGGATTCGGAACCGGGAGCATCCACGCTGTCGGCCCCACCGAGGAACTCCAGGTACGGCCGCGCGCCGCGCGCCAGCGCATTCTCCAGCCGCTCGATCACGAGGATGCACGCTCCCTCCGCCATGATTCCACCCTTGCGCAACCGGTCGAACGGGCGGCTGACCGTGCGGGGGTCCTCGCCGTTCAGCGAAGGCACCAGGCCCGCCGCGCAGAAGGCCGCGACCCCCAAGGCACTGGTCGGTGAGTCGGCGCCACCGGTGAGAACCAGATCCGCCTTGCCGGCGCGAATATGCTCACAGGCGTGGGAAACGGCATCCAGGCCCGCCGCGCAGGCCGTCGACACGGTGAGGATGCGAACCGGGATCTGCAGAATGGCTGCCACCGCGTTGGCGACGGCATGCGGCTGGCAGGCACCGACCATGTGCGGCTTGACGCCCTTGGGGCCCTTCGTCATAAGCAACTCCTGCGCGCCGCCGATCACATCGACGCCGCCGCTGCTGACTCCCATGACGATTTGGAGCGGTGCGATGGACTCCAGGAATGCAGACGTCAGCCCGGCATCCTTCAAGGCCAGAGCCGACGCCGCCACGCCGAGCTGCGTGTGGCGAGCCATACGGTTGGGACGCACCGACGTGGCGTCGACATACCGCCGCAGGTCGAAGTCTTTGACGATGCCGGCGACGCGGATCGGGTAGTCCGAGGCGTCGAAATGGGTGATACGATCGATCCCGCTCTGACCAGCCGCCAGCGTACGCCAGAAGTCGGCCTTTCCAATGCCGTTTGGCGC
>CAZJBP010000174.1:0-7180 GCA_964544115.1 uncultured Victivallales bacterium | reverse complement strand
CTCATGATGAACTCCGGCCAAAGCCAATCACTACTCACTTTGCCGATGTAAACGGAAATGTATTTATAGCCGGAGATGTTTTTCGCGGAAAGCTGTCGGCAGTTGGATCGCACACAGGGAAGATGACTATTAGTGGGCTTTTTACCGAGAAGACTTCAGCGCTTGCCTCAAGTAACTTTACCGCAGTGCAGTGGGATGCGATTGAACCTTATGTGAAACAAAAGCCTCAGGTAACTCTTCAAGGCGCGGTTCTTTCTGGTTCATTTTCCCTGCGTGCTAATAAAGAGCCGAAACGTTGGAAGATGCATTATCTTGGTACCGGTGAGGTAATCGCTTCAAAGGTTCAATACATTCATAGTCTAAATCCGTTTTATAATGTTAAAGTTAAAGGGAAAATCTCAGACATAGCAATGCAATTTGAAGGGTCAGGGCAGACAACAGGGGCTAAAGTAGTATTTAACGGGTTCTCAACAAGGGAGCGCTCTGAGAAGGGTGTTCCATGGATGGGATCGATAAATTTTAGCGGATCCGGATCGGATATCCATGAGGCTTGGAAGACAATTTCGGAAGCTGAACCCCCCCCGTTTTATGGTTCCTTTACGGCACGCGGTTCTACAAGAGGTCGTTTGACTGGCCCCTATCTTGTCATGGACATGCAAGCACAGGAAGCTCGATTCAAACATCTTGTGATGACGAATGTGAAAGGCAGATTTGCGTATCAAAAAGGCGGGCCTGTGTTTGTGCCTGTGTTTACAGGAGAGGCGTTAGGGGGGCAAGCTTCTGGATCACTTAGCTACCTATCTCCAAAGCCTGGGATTGAGCCGCATGTTAAAATTATCGCTGATTTTAAAGGAGTCCGTCTTGATCACTGGCCAAATACCAAGAAATGGAAACTTGGCGGTATTGCAAATGGTCGAGTCATTGCTGAAGGTAACCCGAATAAGCCAAGCGTCCAAGCCAATCTCTCCATGCCGAATGTGACTTGGCGTGGAACGAATTTAGGACGAGTTCTTGCCAGAGTGTCATTAGTTGGAGATAAGCTGCAAATTCCAGTGCTTGATATAACCGGGAATGTTGGTCGGGTGAATGTTCGAGGGTCGGCTGATATCGTTTCTGAAACGTTAGATCTAAAGGTTGTGGCGGGCGAAGTAAAACTTGGAAATCTACCAGTTGGCAGCTTCGTCAGCAATAAGAAGGTTCAAGGAATTGCCTATTTTCGCGGAGACCTTAAAGGCTCCTTTACCAAGCCACGTGTAAAGGGCAATATTCAAGTTTATGATGGTCGGTTGGGTGAAATGAATGCGAATGCCCTCGACGCCGATTTCAGCGCAGATGTCGACAGAGTGAGGTTAGAAAAAGCGGAAATACGGCGCGGCGCCGCACTTGTTTCAGCTAAGGGAACGGTTATATACGGCGGAAGAACATCGCCATTATTGAATTTAATACTGTCTGCCACTGATATTCCAGCGCCTGAGGTGAGCCGACTGCTCAAATTGAAGATAGGATTGGGCGGTGCTCTTACGGTGCCGAACTTGACCGTCGCAGGAACCGTTAGAAATCCGCGAGTTACTGGAATGATAACCTGGGGGCGTGGCGCTCAGATAGACCTGATTAAAATCGATTCTGCTCAAGCAACCTTTGATTATAGAAACGGCCTTTTGAATGTACCTGAGCTTTTTGCTAAATTCAATTCCAGCGAAGTGCGGGCTAATGGTTTAATCACTTCAGATAAGAATATGAGCTTTGAATTCTTGGCTAAAAACGTGCCGCTTTCGCGATTTGATGCCTATTTGAACCTGCCGTCAAGTGGTATTCCGAGTACGAAAAATGGTATCCGCCTCACCGGTTACGCAGATGTATCAGGTACGATATCCGGCACAATGGTGAACCCAAAGTTTTTTGCGGAGAAGATCGGCCTAACAAATATAGCGCTGAATGACTTGCCGATTGGAACTGGTGAGGGGCAGCTAGTTTATGCTGATCATACAATTAAGGCGAGTAATTGGTTCATCACTTCCGACAAGACACTTTTCAGGTTAGACGATCTTTCGTATAATTATGACAGCAAAAACTTAACCACATCAGCAATTATTGATAATGTGGCCTTCGACACACTTCGCTCTCTTGCTCTTACTTTTGATCTTAACCTATCACCGTCAGCCTGGAATCGTTTTAATGCAATTGGTGGAGTTGTGAGCGCGAATATTAGTGTAAATGGGCCAATGAGTGCGCCAGCCATGGTCGTGAAAGTCCATACAGATGACCTTAGTTTGAGGGGGCAAACGATTGGACAGATAACTTTTGACGTTGAGCGTCAATCTGAGTTGTATAACATTAAAGCGATTAATTGGACATATGGGCAAGGTGCCGTGTCGGGTTCGGGCGTCATCAATCCTAATGGTGAGATTACAGCCGGTATCGATATCCATGCTTTTAACTTGGAATGGTTGAAGTTATGGGATAGGAAGTGGTCGGATATGAAAGGGATAGTCGATGTAACGGCTGATCTCAGTGGCTTCTCTAGTACGCCTGATTTGCGCCTCACGGTTAACGCAAACGATATTTCTTACACTCATTACCAAATAGATGCGGCTAACTTCAGTTTGATAACGGTTAGTGAGGGGAAGATTGCGACTGAAGACGCTACATTGAAACGAAAAGGGTATGTGGCGCGTATATCGGGTGAGTTACCATTTCACTGGGACTCGCTTGAAATTCCAGTTAGCGAACCCTTATCGGTAAAGTTGGCGATTAAAGATCAGCCTTTGACCGCTTTGGAACTTTTATCAAACCGAGTCGATACGAAGCGAACGGAGGGCCTAATTAATGCGAATGTTGACATCTCAGGGACGCTGGATGAACCCAGAGCGGAAGGGGCTTTCACGGCATCAGGTTCTTCGTTGGCTTTAACCAATTTAAATGGAACTTTCAATAATATCTTAGCTCGGATTGCCTTTAATCATAATGAGGTTCGGCTTGAGACGCTTCGGCTTGATTCATCGAAAGGTGGTTCAATCCTAGGTTCCGGTAACATAAGTTTGGTCGATTATCCAAACGGCAATATAAACCTGGGAATACAGTTGAATGGCTTATCCTTTGATGAACGTAAGTTAGTCGAACAGTATCAAGAACCAATAAGAGCGAAGTTAAATGGTGGGCTTCAGGTAGTTGGACCTCTTAATAACCCCCTAGTTCAGGGTACACTCTTGGTGACAAATGCGAGTATTCGATTGCCAAGTGAGTTCAAGCCTTCTTCGGCTGGCTTGGTTTTGCCAATTAACCCGCGATTTGATGTGAACATTGAAATCGGCAAAGGTGTTGAACTTAAAAACTCGGTTCTTCAAGCTAAAATCATTGGTGATGCAACGCTTGGAGGCAGTGCTTTATTGCCTAAGGTTTCTTCAAATTTAGTGATTCAGAGTGGTGATGTTACGCTTCCACTTGCTGAGTTAAAGCTGAAGCAAGATAGCCGTGTAAGCGCATCATATAATGCAGCAGGGGTAGGAGCTGAACCGCAAACCCGAATTGATTTGGATGTTCAAGCATCTACCAGCGCAGCCATTCGTTCCTCAGATGGAACCTATAAATATTACAAAATCGATTTAAGTATAAATGGCCCTTTGAAAAATGAGGGCTGGTCGAATATGCAGGTATCGTCTGATCCCGCAGGGGTATCTATTGAGCAGGTCAGATCACTTCTCATAGGAGAGCAAGCGATTTCGAGCTTAGTATCGAGTAGTTCGGATTCAGGGGCTGGCTTTAGAGATCTGTTTATGGATGTTGCTGCGGGTAGGGGTGGGCGACTAATTTTCAAACCTATTCAGGATAAGATTGCATTTTTATTCGGTCTCGAAGAGTTTTATATCACTCCGAATAGGCTTGATTCATTATCAATAGCGGTGACAAAGCAGTTGTTTGGCGGGGTTTATGCCAATTATAATCGCTCAATCAGCGCGACTGATGAGACGTGGCAATTCAGATTGTTCTATCGTTTGCCGTTTCAAAAAGGTCTCTGGAGCCGTTTGCAACTTGGATGGTCGATTGATTATCTGCAGATCAATCGCTTTACCTTGGAAACGGGCATTCGCTTTTAAAATAGGACTTTAGAACTATTATTGGCTTGTCGGCGTGATATTCCGACACAAGATGGTAATTCTATCGTCTAATTGGCTGAGTAACATTTTGTTTACTAGATTTTACGAACGGAGAGACGATGAGCTCTCAGTCGGACGAGTTCGAGGCGGTCGTTGCCGAACATGAGCGACGTATCTATAATGTGGTGTATCGAGTTGTTAACGATTATGAAGCGGCGGCTGATTTAGTCCAAGAGACTTTTATTCGAGCCTATCGCTCATATGATAGTTTTCGGGGAGAATCCCAGGCCTATACTTGGCTTTATCGAATTGCTATGAACCTTTGTCTTGACCATCTGGCAAGACGCAAGAAGCAGCGCGCGATTGAGACGCCGTTGGATGTTAATGTTCCAGGTGGCGGAACTAGTCCGATGGAAGTCGCGGATGAGCGTAATGCTCCAGATAAATTGATACAGCAGCAGGAGTTACGCACTCAGATTGAAAATGCAATCAACGCGCTCCCGCCCCTTTATAAGGACTGCATCTTGTTACGCGAGATGGAAGGGATGAGTTATGAGCAAATCGCTCAGACTCTTGAGATAACGGTGGAGGCAGTTCGAAGTCGTGTTGCACGAGCACGTGCATGGATGCGCCAGCGCTTAGAACCGTATTTACGCGCATAATCAGGAGGATAATGTGATCATTCGTCGGATATTAATCGCATCGCTGTTTACCCTAATAGCGGTCGCTTGGGCACAGAACCAAACGGTACTTGAACAGCAGGTAAGAGGGAATAAACAAGTCTCAAAAGAAGCCATTCTTGCTGCGACTAAGCTCGAACCTGGAACGGAATATACTGAAGAAAAGGCCCGACAAGACTCAGATGCAATCTACACTCTTGGTCTTTTTGAATCGGTTTTGCCCCATGCCGAACAGCAGCCAAATGGTGTTATTGTCGTTTATGATGTGGTCGAAAACCCGATCATTACTAACCTTAACATAACGGGTAATACGGTTTTACCGACTGTGGATATTTTGAAGGTTATGAAGACCAAGACAGGGCAGGTTCTTAACCACCTTACCATTCGTTCTGATATCCAAGCGATCCGCAAACTATTTCGCGATAAGGGTTATATCTTTATTGGCTTTTCGCAGTTTGAACCGGATCCAAAAAATACGAGCACCCTCAATATAAAAATCGATGAATCTAGGATTGGAAAGATTAATATCATCGGTAACAAGCGCACTAAGACCTATGTTATCAAAGAAGAAATGCGCACGCGAGTTGGACAGGTATTCAGCATAAAGGAGTGGGAAGGCGATATCTATCGGATTTACAACCGAGGATATTTCGAAGATGTAACAACGGGCGGCCCGCGTCCGCTTGAAAGTAATCCGAACCTTCTTGAACTCGATGTTATTGTTAAGGAGCGTCGTACCGGTCAACTTAATGTGGGCGTTGGTTATGATCAAAGGGAAGGTATCTTTGGTCTGTTCGAAATTCAAGACCCGAACTTCCTTGGACGTGGTGAAACGGTTGGTGTGAGTTATCAGCGAACTGGTACAGCCAAAAACAGCATCGAAGCCAACTTTGCCGATCCCGTTATTGATCGTTATCACACTGGCATCTCTTTGAGAGCATACGATAAAGTTTATTATCGTTTTGCCGGCTCAGGCTTAAGCGGAATTTCAACTGACGCATCAAGCCAATATGAAGAGAGGCGTAGAGGCGGGGAATTAACTCTCAATCGGCCGTTCGCAAAGGTTAATAACGCATTCCTTACACTTCGCACCGAATCAATCGCTACAAAAAATGTCGATGGCATTATGAGTGAGGATTTTATCCAGCAGGATGGTTCGATTTCATCTGTATCGTTAGGCTTAATACAGAACAGGCGTGATGTCGATTTCGACCCGTCAAGGGGATACTATATCCGTGTTGCTTTTGAGTTTGGTAAGGACGATATCACCAAGATTGGTGGAGCAGTTAACATGCCGGACCTTCTTGGGACGCATGATTTCACGAAAAGTTCCATTGATATGCGCTATTACTACAGCTTGCAGGGGGCTAGAAAAACACCTAACCAGCTAAAGCAGGTACTTGCTTTGAGACTTTATTACGCTCGCGCAGATGGAATCCTTCCATTCTGGGAGCAATTCTTTGTAGGTGGCGCTGAAAGTTTGCGTGGTTATGAGGAAGATCGTTTCTGGGGTCAGAACGCATTCATCGGCAGCCTTGAATATCGCATCCCAATCCAAAAAACTTTAGCTGTGGTGTTGTTTGCGGATTATGGTGATGCTTGGGGCGGTCGTTATGGTAATGTAGTCATTAACGGCTTTGCTCAGCATAGCGCTTTTGCACCGAGTTTGGGATATGGAGCGGGCGTCCACTTCCAAACACCGCTTGGTCCGTTACGACTTGATTTTGGAATTAACGAAGAAGGAAACGTTAAAACTCACTTTAGGGTTGGGCATACATTTTAAGCAGGAGGAAAATATGAAATCATTAAAGCATCCTTTAGTTGTAATTGGTTTGATTCTTGGAATGGCAACGTTAATTGGAGCAGTGGTGGAGAATGCCAATACGCCTCTGTTCGGTACGGTGGATTTTTCAAAAGCTCTGAATGACTGTAAGGCTGGGAAAGCCGCCGTTGAGGAAATGGACACCATGAGTAAGTACTACGCCGAAACCGTAGATACAATCAACGGCAATCCTTTTCTGAATTCAGATGAGTTTAGTAATATCCGTAAGGTACTCATCCCTTCATCAACTGCTGATGGAAAACTTCCAACAGTTAAGAACCCTACTCCTGAGGGAAAAGCAACGATAAAAGCTTTACTTGATAAGGCTGTTGAGCGCCAAAAGCGGTTCACAGAACTTTATCAGAAGGCTGATGCGACTGATGTCGAGAAGGCTGAACAACGAGACCTGAACAAAATGATGGGCACTACTCGTGATAACCTTCAGCAGCTTGGTCCTGACCTTCGTTCTATTTTGCAGGACAAGCAAGCAAAGTCTACCAAAGAGATCGTTGATCAGATAAAAGTGATTGTCAGCCAGATGGCTAAAACGGGCAATTGTTCGATGGTCTTCGTAGCGGAAGTCG
>CAZJBP010000173.1:0-7235 GCA_964544115.1 uncultured Victivallales bacterium | reverse complement strand
GCCCCGGCCCTGCGGGCGGGGCGGTAAAGGAAGCGCGGGCCCACCTGCCCGAGGCTGCGCATCCCGCACCCCTTTGGCGGATCGGGTCGCCGGGACAGACGGGCTCGCCTGGGCGTCAATCCCGTGTGTACTGAAACGGGGATGCTCCGGGAGCACTCCGCATTCAAAAGGCGCGCATTCAAAAGCCGCGCTTGACGAAGCTGGCTCGGTGCGATAACCTGTTAAATCTTTAACAGTTAAGAAGCCTTTGAGACCTGCCTGCGGTGAGGGGATAGCCCTGAGGCCAAGGGGGACACGGTCAAACGGCTCGCCCAAGAACCTCGGGCGACCGATTTCCGGATTCCTCCCCAACCTCCGCCACCATCATCCCGGGCCCGGGGAGAGCGGTCATGGACAGACGATTGGGATTCGTGGGCATCGTGATTGAAAGCCGCATCGAGAGCGCGGCCCGGATCAACGAGATTCTATCCGAGTTCGGTGACATCATCGTCGCTCGGGTTGGCATTCCGCACCTGCGCGGAGATTGCTCTGTCATCACCCTGGTGATCGACGCGACCACGGATGAAGTGGGTCGGATGACGGGGCGGCTGGGGATGGTGGACGGGGTCTCCGTCAAGTCCGGCCTGAGCAAGGCTGCGGGCACGGCCAAGCGGGAGGAGTCGCCCGGATGACACCGACCCGCACCGAACACGACCTGCTGGGCGAGCGCACTGTGCCGGCGGAGGCCCCCTGGGGCATCCACACCCTCCGGGCGTGCGAGAATTTTCCCTTTCCCGGGCCCCGCGTGCATAGGGACCTTTTGACGGCGCTGGCCCAGGTCAAACTGGCCTGCGCCAGGGCCAATCGTCGCCTGGGCTATCTGTCTGAGCCGCTGGCGCAGGCGCTCGAGGACGCCTGCCGGGACCTGATCGCCGGCGACGCGGCCGCCTGCCCGATCGCGGCGCTGCAGGGCGGGGCCGGCACATCGACGAACATGTACGTCAACGAGGTTCTGGCCAACGCGGCGCTGCTGAGGCTGGGACGCGCTCCCGGCGACTATGCGGCCGTGCACCCCATCGAGCACGTGAATCTCCACCAATCGACGAACGACGTGTACCCCACGGCCGTGCGCATCGCCGTGATCGGCCGGCTGCGGCGCCTCGCCGAGAGCGTGGCGCGGGTGCAGGGGGCTCTGCAGGGGCGCGAGGCAGCCTGGCAGGATATCGTGACCATAGGCAGCACGGAGATGCAGGATGCCGTGCCGATCACGCTCGGAGCCCAGTTTGCCTCGCTGGCTGAGGCGATGGCGAGGGACCGCTGGCGCGTGGCCAAGGGGACCGAACGGCTGAGGACGGTGAACCTTGGCGGGACGGCCGTGGGGACGGGGCTGACCGCTCCCAGGGACTATATCTTCCAGGTGATCGAGGACCTGCGCGCCGTAACCGGGCTGAACCTGGCTCGCGCGGATCACGTCATGGACGCCACCGCCAACGCCGACCCGCTGGTGGAGGTGGCCGGTATGCTGAGCGCGCACGCGGCAAATGTGGGCAAGCTGTGTCGGGACCTGCGACTGCTGCACGGACTGGGCGACATTCGCCTGTCGCCCGTGCAGGCGGGCTCCAGCATCATGCCCGGCAAGGTCAATCCCGTCATCCCGGAGGCAGGCATCCAGGCCTCCATGCGCGCCCACGCCCTGCTGGGACTCGTGGGAAGCTCCGCGGCCGAGGGCTCGCTCCAGATCAATGAGTTCATGCCGCTGATCGCCGAAGCCCTGCTCGAGGCGTGCGACGTGCTGGACGCCGCGGACGCCGCGCTGGCGCCGCACGTGGATGCCATTGAGGCGGACCCGGTCCGGTGCCGGGCGCGGTTGGATGCCTGCCCGGCGCTGCTGACAGTGCTGGTGCCCTCGTTGGGGTATGAGCGCGCCCAGTCGCTGGCACAGGATCTTGCCCACAGCGGGCGCACGGATGTTCGCGCTTTCCTGGGGGAACGCCTCGGGGCGGACGTGGTGGACCGGATGCTCGCCCCGGCGTCGGTGATGGCGCTGGGGTACCGGCGAGAAGGATGACGATGCAGACAACGCCGAAATCGCTGCGGATGCAGATCGGTCTGTTCGGCCGCATGAACGTGGGGAAGTCCAGCTTCCTCAACATGGTGGCCGGGCAGGACGTCGCCATCACATCGCCCGTCCCGGGCACGACCACCGACGTGGTCGAGAAGTCGATGGAGCTGCTTCCTTTGGGCCCCGTCGTGTTTCTCGACACGGCGGGTCTGGACGACACCTCCGCGCTCGGGGCGGCGAGGACCGGGCGGACCGAGCGCGTGTTTGAACGCGCCGATGTGGCGGTGCTGCTGACGGAGTCGGGGCGGTGGGGCGAGCACGAGACGCACGTGACGGAGATGGCGCACGCCCGGAAGATGCCCCTGGTGATCGTGGTCAACAAGGCCGACCTGGGCGCTCCGGACGCGGCGTTTCGCGCCCGGCTCGCCGGGCTGACGCCTCACGTTGTGGTGTGCGCAGCCACGGATGCCGCCGCGCGCGAGCGCCAGGTTTCGGCCTTCAAGCAGGTTCTCGTCGCCGCCGCCCCGGAGGGATGCCTGGCCCCGCCCGCCCTCGTCGGCGATCTTCTGCCAGCGGGAGGCGTGGCCGTGCTGGTGGTGCCGATCGACCTGCAGGCGCCGCAGGGGCGCCTGATTCTTCCCCAGGTGCAGACGATCCGCGATGCGCTGGACAACGACGCCGCGGCGCTAGTGGTGAAGGAGCGCGAACTGGCGCACATCCTCACGCTCCTGTCCGGGCCGCCGTCCCTCGTGGTCTGCGATTCGCAGGTCATCCAGAAGGTCGTGGCCGACGTGCCGCCGGCGATCCCCTGCACCACGTTTTCCATTCTCATGGCCCGCCACAAGGGCGACCTCGCGACCGAAGCCGCAGGCGTGGCGGCCGTGGACCGCCTGCGGCCGGGCGACCGCGTGCTCGTGGCCGAGGCGTGCAGCCACCACCCGCTGCAGGATGACATCGGCCGCGTCAAGATCCCCCGCTGGCTGCGGCAGTACGCCGGCGCGGACCTGGTGATCGAGACCTGCGCCGGCCGCGACTTTCCTGACGACTTGGACCGTTATCGCCTCGTCATCCACTGCGGCGCGTGCATGCTGACGCGTCGGGAGATGCTGCGTCGCATCGAGCGCGCTCGCGAGGCGGGCGTCAGCATCACGAATTTCGGGCTGTGCATTGCGCACGTGCAGGGCGTGCTGGAGCGGGCGCTGGGCCCGTTTCCGGCGGCGCGGGAGGCGTACCTGCGCGCCAGAGAACTCACGGAAAGGGCACCGCGATGATGGGAACGGCAACGGACAGGGATCTAGGGCAGGGGACGGCACGGCAGTGGGCGGCAGGGCGCGTGCGCGAGGACGAGGTGCGGCGCTACCTGCCCGACAGGAATGACTTCATTGACGAGAATGCCATCGGCGCCCATCTGTCCGCGAGGCGGGCCCCGGATGGAGCCCGCCTGCGCGACATCCTGGCGAAGGCCGCGGCCATAGCGACCCTTTCCCCTGAGGAGACAGCCACGCTGCTCGCCGTGACCGACCCTGAGCAGGTGGTGGAGATGGAGGCCACGGCCCAGCGGGTGAAGAAGGCGGTGTACGACAACCGCATCGTCACGTTCGCCCCGCTGTACATCAGCAACCGCTGCGTGAACAACTGCCTGTATTGCGGGTTCCGCTCGGACAACAGCGGAATGCGCCGCCGCGTCCTGGATGAGGAGACCATCCGGAACGAGGTGCGGGTGCTGGCTGGGGAGATCGGCCACAAGCGGCTGATCGCCGTATACGGGGAGCATCCCTCATCCGACGCGGAGTTTATCGCCCGGACCATGCGCACGATCTACGACGTCAAGGTGCCGGTCCGAAGCGGGGTGGGGCAGATCCGCCGGATCAACGTCAATGCCGCGCCGATGTCCATCGCCGAACTGCGGCTGATCAAGGAGGCCGGGCTCGGGACGTACCAGGTGTTCCAGGAGACGTACCACCACGAGACCTACGCCCGCCTGCATCCGTCGGGAACGCCCAAGCACGATTACGCGTGGCGCGTGACCTGCATGCATCGGGCGTTCGACGCCGGCATTGACGATGTGGGCATCGGCGCGCTGTTCGGCCTGGCCGACTGGCGGTTCGAGGTCATGGGCCTGCTGTACCACGCGCTCGAGCTCGAACGCCGCTTCGGCATCGGCCCGCACACCATCTCATTCCCGCGACTCGAGCCCGCGCAGAATGCGCCGGCGGCGGACGGCAGCGGCAGCCGCGTGAGCGACGAGGACTTCCGCCGGGCCGTCGTGGTGCTGCGGCTGGCCGTGCCCTACACCGGCATGATCCTCACCGCGCGCGAAACGGCCGCCATGCGACGCGCCCTGATTCCCCTTGGCATCACGCAGACCGACGCCTCGACGCGGATCGGGCTGGGCGCCTACAGCGAGCGGGGGGAGGAGCAGGCCGAAAGCCGCCAGCAGTTCATGCTGGGCGACACGCGCTCGCTGGACGAGGTGATCCGCGACCTCGCCGACATGGGCTACATCACCTCCTTCTGCACGGCCGGCTACCGGTGCGGCCGGACCGGCGACAAGATCATGGGGCTCCTGAAGTCCGGCCGCGAGGGGCACTTCTGCAAGCTCAACGCCGTGCTCACCTTCCGCGAGTGGCTCGATGACTTCGGGAGCGATGAGACGCGCGCGATCGGCGAGGCGCTGATCACCCGCGAGATCGGGGAGATCAAGAGCCGCCTGCCCGGTCTGTCGACCACGTTTCTCGATTTCTACTCCCGGACGGCGAAGGGCGAGCGCGACCTTCACATCTAGGAACGGCGACACACACGTTGAACACCCGTCCATCCAGTGCGGTTGAGGAGATCGTTGCCCGAGGCTATTACTCGCACGCGGATGTCGTGCGACTGCTGGATGAACGCGAGCCTGCGGCGGTAGAGTGCCTGCGCAGCGCCGCGGCCGAGGTGCTGCGGCGCGACATTGGGTCGGGCGTGTCGTTCCGTGGTTTGGTGGAGTTCTCGAACGTCTGCGCGTGCGACTGCCTGTACTGCGGCATCCGCGCCGCCAATGGCGACGTCGTTCGATACACGATGACGCGGGACGAGATCCTGGAGGCCGCGCGGTTGTGCTCCGACGCGGGCTACGGGTCGATGGTGCTGCAGTCGGGCGAGCGTCGCGATGCGGCGTTCGTCGACTTTGTGGAGGACGTGGTGCGCGAGATCAAGCGCACCACACGGTCGCCGGTGCTGCCGGAGGGGCTCGGGATCACCCTCAGCCTGGGCGAGCAGACGCCCGCGACGTACCGCCGGCTCTTCGATGCCGGGGCGCACCGCTACCTGCTGCGCATCGAGACCTCCAACCGTGAGCTATTCGCCCGCCTGCACCCGGCAGCCCAGTCGTTTGCCGCTCGCGTGGAGTGCCTGCGCGCGTTGCGCGAGACCGGCTACCAGGTGGGGACCGGCGTCATGATCGGCCTGCCCGGTCAGACGGCGTCCATGCTGGCCGACGACGTGGAGTTCTTCCGCAGCATGGATGTGGACATGATCGGCATGGGGCCGTACCTGGTGCATGACCAGACGCCGCTGGCCGGCGGCCGCGCGCCCGCCGAGGCCTTCATGCAAACCTTGCTGATGATTGCCGTGTGCCGTCTGGCGCTGCGGGGCGTGAATATCGCGGCCACCACGGCGCTGCAGGCCGCGGAGCCGCAGGGCCGCGAGCGCGGGTTGGAGTTCGGCGCGAACGTGGTCATGCCGAACCTCACGCCGCGGCGCTATCGGAACCAGTACCGTCTCTACGAAGGCAAACCGTGCATGGATGAGAGTCCCGACGAATGCAGGGCATGTCTGTCGGGGCGGATCATCGGCATCGGCCGCACGGTCCTGCGCAACGCCTGGGGCGACGCCCCGCGGGCCGCGGGAAGGCGATAGCCCATGCGTGGACGATGAGGTGCGAGTCGGCCAGTCACCCGACGCCAAGTTTCCACTCGATGCGTTCCACGTCCCAGTCGCGCTCGGGTGTCTTGTTCGGCCAGCTTATGATGCCCACTTCAGGTCAAGCCGCTTGTGGTTGAGGGCGCAGTCCCTGAGATAGAGATTGATCAGGTTCTGGTAAGGCATGCCGAGTTCAGTCGCCAGCGCCTTGAAGTACGCCACCGTGGGCTTGTCCAGGCGAATGGTGATGGGCTGTTTCAGCGCCTTGACGTAGGGATTACGTTCACCCTTCATGCTTCCGAAATCGTAGTGTGCTCTCATGGGTTCACCTCGCGTTCCAGTAGTTGGTCTCTTCCCCCTTGTCCGCCTTGCGTGCCGAGATGATCCGGATGACACTGTCGCTCACGCGAAAGCAGTGGCAGACCACCAGCACCCGCAACCGAAAACTGATGCCGAGCATCAAGAAACGGTCCTCGTTGGCGGAATGATCCGGATCGAAAAACCGCATCGCGTTCTCGTCGAGGAAAACGGTCTGTGCCTCCTCGAAGGGCACCCCGTGCTTGCGCCTGTTCTCCCGGCTCTTCGCCTCATCCCACTCGAAACGCACCTCCGTCATATGTACACTGTACGGATTGCCAACGTGGGGCGCAAGTCATTTAAACCCCGCCGAACACGCATGGTTCGGCTGGTGCTCCTGGGACGCCACTGGCTCCGGCACTTTCCATTCTTCCTTGGGTACACTCGTCTTTCCTTTGAGATTGAACGTGTCCACCGCCCAGTCAACAACTGGGCCGCAGTACTTCGCGATAGGATCAGACGCGCAGCCTGTTAGGGCCAGGTTGACAGAGACGACGGCGAGCGAGAGAAATCCCTTCATGTCCCGCGTTGCTGTCATGCTGTCAAGTCGCTGTTGCCGACGCCCGCGTTCTCCATTGAGCCACCCGTCCGCGGGTGGCGAATATGGAGCGACGCGTTGTTGGCGGCTTCAGTCTTTCCATCCCAAGAACATTGGCACTCCGAAATGCACGCGGTAGGGGTAGTCGATCCGCGCATCAAAGACGCTGTGATAGCGTGTGGCCCCCATGTCGAACTCGAAACAAAGTTTGTAATTGCCTGCCAAGGGGCGTCCGAAGTTCGCTGGGTCCTGATGCTGCGCAGGAACCAGAAGGACGTTGAAGTCTTTCAGGCTTGGAGTGCCCGGCGTAGGTTTGATTTCTTTTACGCTCAGCGGTACTGGTGTGGATGTCCCCCGATTCCTGTTGTCGAAGTAGATGTACGTTGAACTGATGTTCTG
>CAZJBP010000172.1:0-7417 GCA_964544115.1 uncultured Victivallales bacterium | reverse complement strand
GACCGGGCATGAATGTTGTAGACACGTCAGGCTGGATCGAGTTCCTGTTTGAGGGAGCCAATGCCGGTTTGTTCGCTCCGGTGATCGAAGACGTTGACAATCTCCTTGTTCCCGTGATTTGCCTGTACGAGGTGTTCAAGAAGGTGAATGCGGTTGCCGACGGGGCAAAAGCCCTGCAGGCCGTCGGCCAGATGAAACAGGGCCGCGTCATTGAAGTCACGGAATCGATCGCACTCCGTGCGTCTCTGATCAGTCTCCAGCATCGCCTTCCCATGGCGGACAGCCTGATCCTGTCGACCGTCTGGTCGGAACAAGCGACGCTTTGGACACAAGACGAGCACTTCGCAGGCTTGCCGGGCGTGAAATACAAGGCCGCCCGAAGCAAGGCGTCCGGCGCACGTGGCAAGCCGCGCCGCTGATGCCACGTCTCAGGCGCGCGCCTTCGCGATGTGCGACGCCGGCCAAATTGCCGCCGGGGGCGGATGTGTCGCTGCTCCGCAGCACTCGCCGTCATGCCGGGCCGGGACTACCAGGCAGAGCGGATAACCCCAGAAGATCCTCGGCCGCGGCAACCGCCTGCTCGGGAAGACGGCGATCATCATCGAGGCGCCGTAGCCTCGCGGCCCCGCGCCGGACGTGACGACGCTGACGCGCCGAGCGTGATGCACCCGACTCTCCGAATTCACATTCGGGCTTGCCTCGCGGACGCCGTCGGGATAATGGAGACGGGAGCGCAAGGAGAGCGGCGAGTGCAGAGCGGATGGAAAGTATGGGTGGTGGCGGGGCTGTGCGTCGGTGCCCTGGCGGGATGCCGCCGGGAGACCGGGGCGCTGGATGATCAGGACCGCAGCCAGCCGCTGGTGACCAAGGCCGAAGCGCGGCGAGCGGAAGGGGATGTGGACGGCGCCGTGCGGATGTACAACGAGGCCATCATGGCCGACCCGGGGGCCGCCCGCGCGCACCTGGACCTGGCCCTGCTGCTGCACGACCAGAAGCGCGACCCGGTGGTGGCGGTCTACCACTACCGTCGCTACCTGGACCTGCGGCCGGACACCGAGAAGCGCGCCATGATCGAGGACCGGATCCGCCTCGCGACGCAGCTGCTGGCGGCGCGCAACGCCGAGACCGAGGAGCAGGCCACCGTGCGGGCCTCCGACCTCGAGAGGGAAAACGCCGCCCTGCGGCTGGACATCGAGCGGCTCCAGCGCGACATCGCCGCCTTGCGCGCGGCGCTGGAGCGGGCCACGCCGACGCTGACCCCGGTGGCCGGAGGCGATGCGCGCGGCCGCGGCGTCCGCCGGACGTACAGGGTCAAACGCGGCGACACCCTGGCCGGCATCGCCACCCAGGTCTACGGGGATGGCAACGAGTGGCGGCGCATCTTCGACGCCAACCGCGACAAGATCAGCGACAAGGACAACGTGCCGGCGGGCGCGGTTCTGGTGGTTCCATGAGCGCGCTGTTCAAGAGACCGTCGGTCGCCGACGAGGAGATGAGCCGCATCCAGCGCGACGTGGCCTCGCTCGATCGCGACATCCGGTACCTGTCGACGCATCTGCCGCAGGAGACGATGCGCGATATGGGGGCCACGGCCGGGGGCAAGGCGGCGGGTCCCGGGGCCTCCGGCTGGCTGCTGCTGCCGTTCGGCCGGAAGCAGCGGCCCGCGGCGGGTCGCAGTCGGGGGGCGGCGGGCGACGGGCGCCTGCCCGATCTGCTCTCGGGCAGCGTGGAAGCCACGCGCCGGGTGACCGTTGAGCGGCGCCTAGCCCGGAACCGCGGCGTCGTGCTGGCGGCGTTCGGCCTGATGTGGCTGGTGTGGCTGATGGCGCGGCTGAAGTGAACGGCCTCGGCGATGGAAGGCAAAAGACGGGCGGGTGGGACCGTGAGCACAGACGACAGGACGGGAACAGGCGAGCATGTGGACGTGGCGTACGTGGCGCGGCTGGCCCGGCTGTCCGTGACCGCCGAGGAAGCGGCGCGCTTCCAGCCGCAGCTGGATGAAATTGTCGGGTACGTGCGGCAGATCAACCAGGTCGACCTCTCCGGGGTCGAGCCGATGGCGCACGCGGTGCGCATTCAGAATGTCTTCCGCGACGACGTGTCGCGGCCCGGCCTGGATCACGACGCCGTGATGGCCAACGCGCCGGCGTGCGTGGAAGGCCAGTTCCAGACGCCGAAGATTGTTGAATGAGGTCATGGGGCGGGTCGTCACGGGCCACTGATCACGGGTGACTGATCGCTGCTGACGGGTAACAGACGCATGCAATCGATTGACAGCTTGACGGTGTGCGAGGCCGCCGGACGGCTCGAGCGGGGCGAGTGTTCGTCCGAGGAACTCGTCCGGGCATTGCTCGAGGCGATCCAGGAGCGCGACGGGCGGCTGGGCGCCTACCTCACCGTGGACGCGGAGGCCGCGCAGCGCGATGCGCGCGCGGCCGACCGGGCGCGTGCCGCCGGAGCGCGCGGCCGGCTGCTGGGCGTGCCGTTGGCCATCAAGGACGTCCTCAACGTCAAGGGGCAGCCCTGCACCTGCGCGTCGCGCATCCTCGAGGGCTACGTGGCGCCGTACGATGCGACGGTCATCGCGCGGCTGCGCGCCGAGGGGGCTCTCTTTGTGGGCCGGACGAACATGGACGAATTCGCCATGGGGTCCACCACGGAGAACTCGGCGTTCAAGATCACGCGGAACCCGCACGACCTCGACCGCGTGCCCGGGGGGTCGAGCGGCGGATCGGCCGCGGCGGTGGCAGGGGGCGAGGCCCTCGCGGCCCTCGGGACCGACACGGGCGGATCGATTCGCCTGCCGGCCTCCTTCTGCGGCTGCGTGGGCATCAAGCCGTCGTACGGCCGCGTGTCGCGCTACGGGCTGACGGCCTATGCGTCGTCCCTCGACCAGGTCGGGCCGATGACCCGCACCGTGCGGGACGCCGCGCTGCTGCTGGAGATCATGGCCGGGCTGGACCCGATGGACTCGACCACGGTGCCGGCGGCGGTCCCGCGCTACGGCGAGGCGCTGACCGGCGACCTGGCCGGCATGACGCTCGGCCGGCCGGCCGAGTATTTCGTGGACGGGGTGGCGCCCGACGTGCGGGCCGCGGTCGATCGGGCCTGCGATCTGTGCCGGGAGCGCGGGGCGAAGATCGTGGAGGTCAGCCTGCCGCACACGTCCTACGCGATCGCGACCTACTATATCGTCGCCACGGCCGAGGCGTCGGCCAACCTGGCTCGGTTCGACGGCGTCCGCTACGGCCAGCGCGCGGAGGGCGCGACCGACCCGATCGACATGTACGTCCGGACGCGGGCGGCCGGGTTCGGGGATGAGGTCAAGCGCCGCATCATCCTGGGCACGTACGTGCTCAGCAGCGGCTACTACGACGCCTACTACCTGTCGGCGCAGAAGATGCGCACGCTCATCCGGCAGGACTTCGAGCGGGCCTTTGAGTCGTGCGACGCGCTGCTGGCGCCGGTGTCGCCCTCCACGGCGTACCGCATCGGCGAGAAGACGGCCGACCCGATGGACATGTACCTGACGGACATCTTCACCGTGACCGCCAACCTGGCCGGCATCTGCGGCCTGTCCGTGCCCTGCGGGCGCGACGCCGCCGGGCTGCCCATCGGCGTGCAGATTCTCGGCCCCCCGCTGGGAGAGGGGCGGGTGCTGCGGGTCGGAACGGCGATCGAAGGGGGGCGGGTGTCGTGAGGCCTACCATCGGTCTGGAAATCCACTGCCAGCTCAAGACGCGCTCCAAGATGTTCTGCGCCTGCAGCACGGAGTTCGGGTCCGACCCGAACACCCAGGTCTGCCCCGTGTGCCTGGGGTATCCGGGTGCGATGCCCGTGATGAACGGCGAGGCCATCCGGCTGACCGTGCTGACGGGCATGATGCTGGGGTGCGACATCAACCCGGCGAGCAAGTTCGACCGCAAGAGCTATTTCTATCCCGACATGCCGAAGAACTACCAGATCTCCCAGTACGACCAGCCCCTGTGCCTGGGAGGGGCTCTGGAATTCGAGGTCGACGGCGTGCCGCACACCGCGCGGCTGCGGCGCATTCACCTGGAAGAAGATGTCGCCAAGAACATCCACTTTGCCACCTGCAGCGGGGTGGACTTCAACCGCGCCGGCGTGCCGCTGATGGAGATCGTGACGGAGGCCGACCTGCACTCCGCCGACGAGGCCATGGCCTTCCTGCTGGCGCTCCGGCAGGTCATTCTCTACGTGGGCGTGAGCGATGCGAACCTGGAAGAGGGCAACATGCGCTGTGACGTCAACATCAGCGTGGCCCCGGCCGGCCAGACGCAGCTCGGCGTGAAGGCCGAGATCAAGAACATGAACACGTTCAAGGGCGTGCATGCGGCCCTGCGCTATGAGATCGCCCGGCAGACCGACGTCCTGAGGTCGGGCGGACGCATCGTGCAGGAGACGCGCCGCTGGGACCCCGACTCCGGCGTGACGGAGAGCATGCGGACGAAAGAGGATGCGCACGACTACCGCTACTTCCCCGAGCCCGACCTGATGCCCGTGGTGCTGCCGGCTGAGACGATCGAGGTGTGGCGGAAGGAGCTGCCCGAGCGGCCGCGCGACCGGCGGCCGCGGCTGGTCCGCGAGTACGGCCTGCCGGACTACGATGCGGGCGTGCTGACGGCGGACAGGGCCGTGGCCGATTACTACGAGGCCGCCGCGCGGCTTTCGCCCAACCCGAAGGCCGTTTCGAACTGGATCATGACCGAGATGCTGCGACTGCTCTCCGAGCGGGCGATGGGCCCCGCCGATGTGAGGGTGACGCCCGCTGCGCTGGCGCGGCTGGTGGCGCTGATCGACGGCAAGACGCTCAACTCCAACTCGGCGAAAGACGTGTTCGCCGTCCTGTTCGAGCGGGGCGGAGACCCCGATGCCATTGTCAGGGAGAAGGGCTTGGCGCAGGTCAGCGACGAGGGCGCGATTGTCGAACTGGCCCGGCAGGTCATGGCCGAGAACGCCCGGTCGGTCGCCGACTTCCGCGGCGGAAAGGCCGCCGCGCTCCAGCACCTGGTCGGCCAGGTCATGCGCCTCAGCCGCGGCAAGGCCAACCCCCAGTTGGCCGCCGACATTCTGCGCCGGGAGATTGCCGCCGGGGCGTAGGCGGCCGCGGTTTCCCGTCTACCGGGAGGACACCAGTAGCAGCTCGGACTTGTGGATCCTGCCGTCCTGGCGCAGGGACCGCATCAGCGTGCGGAGCTGTTCCAGCATCTCGCGCTCGCACTCGCTGCCGCGGGGCAGGGCCTCGAGCTGGTCCACAATCGCAAGCTCCAGCTCCTCGGCGCGCGTCCCGCAGGGAATCACCAGCAGGTGCCGACCCGGAGCGACCTCCACCAGCCGTAGCCAGGGAATGCTGCGCAACGCCACGTTCGGGGCCACCAGGATGATCGCCATGCCGTCGGCGACCTCCACCAGTTCGACGAGCGGCTTACCGGTCTGGCCCTGCGTCCGCACCATCGCGTCCACGGCGTGCACGATCGCTTTGGCCCGGTCGGCATGGATCGACGCCAGATCCTGCAGCGTACGATCTGGCAGGGTCAGGGTGATCACGCGGCTCGCCTCATGGAACTTGCGCGGCCGACCACAGCCCGGCTTCTTCCCCCGTCCGATCACGCGTGTTTTTTCCTTTGCCTTCATGTCTATCCTATGCAATATGTCGCCCCGTTGCAGGGTTTCTGTTTAGAAACTTACACGAGGAGAGAACCATGGTCAAGAAGGCGGTCAGTGTGTTGGCGGTGGCGGCGGCGGTGGCGATGTCGGGCCTCTTTGCGGGCTGCGAGGGGGGTGGGGGCGGCGACGGCGGCGGTGGCGGCGGCAGCAGCAGCTTCGTCGGTACGTGGACGCTGTACAGCGGCGGCGCGGCTTCGGGCAGCCCTGCCTGGTACGCCAACTTCAACTCCGGCGGCACGTTCAATATCTCCGACAATGCGGATGGCTCCGGAGTGCGCGTGAGCGGCACCTATACCGTGACCGACGGTTCGCTGGTCGGGCCGTTCACCAACCCCGGCGTGGGCGAGGGTCGGGTTGAGGCCACGATCTCGGACAATCTCCTGCACATGAACTTCATTGAGTACTGGCACACACCGAACAAGGTGGTTCCGTACACCGGCACCAAGCTGTAGACGTCCCGGATCGGTTCTGAGAAGCGCCGGCGGCCTGGCAAGGTACAGGTCGCCGGCGTTTTTTTTTGCCCGGCCCGGGGCACGCGTAGTGCGCGCGCTGCCTGGGGGGGGGGGGGAGTCGGGGACCGCCTCGGGTCCGGGTGCCCCTGCGCGGGCCGGCGCCTCGGAGAGGCGCGGCCCACTTGATCGCAAACGACCGTGTCCCAGGACCGGATGTGCATGGGTAGGGCGGCGCTCTCCGAGCGCCAGCCTCATATGCGGGGTGTGCCGAAACGCAGATGCGCCCCTCGTCCGGCGGCTGCGCGCAATGCGTCGTTGCACCGTTCCGGGGGTTCTGACATACTCAAACGTCAAACGACCTCCGGCGGGTGAGCGAAGGGCGCGTGAGTGTCCCGCGTCGGCCCGGGGTCCACGGATATCATCATGGCCCTGACATCGAACGACGACTATGTCTTGGGGATCCTTCAGGAGCACGGTGCCCTGACGGCAGACCAGATTGCCCGGGCGCGCGGCTCTGTATCCGGCGACGGCCGGGGCCCGCTGGACATCCTGATCGAGAAGGGGGACGTCGCCGAGGGCGACGTGCTGGGGCTTCTGGCGGGTCATTTCGGCATGGAAATGATCTCCTTGCAGGGCCTGGACATTCCCCCCGAGCTGCGGGACATGCTGCCCGTGGATGTCGCGCGCCGCTACCGTGTGGTCCCGGTCTACAAGAACGAGGATACGGTCACGGTGGCCATCAGCGACCCGATGAACTTCGACACCCTCGACAGCCTGCGCTACATGCTGAAGTGCAATGTGGAGGGCGTGGTTGTCCTGCGCGCCGAGCTGCAGGTGGCGCTCGAGAAGTACTACGCCGTCGAGTCGACCATGGAGGCCATGCTCAACCAGATCGGCGACCGGGATGTCGACGTGGATGTGTCGGGCGTGCAGAACCTGATCGCCGATGCGGGCGATGTGACCGAGGCCGATGCGCCGATCATCAAGCTGGTCAGCCTGCTGATTCTCGAGGCCTACCGCCATCGCGCCTCGGACATTCACATCGAGCCGATGGAGAAGCGCCTGCGCGTGCGCTACCGCATCGACGGGGTGCTGCACGAGGTGGACAGCCCTCCGAAGCGCCTGCAGTCGTCGGTCATCAGCCGCGTGAAGATCATGGCCGGCATGAAGATTTCCGAGAAGCGCATTCTGCAGGACGGCCGCATCCAGGTGCATATCCAGGGCCGCGAGCTGGATCTTCGCGTTTCCACGATCCCGTCCAACCACGGCGAAAGCGT
>CAZJBP010000171.1:0-7556 GCA_964544115.1 uncultured Victivallales bacterium | reverse complement strand
CGCCTTCCTGACACCGGGCGATGCCGAGCAGCATCCGTATGCCCGCGTCATCCGGGTGGGACTTCAGTGCATCGATCAGGAGGCTCCTCGCCTCGTCGGGCCGGTTGGCCGCCATCAACCTTGAAGCCTGGGCCCGCACGGCAGCCGCATCGGAGTCGGCCGGCGCGGCTGCAGCCTGCGGCGGCGCCGGAGCGACGGCCTTCCCGCTCATCAGGTTGCGCAGCTGCTCCTTGCAGTGATTGATTTGGAAGCGCGTCATCCCAGGCTCCCAATCGGGATGCACACGGGACAATCGCGTATAGTCGGCCATGGCCTTCCGGTAAAGACCAACCGCCGCTGCCACGTCCTTGCGCGCAACCGCCTCGTCGGCCTGCGTCACGCACAGCCGCGCCTGATCGAACTGAAAGCCAGCGGGACCGGACTGCTGGCCGCTGGCCGAGTCGATCCCCATCGCAACGCTAACGACCGCAAGAACCGCAAAAGCTCGACATGGCATCCGCATGCGGGGGAGTGTAGGCGTGACGGCGCGCCACAGGCAAGCGGTGAATTGGTGACGAAATCTGATTTGCGACGGCCCCCCGGTGTCTATACGCTCCCGCAGACCGTGGCCCTCATGTCGAGGCGCCCGGATGTGGCCCTGAAAGGCTCTGTTATGTGGACACCCGCAGAAGTGGCGAAGCGAATCGATCACGCGGTTCTGAAGCCGTCCTTCACGACGGCCGACCTGGAGGCCCATGCGGCCATGTGCATCCGGCTGGGTGTCGGGTGTATGTGCGTCCGCCCGACGGACGTCGCGGCGGCGGCGCTGCTCCTGAAGGGGTCGGCGTGCATTCCCGCGTCGGTCGTCGGGTTCCCCCACGGGACCAGCCGTCCCGAGGTCAAGGCGCTGGAAGCGCGGCTGGCGATTGACGATGGGGCCCGCGAGGTGGACATGGTCATGAACTACGGACGGCTTCTTTCGGGCGCCCCTGATGCGGTCCGGCGCGATATCGCGGCCGTCGTGGGCGAAGCCCGGCCGCGGGGTGTGCCGGTCAAGGTCATCCTCGAAACGTGCACCCTCAATCCAGGGCAGATCGCGGCCGCGTGCCTGCTGGCGCGGGATGCCGGGGCGGACTTCGTCAAGACCTCCACCGGCTTCGCCGAGGCCGGCGCCACCCCCGAGGCCGTGGCCATCATGTTGAAGACGGTCGGGGCCACCCTGCGCGTCAAAGCATCGGGCGGCATTCGCACCTGGCAGGAGGCGGTGGCTTATCTGGACATGGGCTGTGCCCGCCTGGGCATCGGGGCCACCGAGGCCGTACTCACGGGCGGAAAGGGCAACGGGGCGTACTAGGGCTGCGCGTCGTTGGCGTTCGGCGTTGACTTTCCACGTCGCAATAGACACCTTGTTCGAAACTCAAGCCGGGGGGAGAGGACTCCGCAGTCCGGCCACTGTTTAGACCATGCACATCTACACGCTGAAAGACGAGTCGGACGACAACAACTTCACGTACCTGATCTGCGGGGCGACGGACGCAGCGGTTGTCGACCCGGGTAACGCGGAGCTGGTGATTGACGCGCTGCGGGTGGAAGACCTGCCGCTGGCGCACATCCTGGTGACCCATCACCATGTCGACCATACGGCCGGCTGCCGGGAATTGAAGGACGCCTACGGCTGCGATGTGATCGGGCCTGACGACATGCGCCTGCCCTGCCTCGACCTCGTTGCGCTGGACGGCGAGGACGTTGAGGCCGGTCCCGCCTTGTTCCGCGTTCTGTCTGTGCCGGGGCACACCCGGACTCACGTCGCATTCCACTCGCCCGCCCTGGGAGCCGTGTTCACCGGAGACACGATGTTCACCGCCGGCTGCGGCCGCGTGTTTGAGGGCCGGCACGAGGACCTCCTCTGCTCGCTCCAGCGCCTGGCCATGCTCCCCGACACGACGCGGGTCTACGGGGGCCATGACTACATCCGCAAGAACCTTGACTTCTCCCGCCGCGTAGACCCCGGCAACCCGCACATCGTTACGCTGCTGCAGATGCTCGAGGAGCATATGTGGGACGGTGAGGCCATTGCCCCGCTCTCCCTGCGGGCGGAGAAACTGGTCAATCCTTTCCTACGCTGCGGCAGCGAAGGCTTGCGCAACGGGGTCGGCCTGCCGAACGGCAGCGAGCTCGAGGTCTTCAGGCGGCTGCGCGACATGAAGGACCGCTCGGAATGAACGCGGGCACGCTGATCGCCGCCGCGCTCCTTGCCACCCTCGCCGGCTTCGCTCCGATCGCGACGGCCGAGCCTCCGGGCACCCCTTCGACCGCGGCGGCCGACACCGCCCGGCAGATCGAACCGCTGTGGTCCGAGTTGGTGGCGCTCGTCCCGGAACGCCCATGGTCGCCGATCCAGTGGACTCGCGGCATTTACCTGAGCACCCAGATCTTCCGCTTCGGGGCGCAGGGCGTGCCCTACATGAACGCGCAGTTCTCCGGCGCAAAGGGTCCAACCGTGGCGTTCCTCGCGGGCGTCTACGTGACGCTGTATGGCACCGGTGAAGACCTGACCCGCATTCGCAGTGCACTGGAAACCGACCGCACCAAACATTCCTGGTTGAAGGCTGCATTCGGCGACCCCGCGGCGCTCTCGAACACGATGGAGGGCGGAGAGGAGTGGAGTCCGGCCTTACGCTGCCTGCCCGCTCCCGGGGGCTGCCGTAAGCTCGCCATGAGCTGCCTACAGTCATCCGACCCGCTCGTGCGTCGAGCCGGCCTCTATTGGGGCTTCTGGGTGCCGGACGCGACCTACTGGAGTGCCGTGCGACAGTGCATCAAGAGCGATTCCGATTCGCTCAACCGGCGCTTCGCGGCCTTTCTGCTGCGCAAGGCCGACGACGACTGACCCGCCCCCCTAGCCCTTCTTCTTCAGGACCATTCTCGGCCGGGCGCGCGCCGCCCGGGCCTTCGCCGGAGGCGCGGTGTCGATCACGCTGGGCACAGCGCGGACCTGCTTCTGAAAGATCATGTGGCCTGACCCCGCCCGGCGAAGTTCGGCAATGGCGTCCGCCCAATCCCGATGCCGCTCGGATGGATCCCGGCGCATCAATTTGGCCATGGTGTGGAGCAACGCAGGCGGCAAGTCCGGGCAGAATCGCACAGGGTTCGGGAGCTGGCTTTCGAGTTGGCAGCGGATGGCACCCATCGGATCCTGGTCGCCGAAAGGCATCATCCCCGTCGTCATATGATACAGCGTCGCGCCCAGACCGTACATGTCGGTGCGGAAGTCCAGGTCCACCGAGCCGCGGGCCTGTTCCGGGGACATGTAGTACGGCACTCCCTCGACCGATCCGGGCTCCAATGGCCACCGCATGCGCTCCGGATCGACGCACAGACTCAGCCCCATGTACGCCAGCTTCACTGCGCCGCCGGGCTCGATGCGGATGCTGGCCGGGCTGACGCACCGATGGATCAGCTGCGACTGGTCCCACGCATGCCGGAGGGCATCGGCCACGAGCCAAGCGATTTCCGCCGAGCGTGCCCACGGCACACGCCCGCGCTGCGTCAGGACCTCGTGCAGCGTGGGTCCCTCGGCGTGCTCCATCACCACGATGTGCAGGCCCTCGTGCCGCATGACGTTATAAATGGCCACGATCGCGGGGTGACGCAGGTTCGCAACCTCGCGTGCCTCGCCGATGAACCGCTCGACCGTCTCGGGGTCCTCACTGACGCCGGCTTTGAGCACCTTCAGCGCCACTTGACGCTGCAAGGCCGGCTGCCAGGCACGCCACACCTCGGTCAGCGCCGTGTCGCCGATCCTGGACTGAATCTCGTAGCCCGGGACTTGAATAGTGCCTTCCATTGCAGACCCTAACGCCTGTCACTTCCGATTTCTTAGGCCGTCCTCTTTTTCGGTGCTCGCCGCCTCTCACACGTCGCGGACCGCACCGGTGCGCGTGAAGAGTATGCGACGCGTGATCCGGTCGGCCGGCAGAACCAGCAGGCGCGACAACACCTCGGCGTACAGCTCGAGCTGCGGCCGGTATTCGGCCAGCTTGCGCTCCATGCTGCGTTCGTCGTCCGCCAGGCTGCTCTTGTAGTCCAGCAGCTCGGCGCCGACGGCCCGCCCGCTCGCGTCCCGCCGGATCACCACGCGATCGAACGCGCCACTGACCCAGCGATAGCCTTCCAGCACAATCTCGAACGACCGCTCGCGCCACAGTTCCAGGACCCCGTTCCCGTCCGCCGGCCGCGCCAGCGCCGCCCGCACAGACGGCACGGTCAGCACCCGGCGGAACTGGACCTCCACGTCACGCGCCACCGCGCCGACGACCCCGGCCGCGGGCCGCCACGCCGCAAGGATGGCCTCGACATCGGACTCCTCAAGCCATTCGACCTGCTCGAACAGCCGGTGAATGGCGCTGCCGAACGCCACGATGTCGCGGCTCTCCCCCGCGAACAGCCGCGCCGCGCTGACCGTCACCTCCTCCTGACGCGACGGCTCAATCCGCGTCAAGGCGGGCCGCGACGGCCGGGCAGGCCCGGCGGCAGGGGGCGCTTCCACCGGCGGCAGCGCCTCCGCAGCTCGCGTGATTCCGCGGAACCACCCGGCATCCCCCCGAGCCCAGACGTTCACCGCGTCCACCCCCGCCACGGTCATCCGTCCGCCCGTCGTGGCCTCCGTGTCGCCGGCGAGCTGGCGCTTGATGAACGCCGCCTCGGTGAGACTCGCCGACGACGCGCCGGGAAACGACGTCACGGCGTACAGCGCCTGCCTGGGCCGCGTCATGGCCACGTACAGCACGCAGAGCGCATCAAAGGCGGCATCCTCGTCGCTCAGCGCGTATTGCCCGTCCAGCACCGGATCGTACGCCGCCACCTCGCGCCCGGGAGCGATCAACGTCCACTGCGGCTCGCCGGTCTGCCGGTCGCGTGCGGTCAGGAACTCGGGCGCACGGGCCTTGTTGATCGCCCGTCCCATCAGGTCGGGCAGGATCACCATGTCGAACCCGAGCCCCTTGGCCTGGTGAACGGTCATCACGCGGACCGCGCCGCCCGATGCCGCCTGGCGAACCTGGTACCCCTCGGCAAAGCGCACGAACGCACCGATGTCGCGCGTGCCGCGTGAGTCGAACTCGCCCGCTGCGGTCAGCAGGTCGTCCATCCGCAGCCGCCCGAAGCCATCCATTGCGCCCGCCGCTTCCAGCCGACGGCCCCACCGGGCCAGGGTCTCACGGAAGCCCGACTCTTCAACCTCGCGCAGCAGCGTGACGGGCCAGCCGCGGTCGGCGTCGACCCCCTCGCGCAGCGGACTCATCCGCACATGGCCGCGCGCCAGCGTATGCCCGGGGTGTGCAGCGGCGGTCAACAGCGACAGCAGCAGCGTGACCGCCGGCGCGTCGCAGATCGATGCGCTGCCCTCGTGGACCACCGGCATCCCCGGACACTCGCGCCGCAGGCAGTCGACCATGGCCTTCCCGCCGTCATTCGAGCGCACGAGCACCGCCGCCGACAGCCCGCGGGCGACAGGATCGATCTCGCGAATCAGCGCCGCCGCCAGGCGGTGTCGATCTTCCTCCCCGGGTTTCGCCCCGTCGGGTCCCGCCGCCGGCTCGACAATGCACGCGTATCCCGGCACGTCCTTGAGCCGCTCGGATGACTCATGAGCGCCCCAAATCCGAGCCCATCGTTCGCAGGTCCCCGCGGGCAGATCGCCGTCGTCCAGCCGGCCAAACACGCCGTTGACCATCTCCAGCACCACAGGGCACGAGCGCTGAGAGATGTCCAGCCGCTCCTCACGGAGCACCTGCCTGTAACGCTCCCGGATGGCGCCGAACAACCGCGGGTTTCCCCCTCTCCATGAGTAGATGGCCTGCTTGACGTCGCCCACGTAGAAAAACGAGCGGCGCCCCTGGGCGTCCTGCAGCAGCTCGTCGACCAGCCCCCCCAGCGCCGCCCACTGCAGATCGCTCGTATCCTGGAACTCGTCCAGCAGCCAGTGGTCCAGCTGGCAGTCGAGGCGGTAGTCGATATACAGGCGCCCCTCGCCTCCCGAGTCATCGCGGCTCATGGTGCGTCCGCCGCTGAAGGTGTTCCCGCGCGTCAGCAGGTGTTGCGCGTCGCTGAACGAGAACCTCCCCTGGCGGATCGCCCGCTCTTCGTAGAGCTGCTCGTAGAGCGCCAGAATGCGGTGGATCCCGCGGGTGCTTTCGATCGCCGCCAGGAGTTCGCACTGCACCACGTGGCGCACCAGCCTGCGAACGGCGCCCGCCATGTCGGCCGGCACGGCACAGACCGTGCGGTCGAGCTTGACCTCGAACCCGCCGCTGGCGGCCATGTCCACAACGCCGGCAAGTTTGGCGACCATGTACTCCAGCGCGCCGGACCACTCCCGCCCCGCCCGGTACCCGGCCGCCGCATCGGCGAAGTCCCCCCAGCGCGAAGCCGTCTTCGCGGGCCAGGCCTGCCGGGTGGCCGCCTCCCTGACGCTTAGCGCGGCGGCTTCCGGATCCCCAACCGCCTCCATCCACGCCGGCTCGCCGGACGCCCCGGCACCCCAGATCCTTCCGACATCGCCCCAGGCCGCGCGGTCAGGCAGGACGCGGTACAGTTCCCGCAACCCCTCGACGTAGCGGTCGAGCCGCTCGCCGAGGCCCTTTTCCTCGCGACCGAACGTCGCCTGCTTGAACGCCTCGAGCAGCTCGCGCTGCGAGTCCGGCTGGCTCTGCCAGGGGTCGAACACCTGCTCGAGCACGCCCCGACGCACCTCGGCCGCATCCACGCCTTCCGAGTCCATGAGGCTGAACTCGGGCGGCACGCCCAGCTCGAGTGGAAAGGCGCGCACGACGCTGACCATGAAACTGTCCAGCGTGCCGATGTGCAGACGGTGCAACGAGGCGGTCAACGCCCGCAGCAGGAGAACGCAGCCCGGCCGCGTGAGCTCCGGCACGCCCGAAGCCTCCCGAGTGAGAGCCAATTCCCTCTCGTCCAGGGCCGAACGGCACAGGCGGTCCACGATCGACTCAAAGATCTCGCCCGCCGCCTTGCGCGAGAAGGTCAGCGCGCAGATCCGGTCCGGCGCCACACCCGAGGCGAGCAGGCGGATGTAGCGGTGGGCCAGCCGGAACGTCTTGCCAGATCCCGCCGACGCCGAGATGACCAGGTGCGGGCACATTTCAGAGCGGGCCGCCTTCATCCTGCGCCTGCCTTTTCCCCACCGCCCGCTGCCGGCCATTGCCAGTCGGCAATCCCCTTCACCGTCCTCTGCGGGTCCCCCAGCAGGAGCGTCTCAAAGTCGTCATACGCCACCCGCTCGGACGGCGGCCAGAACTCGCGCTCGGCAATGCACTCGCAGACCGCCGCCGCACACTGGCGTGCGGATTCGTAGAGCGCGGCCGTAAGCCCCGGCCAGATGCTGACGCCGGTTTCCGTTACCGAGCGCGGCAGGTTGAAGTACCCCAGTTCGGGCTCGGAATCCCTACCCTCGCGCGCCGCAAGCAGCAATCGATAGAGCGGCAGCTGGAGGTCAACCCAGCGGCGCCCCTTGCCGCCCACGTCCACCGCCGCAAAGTCCCCTACGCGGACGCCGGGCG
>CAZJBP010000170.1:0-7573 GCA_964544115.1 uncultured Victivallales bacterium | reverse complement strand
GCCGCGTGGTGCATCACGAACAACGCTTCGTGGAACTCACTACCTCATATCAAAGAGGTGGCGCTTCAGGACCAGTCATGTGTGGAGTTCGACGTGCAGCCAGGAACGAATGCTCAACTCAGGGTGACGATCGCCTGGACCGATCCGCCTGGCGCCCTCGCACCCTACCAGTGCGACCCAACGAACTTGGCGCTGGTGAACGACCTCGATCTGCGCGTGATCGCGCCCAACGGCAACACCAATTTCCCGTGGACTCTTAACCCTCTGAATCCGACGAACGCGGCTGACACAGGTGATAACACCTGCGACAACGTCGAGCAAGTCGTCGTCCAGAACCCCACGAACGACTGGTATACCATTCGTGTCACGCACAAAGGCACCTTCAGCAACAGTGTGCAGGACGTCTCGATCATAGTCACTGGCAACACACCCACGAACGCACCCGACTTCTGCATCAACGACATAGGCGTGGCGGGAACGAACGGAACTGTGTACCTTGAATGGCCGGGAGTCGTCGGTGCGGTCTATGCGGTCGAGACATCAACGAACCTACTTGGGACCAATACCTGGACGAACGCCAACCTCACATTAAGCGCCAACAGAGAACACCTTGACTGGACGGACGAAGACAGCACAGTTCACGGCATCCGGTTCTACCGCTTGAAGCGGCTGAAGTAATCTTCAGTATGCCGCGAAACGTTCTCGCCACCGTTCGTCGCTATCGCGTCGAGCCGTTTTTGCAGAATCTCCACAAGACGGTGACAACTCCGGCGGTCATCTGTGCTACTTATACGAATCGAGGGGAAGGTGATTCCGCTGTGATTCGACCAGCCATCGAGGGCGACACGGGGGCCGCATGAGAAGCCTTCGGCAAGAGCAGACGTGGCAAACATCGCTCGCTCTGGCGAGGATGCTGTGCATCATCGCTCTCTTCCCTCACGGCAACGCCACTCAAGCGGCTGTCGCCTGGTCGGGCGAACAAGACGTGGAAATGGGTTTCTATCCCGACCCCAGTTGGCAGGGCAAGGGGGACACCTTCATCGACTTCACCCGGGACGGCCAACCTGACTACCATATCTCCTTCAACGAGTACATGTACGTGTACCCACAGGACGGTCCAGACGGTCACAAAAACGAGATCACAGCAGAAGACCGTGGCCCCCGCCCCCGGTGTTGGCCGCTGGAAGGAAAAGAACTGATTGGCGCAACACTGCCGGGCAACACAGTCTGGCTCGCAGAAGACGAACCCCTTGTTGAGTGGAACATCTCCGGTGACGGGCAGTACCTCGGCATCGGCCCGTGGTACGGCGCCGTGGGGAAGTTCATGGGGGTCCGATTCGACGCTGCAGACGGCACCCACTACGGTTGGGTGCGAATGAGCGTGCTCGCGGACTTCCCGGCAGCAATCATCCATGACTGGGCCTACGAGACTGTACCAGGAAGGAGCATCCTCACGCGCTCCCCGACTACCCACTTCGTCTCGCCAACAGGCGCGCACATCCACCCCTTCACGAACTGGACCGACGCGGCGACTAACTTGCAGGCTGCAGTTGACGCTAGCGACTATGGTGATCGCGTCGTAGTCACCGACGGTCTCTACAGGGTCACCGGGGCGGTCGTGTTGACTGAGGGCATCACGCTGGTCAGCGCCAATGGTCGCGATGCCGTCACAATCGACGGCCAGCACCTCACGCGCGTGATCGTGATGGACCATCCCGACGCTGTGCTTAGAGGGATCACCGTGGCCAACGGTCTCTCGGACCAGTACGGAGGCGGTATCTACTGCAACCGAGGCAGTGTGGATGACTGCGTCGTTAGGGACTCGGCAGCATACGGCGCAGGAGGGGTGGCTTGCGGACAGCAGGGCCTCATCGCAAACTCAACGATCGAACGCAACCAAGCGCTAGGATTGGACTGGGATCCAGGTGCTGCCGGTGGCGTATGGTGCACGGGCGGGCGCGTCGAAAATTGCACCATCAAAGACAACACGGCGCACGGCGTCGCCAGCCTTGGCGGCGGCATCGTGTGCGCGTACGGAGCGGTCCTTACAGGTTCAACGATCACGGGCAACCGCGCCAATTCGGCTGCCGGCGTTGCCTGCGTCTTTACCAGCCGACTCGAGAGATGCACTATTGCCGACAACTCCGCAACTGGTCTCGCCGGCGGCCTTTGGGTCTGGGGAAGCGACGCGGCCAACTCGCTCATCACGGGCAACTCAGCCGCCACAGGCGGCGGCACTGTTCTTGGCCCCGTTGATGACATCGGCTCAGCTGACCCACAAATGCAGACGGCCACCAGCCGATTGTCTAACTGCACGGTGGTCGCCAACACCGGGCTGATCTCGGCGGGCGGCGTCATGTGCAGTTCAAATGCACTCATCAGGAACTCGATCGTCTGGGCCAATGCCGCCCCACAGTGCGCCAACGCCACCACCGGCACCCCGGCCCCGCTCGTCGTTTACTCCTGCACGTGCCCCCTCCCACCCGGCACCGGCAACATCACCCACAACCCCCAGCTCACCCCCGCCTTCCGCCTCAAATCCACTTCCCCCTGCATCGACGCCGGCACATCCTCCAACGCCCCAGCCACCGACCTCGACGGCGAGGCCCGCTGGGACCACCCCAACCACAGCAACCTTGTTTCCATCGTGGACATCGGCGCCGACGAGTTCGTTGACACCGACCTCGACGCCCTGGCCGACTACTGGGAGACGGAAAACGTCGGCAACCTCACGAACAAGGATGGGACTGCCGATGGTGATCGCGACGGACTGAACGACCGCGGCGAGTACGATAACAGCACGACACCCACCAACCCCGACTCCGACGCCGACCAGATGCCCGACGGCTGGGAAGTCCGTCACACACTCAACCCCCTGCGCAACGACGCGAACGGCGACCGTGACCAGGACGCCCTGAGCAACGCCGGCGAGTACACCGCGGACACAGACCCTCAGGACGCCGCATCCGTGCTTGCACTCATCGGGTGTACCCAGCAGTTCGGCGGCACCCGTATCGACTGGAAAGGCGGCCGCGCCGCCGTTCAGTTCCTTGAGACCAGCACCGACTTGCTCGCAACCAACTGGACCCCCATCTACGCCCTGCCACCGCCAACCCCGCTGACGAATGCCGTCATCGACTTCGGCGCCACCAACCAGACGCTCTTCTACCGCATCCGCGCACACCGCTGATTCCGTCTTCCGTTCTTCCTCTCCCCCGTGTATCTTCCTCTCACCGGTGCGCGCGTCTCGTCTTAGGCGTCACGCTCGAGTGGATCAGACTGCCGGCGGATCGAGCTGCGTATGTTGTTGGCCGTTCCTCTTGGGGTAGGTACGGTCTCATCATAGCCACGGCTACTGGAGTCCATCCTGGCTTCACCGGTTGTCTCACCCTCGAGATCACGAACGTTGGCGAGATTCCCGTCACCGTAAAGCCCGGGACCGCGATTTGCCAACTGTTTATTCACGATGTGTCCAAAGGTGATCCGAAACACGTTGATCGCAGTGTGTTCATCGGGAGACGAAAGCCGACTCTTGGGGCCATCGAACTTGATGATGTGGCGAAGCAACTTGGAGAGTGCCTGACGTAGAGTCCGGTCGCTTCGTCTCCTCAGGAAGCCCCTGCCCCTGACGTGCACCCGCAACGCTTCGCCGCCCGCTCCTCATGCAAGATGCGCCCCTCGACCCACTCGGCCGCCTCGCGAAACGCCCGCAACGCCTCTTCGCGCTTCTCATTCCAGTTCTTCCCCGTCATCCCCTCCAGCGCCTCAAGCCCCGCCCGGATCATTGCCGCCGGCGTGGGGGCTTCCTCGTACACCACCTGCACATCCCTCACCACCCCCTGACCTTCGCCCTCTGACTTCTGACCTCTGGCCGACCCCATCAGCAACGCCGGCATGGCCCCCTCGATCGCCTTGCGGAAATCCTCCCGCCCCGGCCGGAAGTAGTGTTTGAGCACGACGTCCACCGTCTGATGCCCGGTCACGCGTGTCACGAGTTCCATGGGGACGCCTGCAGCCAGGGCGAGCGTGATCCAGGTCGACCGGAAACTGTGGAAATCGCGAACGGACGCTCGTCGCAGCCCCAGCCCCCTCTTCACTGACGCGTCGCCCAGCCGTACGGTCGGCAACTTCCTGCCGATCTCCCGCATGACCCGCACCCCAGCGCGCTTGTCGATCTCGTGCAGGTACCGGGAAATTAGACCCTTACTCACTCCCATCTTCCGCGCCACCGTCGGGATCCCGTCTCCACCCACGTACAAACAAAACGCCTGTTCCATCCTCTGCCGCATGCCGGGCTTGATCTCGCCGTCTGGCGCTTTCGCCAGGGCCGCCAACCCGCGCGGCAGCAGTTCCGCAGCCGGCAGGCGGGGGCGCTCATCGGGTTTCGGACGGGGCTTCTTGTCCTTCTCCTCGTCCTTCTCCTCCTTCACGTCATAGAACCCGGCGGCCGCCAGAAGTTGCTTCACCCGATACGACACGCCCTGGGCGTTCTTCAGATACATCGCAGCCTGTTCCGGAAACACGTGCTCTGACTGGTTCCCCACATGACCCTCGACTTCCTCCCGGAACAACGGGAACATCGGGATCTCGACCGTCTCCCCCGTCTTCGCCGTCTTCACACGGACGAACCGCTCCTTCAGATCCACGTCGCGCCACTGCAACAGACAGCAGTCCCCGCGCCGCATCGCCGTGCAGAGGCCGGTCACAATGATGGGGCGGATGAACTCATCCTTCGCCGCCGCGTCCATGATCGCCTTCAGTTCCGCCTGGTTGAACGGCCGACGGTGGGCCGTATCCTCATCCGCCGTCAGGATTCCCGCGAACGGATTGCGCACCACATTGGCCTTCCGCGCCAGCACCTTGAAGGCCGACCGCAGCAGGATCAGCGCCGCATTCCAGGTGCGTCCGGTCACCCTGCGTCCCCGCTCGGCCAACATGAACGCCTCCGCCACGTCGGGGGTCACATCCGCAAGCGTTTCTGTCTTCGGATAGGTCTTCTCAACAAAGGCCACAAACCGATCGAAGAGCGTGTGAGCCTGTGCCACATAGCGGGGGGAACCACTGCGCTTTCGCGGCGCCTGCTCCCATTCCTTCACCAGCATCCCGAGAGGAATAGAGTCGATACGCCGGCCGGTACGAATCTCGTGGAGCTGCTGAACATACTCCTCCGCCTGGTGCTTCTCCTTCGTCGTCTTCACCAGCGCATCGAAAGTCGTCTGCGCCTTGCCGCGGGACCGCTCGAACGCGCGGTTTCCTTCCTGAGTGATCGACTCTGGCCGCTCCCCCTCGATCGCCACGCGCAGGTTCACGCAGTGAACCTTCCCGCCGACGTTGTACCGGCCGTACCACCACTTGCTAGTCTTCCGCATTTCCAAAGGCACAGGACCCTCCTTGTGAGATACCCCGCGCAACGCGTTTCGACCTCACGCAAGAATCCTGCCCAAAACCGCTTCCCCTGTCAAACAAGTATCAAACATTTCGACATAAAACGGTCATAACGCCCATAAACATTGTCTATTCATTACATTCCGCTCAGCTTTGGGAGCTGAAAGTCGCGGGTTCGAATCCCGCCGCCCCGACCACCTTCTTCGTGTCGCCTGGCCAGCCTTCCGTTAGTGTCCTCTTTGCACTGGGTTGTACTGACTATGGCGATCAGATCGGGAACTTGACCCGGTCTGAGCCTATCGATCAAGTACCCTTCAAACTGCAAAACATAACCCAGAATGGGGAATCTCGACGCGTCTCAAGCGGGGGGTTGGCCCCTGAGCTTGAAGACCACACCGTGATCGAGGTCTGAGGTCGTGGGTTCGCTCTACCGAGGAGCCAATTGGCTGGGATGTTCATCTGCTTGATCACAAAGCTCACGGTGCCCGATCAGGAACATATGTCGAATCGAGTAGGCAAAGGCAATAAATGTTCCCTATCGGGAAGATTTAATGTTGACCGGCCAAGGCGCCTATGCGATATTCCCGATCAGGAATATGAAAGCGATCAAGGACAGTGCTGAACTCGGTGCCGCTATTCGAGCAGAGCGCAAGCGTCTCAAGGTGACGCAGAAGGAACTGGCGATGGCTGCCGGCACAGGCTTGCGCTACCTCATCGAACTGGAGCGAGGGAAGCCGACATCCCGAATCGATGGGGTTTTCAAGGTGCTTCAAGCCCTCGGAATCAAACTGACAATCGAGACGACTGGATCGAGCGAAGGGGCGGCTACGACGTGAGCAAGCTGATTGTCTACCTGCATGAGGAACGAGTCGGCGAACTGGAGCAGGACGATAGCGGCCTCCTTCGTTTCTCGTACGCCGCCACGTGGCTGGCGAAAGACGGAGCCGCCCCTATATCCAGAATGCTTCCGCTGACATCGGAGACGTTTGAGAGCAAACGGGCCCGCCCTTTCTTCGCCGGCATCCTGCCCGAGGCAGGGCCCAGGACCCGTATCGCTGAAATACTGGGGATCAGCGAGAGCAACGACTTCGCGATGCTAGAGCGTATCGGCGGCGAATGCGCCGGAGCCATCAGCCTGCTGCCGGAAGGCACGCAGCCGTTCCACAATGAGAATCGTCTTCGCACGCTCGGAGAGAAGGACCTTTCGGCCATCGTCAACGAGCTGCCCCGCCGTCCCCTGCTGGCTGGCGAAGAGGGCTTGCGACTGTCGTTGGCCGGGGCGCAGGACAAGCTGCCAGTCGTCGTGGACGGGGATTCGATTTCGCTTCCGCTGGACAACACGCCCAGCACGCACATCATCAAACCGGAGCCGGAACGGTTCCCCGGCCTGGTGGCCAACGAGATGTTTTGCATGCGGCTTGCCGGGATTCTCGGCTTGAACGTGCCCGAAGTGACCCATCGGAAGATCGGCGGCAGGCCATGCATCGTTGTTGCCCGCTATGACCGGGTGCGCAGCGCCGACGGCAGGATGACGGTTCGCCTGCATCAGGAGGACTTCTGTCAGGCCCTTGGCCGCCCTCCTGAGCTCAAGTACCAGCAGGAAGGTGGACCGCTTGTTCGTGAGTGTGTGGCGCTGCTGCGGGAATGGTCCACCACTCCCGTGCTCGACATCCGGGCTTTCGTCGATGCGCTGATCCTGAACATGTTGATCGGCAACGCCGATGCCCACGGAAAGAACTATTCGATGATCTACCGCGGCGGCGAAAGACGTCTGGCGCCATTCTACGACCTTGTCTCCACGATTGCCCGGACAGAGGTGTCGACCAGACTCGCCATGAGCATCGGGAACGGCAAGAGCGTCAACGACATCAACCCGACTCACTTCCGGCGCATGGCGGAGGAAGCAGCCCTCGGTTGGCCGATGGTGCGGGAAAGGATTGCGATTCTTTCCGGCAAAGTGATCGACACGCTGGCGGAAGGAAGCCTCGTGCGGACCTCCCCTGACGCTGACATCGCCAACAAGGTTTCAGCACTGGTCATGCAGCGGTGCCAGCGAATGCGATAACCCCACGTACTCCCTGCCTCGCCGGGAACAGGCAAGGCAGGGCAGTGTCCCGCTTGTGCGATCTTCTGAAGTGTCGGGTCGCCCGACTGCCTGGCACAGCAAAGCAATCCACATGATCGGATG
>CAZJBP010000169.1:0-7623 GCA_964544115.1 uncultured Victivallales bacterium | reverse complement strand
GGCAAGCCGTCGCCGTTCTTGACCACGCTGGCCTGATAGAGCTATTATAGCCTTATGAAAAGGGCTAGTGTGACCTATACGAAGAACAACCTCAGTCGCGTACTGGGCCTTGTTCGAGAGGGGGCGTCGGTGCTGGTGGTCGACCGCGATGTTCCGGTTGCCCGGCTCGGGCCCGTCAACGCCTCTGAGCTGGAGCCCGAAGACCGGCTGCGTCTGCTGGAGCGCAGGGGCGTGGCGACAGCGCCCCGGCGGGCGTTGGATGCGGCGAGGTTTACCCAGAGGAAGAAGGCCCAGCTGTGTCGGGGCGCAAGCGCCGTCCAGGCGCTGCTGGAGGATCGGGAGGGGGCTCGATGAGATACTGGGATTCTTCCGCATTGGTCTCCCTGCTGGTTCAGGAGCCAGAAACGGCGAAACGCGAGAAGCAGCTACGCGCGGACGCGGAGATCGTGACGTGGTGGGCCACGCGTGTGGAGTGCGCATCAGCCCTCAACAGGCTGGCCAGGGGCGGCCGCCTGACGCAGGCCCAGTTGAAACTGGCTCTGGGCGACCTTGACGAGCTGGCAGAGGGCTGGGCTGAAGTCCAGCCTTCGGACCGTGTCCGCCTGCGCGCGCAGCGGCTCCTGCGGGTGCACCCGCTGCGGGCTGCGGATGCCCTGCAACTGAGCGCCTGCCTGGTGGCGTTCGACGGCGAGTCCCCCTGTGCGGCATTCGTGTGCGCCGATGAGCGCCTGGGAGAAGCGGCCGAGAAGGAGGGGCTGAGGGTTCTGACCTGACCCATTGCGGGCTTATTCCTATGCGTTGACTATCCATACGCAGTCGCCTATTCTGGAACCATGAAGACGACGATTGATATTCCTGATCGAGAGCTTCAGGATGCCATGCGGTTCTTGAAGGCCGGCACCAAGCGTGAGGCGGTGGTGGCGGCCCTCCGGGACTTCAACCGCAGGCACCGTATGGCCCGCCTGGTCCGGTTTTCGGGCACGTGCGACTTCGAAGACAACGCCGCCATGGAGCAGGTCGAGGCGGGGGAATCGGGCCGGTGAAACTGGTGGACACATCTGCGTGGATCGAGCAGCTCCGCCGCGGCGGAAATCCGGCCACACGGGCGCGCGTTGAGGATCTGCTGTCCTCCGGTGAGGCGGCTTGGTGTCCCGCCGTGCGGCTTGAGTTGTGGAATGGCGCTCGCGGTCAGGCCGAGCAAAAAGTGCTGCGGGAGATCGAGAGCGAGATCCCGTCTCTGGAGATTGGGCCTTTGGTGTGGGATCTCGCCGTTGCCCTGGCCTCTGAGGCGCGCAAGCGGGGGCTTACGGTGCCCGCGACGGACCTTCTCGTGGCGGCCTGCGCTCGGCATCATGGCGTGGCGATTGAACACAGTGACTCGCATTTTGACCTGATAGCGGAGTTTTAGAGGTTACGCGCCGCCGCTTGCCGGCCATCTATAAACGTTTGGTTCCGTGCGCTCCATCATGCCAACCCCATGGGACAATCTGTTTAGCCGCCGTCGCTTTGGCATCAAGCCGGGGCTCGAGGTCACGCGCGCCCTGCTCGCCGCGCTGGGCGATCCCCACCGCGCGTACCCGGTTCTGCACGTGGCGGGCACCAACGGGAAGGGCTCGGTTTGCGCGCTGACAGCCTCGGTGCTGCAGGCGCATGGGCTGCGAACCGGCCTGACGACGTCACCGCACCTGGTCCGGTTCAACGAGCGGTTTCTAGTCGACGGCCTCGAGATCGCCGACGCGGATCTGCGCTCGCTCGTGGACCGCGTGGAGCAGATCGCCGCCGGGGTCGAAGCGTCGCTGGGCCAGGAGCCGACGTTCTTCGAGTGCAGCATGGCCATCGCCTTCGAGCACTTCAGGCGGCAGAAGGTCGATGTGGCCGTCGTCGAGGTCGGGCTGGGCGGGCGGCTGGATTCGACCAACGTGGTTGAACCCGTTGCCACGGCCATCACGCGCATCAGCCGTGAGCACGAGCAGTACCTCGGGGTTGGCATTCCGGCGATTGCCGCCGAGAAGGCGGGCATCATCAAGCCGGGCGTGCCGGTGGTGTGCGGAGCCAACGGCGAGGAGGCGCGCGCCGTGATCGTCCGCGCGGCTCGCGAGCGCGGCGCGGCGCTGGCGCTGGCGGAGGAGCTGGCTTCGGTGTCGCCCGTGTCCGCGGGGCTCGCGGGGCAGAAGGTCCGGCTGCAGACGCAGGACAACGATTACGGCACACTCAACCTGCCGCTGGCGGGGCCGCATCAACTGGAGAACCTGGCCACGGCGATCCTCCTGCTGGAGCGCGCGGCCGAGAGGCTGGGGCTGGACCTGACGCGCAAGGCCGTGAAGGCCGGCGTGGAGGCGGTCCGCTGGCCCGGCCGGCTGACCGTGGTCGAGCGCGATCCGGCCGTGATCGTCGACGGGGCTCACAATCCGGGCGCGGCCGAGGCTTTGGCGGCCGCCTGCCGCAAACTGCTGGGCGGTGCGCCGCTGGGGCTGATCCTCGGCATGTGTGCCGACAAAGACGAAGGCGCCTTTCTGAGGCCGTTCGCGGGGGTGGCGGCGCGGCTGTGGACCGTCCCGATCCGCAGCGAGCGCAACATGCCGGGCGAGCGCATTCGGGCGGCGGCCGCAGCGTGCGGGATCGGCGTTGAGGAGCGTGCCTCCGTGGCGGATGCGCTGACCGAGGCGCGGGAGTGGGCGCGCGGGAACGGCGGGGCGGTCGTGGTGGCCGGCTCGCTCTACCTGGCGGGCGAAGTGCTGGCCGCGGCGCGCGGCGAGGCGATGGGCGAGGTCGTATGAGCAAGCGTGACATTGAAGTGCTGGCGCGGGGCGTATGCGTGGTCGAGGGCCAGGTTCTCTTGTGCTACACGCGCGGCGCCGAGAACACGTACCTGCCGGGCGGACACGTCGACTTCGGCGAGCGTACGGCGGAGGCGCTGTGCCGGGAGATCAGAGAGGAGATGGACCTTGAGTCCCTGGCGGGCCGCTTCCTCGGAGCGGTCGAGCACGGGTTCGATCAGAAAGGGGCGCCGCACTGCGAGATCAACCTCGTCTTTGAATTGCGCATCCCCGGCCTGAGGCCCGACGGCGAACCGCCCTCGGTCGAGGCGCACCTGGGCTTCCTGTGGGTTCCGGCTGATCCCGATGCCCTGCGCGCCGCCCATCTGGAGCCAGCCCCCCTGTGCGACCTGGTGCCCGCGTGGAGCCAAGGCGCAGCTCCCGCGTTCGCCTCGACGCTGCCGGCCTGATTCCCGTTTCCGATTGCTTGGCTTCCGCGTCGCGTGGTATCACCTTCCCGCGCGAGCCGGAGTGGCGAAATGGCATACGCAGCAGACTCAAAATCTGCCGCCCGCAAGGGCATGGGGGTTCGATCCCCCCCTCCGGCACCAGCCCAAACCCCCTGACAATTCGCTGAAATACTCAGCAATTCAGGTATTATCGGCCTCTTAGCCCACCTTTCCGGCGTCCGACCTGTGCCTTTCTGTGTTCTGCAATACCGACCCCGGTTCCTGCAGTTAAGCCACAGTAAGACACAAATCCATTTGACCACCTTGGCGGCCATATGCGAACGTTTCCCCACGGTTGGAGCGTATCGCGATGACAATGAGTGGCCCCGGACCATGGCGGCGCGTCTGCCCGGGGCCTTGTGTTGGGAGGAGTTGGGGATGGCGACGAGAGGCACGAAACCGCGCGAGGGTGAATCCCTGGCCGAGTGGATCACCCGCGTTCGCCCGGCCCAGGCACCGGCCGTAACTGGGCAACCGTCCTTCGCAGCTGGTCGGTTCGTCTGGCAGGCCGATGGGTGGGCGGTGCTGGTGGAGATCGACGAGACCGGAGCGCCGGCCGTGCACTGGGAAGCCCCGTCCGGGCATGGGTGCATCGGGTACAGCCTGACGGCCGACGGCGAGCGGACGGCCGCAGTTGACGCGGCGGATGGGGATGCCGAGTGGGTGACCGGCTGGCCGATGCCGGCGGCAGCGCAGCGGGCGCAAGGCGGGGCCAGGCGGCCGTGGATCCCCGGCTGGCCCCTTTCCGGTGATAGCACGACACAAGGGCAGCACGGGCACCAGAACGGCGTCAGGGCGCGTCTAGGCAGGAGAGAAGGACGGCGAGTGGCAGGCAAGAGAGACAACTAGGACCGCGAATGCGGCACATGGGCGACCAGGGGCGCCCCCACTGGCCAGCGTGGGGCCGGGCCCCCTTGGGACTCCAAAAGGAAACGGGACTCCCAGCCGATTCTGAAAACCTTACCACGCCCCCCGGTCGATTCCCGACGGGGTGTCAACCTACCTCGACCGTCCCGCGTGCTGGTTTCTGGTGCCATGCTTCCATCACTCGGCAAGGCCTTGCATTCCGGTGCCAAGAGTGTGGACCCATGGGTCTGTGATATGCGCGACGGGGACGGCATCGTAGGGCTCGACGCGGGCAAAGGCGGACGTTAAGATCCTCACCAACGATGGGTCACAGCCGTCGAGTGCGGGGGGGCCTATCCGGAGGGACTCCGATGCCTGTCCTCAAGCAATCCGCCGCCGCAGGCAAGGCGGGGGTCGAGTGCCTGCCCGTCGCGGAGGCGGCGAGGCGCCTGGGGGTCAGTTGCAGCACCATCCGGGAGTGGGTCCGCTCCGGCAAGCTTGAGCCGGTCGAGAAGCATCTGGTGGTCACGTGCGTGCGCTCCGGCCGGGGGGCGGCCCGCGCGATGCGCGTCACCTGCGACAAGTGCGACCGGGCGTTCGCGGCCGGGAAGCTGGACCTGGCGGTCTTCTGCATCCGGGCGTCCTCCCTCGAACGGGCCCTCTACGCGACGTGCCGGTACTGCGGCCAGTCCTTCCGGGCGAAGCACCCGCGGAAGGCGCAGTTCTGCCGCGCGGAGCACCGCGACGCCTGGCACAACCGCAAGCGAAGACAGGCTCTCAAGCAAGCGAAGGCGGCGCTGGGGGCGTAGTTGCGAGCGCGGGCCGTCCCGTCCGCATCCCCGCCCGTCGATGGCCCGCCCCGGACGCGGTTCCACGTCGCGCAACGTTTTTGATGTTGCACTCCACCCTCCGTGACGCTACGTTCCGTCCAATCGTCCAAGTGCGCCGCAAGTGCGTGCGGCTCACGGGTGTCTGCGTCGGCGGCAAACAGGGGATGCGTGATGAATAACGCATGGGGTGTGTCGGCCACGGATGCGGGGTCGGCGGATGCCCGGCTGCGGGCGGGTTCATCGCACGGGAGGGAGCGGGTATGACGAAGGCATGGCACTGGTCGTGTGGGTTGCTGGTCGTGGCTCTGAGCGCAATGTGGGCCCTCGCCGCCGAGGCGGGAGGCATCGGGCTGAACATCAACGCGGACTGCGATAACTTTGGCGCCGGAGCGACACTGGCCAACTCCTCGGTGGGGGCCGATGAGGTGGTGGGTATCGGCGAGCAGAACCACTGGAACAACACGGGTGCTGCAGACTGCGGCTGCCTCGATGGTCTCACCTTCAGCGGCAGCCTCGTGGACAGCGCCAACGTCGTGCAGAGCGGGCTTTCGATCAGCTTCTGGGTGCCGGGAGGCTGTGCGTGGCAGGGGATGTACCTGGCGGGGGATTCGGCCCTGGTGCCGACCACCCCCACGGAGAAGCTGTTCAAGGCCGGCTTCTTCGGTGGCGACGGGGTGCGGGTTGACGTCAGCGGCGTGGCCTACGATACGTTCGATGTCGTCGTCTACGGGCACCCGGGTGCCTACACGTTGGTTGTTGGGGGGGCGGATGTCGCCACCAAGACGATCGACACCTGCTCCGACTACTCGCAGCTCAAGGATGCCGGAGCCAACGGGGGTGACGGCAACTGCGTCATCTTCGCCGGCGTGACCAGCAGCGCCTTCCAGGTCAGATGCCAGCACTTCGACTTCGGCGGGGTGAATGCGATCCAGGTGACGCAGGCCGGTGGCGGCGGGGCTCCGGGCACCCTTCTGAGCGTTCCGGCTGCAGACGGCGGAGGCGTGGCGCATGACTTTCACGTCGCCCCGACGGAGACGCCGACGGCCGACTACGTCGCCTTCCTCAACGCGCAGGCCGGTGGGCAGATCGCCGTCTCCTCCGGCGTCGTGAGCCTCGTGGCGGCCACCGTGCCGCTTTGCCTGACGACGACGGCGGATGCGGACGCGGCTGTGGCCTACGATGGGGCCGTCTTCAGCGCGGCGACCAACCGGGCGGACCACCCCATGACCCACGTCACGTGGTTCGGCGCGGCGGCCTACTGCAACTGGAAGAGCGCCCAGGACGGCCTGATACCGGTCTATGTCCCGGCCGAGGGCTGGACGGCGTCGCTGACCAACAGCGGCTACCGCCTGCCGACGGAGGCCGAGTGGCGCAAGGCGGCCGCTTGGAATCGGAAGACGCTGACCTTCTACCGCTATGGCACCAGCGCCAACACCTTGGAGAAGAATGCCGCCAACTTCCTCAACAGCGGCGACGCCTGGGAGACGCAGCGGGTGCGGACCAGTCCGGTCGGCTCGCGCACGGGCCGCAGCCCGTACTGGATCTTTGACGCCAGCGGCAACGTGTGGGAGTGGTGCCACGACCTCTACAGCCCGCAGGCCCAGAACCCGGCGACCGACGCGCACGCTCTGCGGGGTGGCGGCTGGGGCAACCTGGCGACGGACTGCGCCACGGACGTGCGCATCGACAACAAGCCGGGCGCGGCCCGCAACAGCGTGGGTTTCCGGATCGTGCGCAACGATTAACCCAGTGACGCCGGGCCGGGGTACGCTTCGGCCTGACTCCCCTTCCTTCAAGCGAGGTGGCCCATGACTGAGCACATCCGGAAGACGTGGCGGCGCCTGACGCCGTTCGGTCGTCTGCTGGCGTTCCTTGTGGTTGCGGCATTGGCCATCGGCCTTCCCGTGTGGGTCGCGCGGGCCGTCGACGGGGATGCCGACGGCGACGGGATGAGCGACGCGTACGAGCTGCTCTTCGGGCTGAACGCGGGGAACCCCGCCGACGCGGCCCTGGATCCGGACCGGGACGCGCTCGACAATGTGGCCGAGGCCTCGCTGTGGACCGACCCCTGGCAGGTCGACACCGACCGCGACGGGTTCTGGGACCGCGTGGACAGCAACGCGGTCAGCCGCGCCTACCTGGGCTGGGGCGATCCGCTCTACACGACGGGCGACAGCCTCGACTACACCTGGCCCGCATGGATGGTGGGGGCGTACCGCACGGCGGGCGAGTGGCAGGCTCAGGTCCCGAGCTGGCACGTGCCGGCCTCTGTGACCGCTGGGGTCGGCCGCCTGAACATCGAGGTGGACCGCACGCGCCTCACCCACGACGCGGTGCTCAAGCTCGGCTACTTCGATCACGCCGGCTCCTCGCTCTACGTCGATCTCTTCGACGCCAGCGAGGCGGTCACCGCCAGCGACCTCTTCGGCAACATCCTGCACGGCGGCAACGCCCGCAGCACGGGCCTCTTCAGCATCCCGCTCTCAAGCCACCCCTCGGCGGTGGGCATCCGGCTGCGCCGCGGCGCCGGCGAGGTTACTGTCTACGACTCCCTGCTGTACATGGACGCCGACGGCGATGGGCTGGACGCTGATCAGGAGGCGCAGCTGGGCACCTCGGACAGCGTCGCCGACTCCGATTCCGACGGCATCAATGACGGGGCCGAGGTCCTGTTCTTCGGGA
>CAZJBP010000168.1:0-7650 GCA_964544115.1 uncultured Victivallales bacterium | reverse complement strand
TACATCGGCCGCAACTACTGAATGGACTCTCGTTGGCAGCCTTCTGACATCTTGCCGTGCGATCGGCGGAGATTTCACCTTTCCTTCACCTGAATTCACTTTTGTTTGTTCTCAGATCTGCGTAAGGCTCTGGCAGTAAAGGCGATGGCGAACCGAACCCCCTGAGACCCGTTGGGTTCCTGCGGGGTTGGCTGAGCCGCCTTGCTCGCTCTGCGTCGGATGAACCTCCAAACGCCGGTAATCGCAATCCCCCAGAAGAGACTATTCAGGCAGAGTGGCAATCCTAGCCCCACGAGCTTTCGAGATTGCGACCATTCGGCGTCACCGCAATGGTCCATAATGACCATGAGGGAAATGGCGAGCGGGCCAAGAGGAAGCACAAGGATGTTAAGCCCCGCGTCGTAGACCCGTTCTTGCAGTGAAGGTGGCGGGATGACAGCGGGGTCGTCGTCAGCAGGCCCCCACTCAGGATACTTGGCCACCATGAACGCGCTGGCACAGAAGTGAATGAGCGCAATGGTGAGGACGATGCCCCAGAACTGTCTAGTCACACGCTGCTTGCTCATGCCGTCTGTCGTGCTCATCGTCTCGGGCAGATTGGCGGGGCGCTCGGGTATGGCGCGAGGAAGACGCACCATTCCGGCCCCGAATAAGCCTGAACCCCGAGCCCTGCGCCCGTCTCAGAACCCATGTTCCGGCCCGGGGAAGGCGCCGGTTTCGACCTCGCGCCGGTACGTCTCGAAGGCGCGCAGCATGGTGTCGCCCAGTTCGGCGTAGTGCTTGGCGAAGCGCGGCGTTACGCCGGTCTGGATGCCGAGCATGTCGTGCGTGACGAGGACCTGTCCATCGCACGCCGCGCCGGCGCCGATGCCGATGGTCGGCACGGAGACCGCGGCGGTGATCTCGGCGGCGAGGTCCGAGGGAATGCATTCCAGCACGATGGCGAACACGCCCGCTGCCTCCAGTGCGCGTGCATCCTCCAGCACCGCCTGGGCCTCCGCGGGCCGCCGCCCCTGCACCTTGAAGCCGCCGAACTCGCGCACGCTCTGCGGCGTCATGCCGACGTGCCCCAGCACCGGGATGCCGTTGGCCACCAGCCCGCGCACCGTCTCCTCGCGAATCCGACCGCCCTCGATCTTGACCGCGTCGGCCCCCGCTTCCTTCAGAAAGCGGCCGGCGTTGGCGATGGCCTCGCCGACCGATACCTGGAACGAGAGGAACGGCATGTCCGCCACCACCAGCGCCGACGTGACGCCGCGCGCGACCGCCGCGGTGTGGTGCAGCATCTGCTCGACGGTGACCGGCAGGGTCGTGTCGTAGCCGAGCATGGTCATGGCCAGGGAGTCGCCCACGAGGATCAGCGGGATGCCCGCGCGATCGATCAGGCGCGCGGTGGCGCAGTCGTAGGCCGTCAGGCAGACCACCTTCTGCCGGCCCTTCATGGCGCGAATCTTCTGTGTCGTCCACTTCTTCATGACCGCTCCTCTACCAGTCCCGGCAAGAGAGTAGGACCTCGGGCAGGGGGGGTAAAGCGGAAAGGACCTCGCGGCAGGTGGCCGCCTGGCCGGGGATCACCAGGTCCGGGCGCACATCGGCCAGCGGCTGGACCACGAAGCGGCGCGTGGTCCACTGCGGGTGCGGCAGCGTCAGGTCGTCGTCGCGCAGGACGACGTTGCCGACATACAGGATGTCGATGTCGATCGGTCGCGGCGCGTAGCGGTCGGGGCCGCGGCGCCGGCCCAGCTCGTCCTCGATGCGGTGCACGTGCGCCGAGAGCGCGTCCGGCGTCAGCGTGCAGGCCACGATCAGCACGGCGTTGAGGAAGCGCTGGTCGCGGTGCTCGGGGCGCACGCCCACCGGCTCGGTTTCGTAGAGGGGAGACGAGGCCAGCACGCGGAGGCCGTCCACGGCGGCGAGCCGGCGGCGGGCCTCCCGGAGCGTGGCCAGGCGGTCGCCCAGGTTGCTGCCCAGGCTGAGCCCGGCCTCGCCGTCCGGCGACGGGCGAGGGGCGGGACGGGGTTGCCCGTGATCAGTCATCGGTTACCGCAAGCCAAGGACGTCCTGCATGTCGTAGAGCCGCGGCCGCTGCCGCACGACCCAGGCGGCCGCCTTGAGCGCGCCCATGGCAAAGGCCTCGCGGCTGAAGGCGCGGTGGGTAAACGCCACGCTCTCGCCGGCAATGTCGAAGCGCACTGTGTGGTCGCCGACCACTTCGCCCTCGCGGTGCGAGTGGATGACGATGTGCCCCGGCGCCGGGCGGATCGTGTCGCCGCCTTCTTCGTGGCTCATCAAGCGCTGGAACTCCGTGTTCCACCCTTCCGCCACTTTCTCGCCCAGCCGCAGCGCGGTGCCGCTGGGAGCGTCCTTCTTGTGCACGTGGTGCGTCTCGTCGATGTCGCAGCTGTACGCCCGGCCCAGGACCTCGGCCGCCTTGCGCACGGCGGCGAACAGCAGGTTCACGCCGAGGCTCATGTTCGGCGCCCACACGATCGGGATGTCGGCCGAGGCGCGGGCGAGCCGTTCGGACTCCTCCGCGGTCAGCCCCGTGGCGCCGATCACGGCGGCGCGCCGCAGCTCACGCGCGATGCCGACGTTCACGGGCGCCGTCGTGTGCAGCGTGAAGTCGATCAGCACGTCCGCCTGCTCCAGGGCGGCGCGCAGCTCGGAGGTCACCGGCACGCCGATCGGATCGCGGCCGGCGACCGTGCCGGCATCGCGGCCCAGCGCCGGGTGCCCGGCGGCCTCGACGACGCCGGTGATGCAGAGCTCCGGCACGGTCCGAGAGCAGGTGATCAGAGCCTGGCCCATGCGGCCGGCGCCGCCGGCAATCACGATGCGAGTCATATCACGCTCCTTGCAGGACGCCGACGGCCCGGAGGGTTTCGCGCAGACGCGCCTTCTTGGCGTCGGCCAGCGGGCACAGGGGCAGGCGGTAGTTGGCTTCGCCCAGCCCGAGCATCTCCATCGCGGCCTTGACCGGGATGGGGTTGGTGTCGATGAACAGGTCGCGGAACAGGGGGTAGAGCCGCGCGTGCAGCGCCCGCGCCTCTTCCCAGCGGCCCTGCCGCGCGTGCCGCACCATGGCGGCGACCTCGCGCGGGATGACGTTCGAGGCCACGCTGACCACGCCGCTCGCGCCCACCACCATCATGGGCAGCGTCAGCGGGTCGTCGCCGGAGAGCACGGCCAGGCGCGGGCACCGGTTGAGGATCTCGCTCACGCGCTCCACCGATCCGGCGGATTCCTTGACGGCGGCGATCTGCGGGTGCGAGGCCATCCGCACGAGGGTGTCCACCTCAATCTCGCGTCCCGAGCGGCCGGGGATGTTGTAGAGCAGCACCGGCAGGCCGAGGTCGGCCACCGCCATGAAGTGGCGGTATAGGCCCTCCTGGTTGGGCTTGTTGTAATAGGGGGTCACCTGCAGCGTGGCATCCGCGCCGGCGCGCAGGGCGCCGCGGGTCAGGTCGATCGCCTCGTGCGTGGAATTGGACCCCGTGCCGGCGATGACCTTGATCCGGCCGGCCGCGGCTTCCACGGCAATCTCAATGACCTGCGCGTGTTCGGCGTAGTCCAGGGTGGGCGACTCGCCCGTGGTGCCGACGGGCACAATGCCGTCGATGCCTGCGTCCACCTGAAGCTGGACCAGCCGGCGAAACGTTTCGGTGTCGAGGCTGCCGTCCGCCTTGAAGGGGGTCACCAGTGCCGTGTATGTGCCGCAGAACATGAGCGCGTCTCCCGTGTTGTGCGGCGTCTTGCCGCACCCAATGAGCGAACCGAATAGCACAAGCCCGCGGCCGCTGTCAAACGAGGCCTCAAGATTCCGTGCGCGCGGGGCGTCTCTTCGCGTTTGCGGCAGGCCGCTGGCCCTCCGGGCCAGACCGACCGCGGCGGTACAGCGCGGGCTATGAACGCGCTGAGACGGGCCAATCCAGCGGGCTCGTAGCGCCCGCTGTACTTGGGGTCGCTCTGCGTCCATGTGAAGCGTCCATCTGTCGGATGGCCCCGTTCTGCGCCAACCCGCAGATGCGGCCGCGAGCGCGGCCGTCAGGGCCCGGCTGCCGCCGGCCGTCGCCGGGCCGGGGCCTCTGACGAGGCCCAAAGGCCGAGCTTCTTCTGTCGCGCCTGATGCTCCATGGCGTCAAGCCGTCTCACATGCTTCCGCCACGGGGTGCCGTCCGGCAGGTCCTGGTGCATTCCATACGACCGCGCCAGCCCGCAGGCCACGAGCTGTTCGTGCAGCAGGCCTGCGCGCGTGACAATGAACGCGAAATAGCGCGGCCGGTCGCTCTGCCCGCGCGCGTCCTCGAACCGGGTCTGCACGGTAAAGGGCTCCCGCAGCGCGCGGCGGGCAAACCGTTTGGCATCGGCGCCGGCCTCCAGCGCTTCGGCGCGCCCGACGCCCCAGTAGCTGGCCTGCTCCTGGACCCGCGCCGGCACCTGCAGGTCCGTCTCGGGGCAGTCCGCAAAGTACAGGCGGAAGATGTATTCGGCCCCGTTGGCCTGGACGTGGAAGCTGTCGCCGTCATTGGCTGCGCGGGCCAGCAGCGTGCAGTTGGTAAAGACGCTCCAGCCGGCCGCGGCCTTCGGAGGCTCTCCGGCCGTCGCTCCCGCGGCGGCCAGCGCCAGCCAGCAGGCCGCGAGGGCCCGCAGCCCGGTGCGAACGATCGATGGCTCGGCTCGGCTCAGCGTCGTGAGCCTCATGGGGGCGCCATGCCGCCCGCGTCGCGGCTCCCCCCGCCGTCGCGATTTCCGCCGCGGCCCCGGCCTCCGCCCATGATGGAGCGCAGGCCGCCTTCGAAGACGGACCTCATCGACGTGGTGTCAACCACACCGTTCAAATGCGCGGCAAAGGCCCCGGCTTCATCGGCGTTGTACCCCAGCTCGGTGCCGATGCGGGTGAACTCGCGCGTTCGTTCCGCGTCCATCATCGGCCTCAGCTCCCCCATATTCGCGCGCAGCTTCTCGACGACCGCCATGCGCTCTTCCATGGGCAGATCCGCGCTACGCAGCTGCTCGCCCAGCTGCCAGGTTTCGTCCAGCGTTTGGACCAACAGGGAATACGCGTTGCGGTCATCCTCCGACATCGTGGACGTGTCACGGCTCTTGAGCTTCTCCATGTAGTCGGTGAAGGCGGTGGTCGCCTGCTGAATGGCCTCTTCGCGGCGCTGGGCCATTTCCTCCGCCCGCTGCGGGTTGCTCGCGCGCAGCTGTTCCATCCACGCGCGGCCGCGGTCACGGCGCGCATCGTTCGTGGAGGCCGCGCGGCTGGCGGCCGCCAGTTCAAGCGCCTTCACCTGCTCGTCGCGCTGGGCCAGCAGTTTCTCCATTTCGGCGATCTGTGCATCCCGGGCGGCGAGATCGGACAGGGCTGCCCCGTCGTCCTTCGCCGGCGCCGGAGCGCTCGTTTCAACCGTCACGGTCCGCGCCCGCGCAGCGCGCGCGTTCGCCGCCAGGGCCTCCTCTTTGGCCAGGCCGAGGGCGCGCTCAGCCTCCGCCGCGCGGGCGCGGTAGTGCGCTGCCGTCCCCGCACCCGTCAGCCCCGCAGCCAGGCCAATGGCCGCCACACACGCCACAATCCATCCGTTGTTCTGCATGAAACTGAACTCCTTGATGGGGGCCATCGCCTGCGCACCCGACACACAGCCCTAGCCCCTCAAGCCTAGGCTCCCATGCACCGCCATTCAAGAACCAACGGCCCTGAACCAAGGGTGCCAGGGCGCGCGCAGTTGATCCTCTTCCGCCATTCCGGGGTCGGCGTCGGCATCGGAATCGATAGGCGCCTAGTTAAGCTCGAATTCCCATCCGGCTCCTAATCTTGATCTTAATCTTAATCCATTATGCATGAGCGGATTAAGAGCAAGATTAGGATTACGATCAGGACGGCAAGAGCCCCTAAGTCCGTGCCATTCGATCCCGACGCCGACCCCGAGAAGGAATCCGAATCGAAGCGGGAGAACGGCTTGGATGCGTTTGCGCGCGCAGACGCGGCCGCGGCCGGTCGCCGCGGCCGCTCGCCTTGACCTCACCCGGGTTCAGGCGTAAGCTCCACACTGGAAAGGGGGTAGTACACGTGTCGGGTCAGCGGGAGAAGTTTCTCAGGGTTCTGCGGCTGGAGATGGAGGACCTGGAGGACCACATCTGCCAGATGATCGCCGACTACCGCGAGCGAGAGGCGCGGCGCGAGATTACCGAGCATGTCTGCCTCGGGAACGTGGCCGTGCTCGGCAATGAGAGCCGCGCGGTGGGACATTTCCGGCGCATCCTCGACGGCATTCGAGCGGACGACTACGGGTCGCTGGACGCCTTGATCGACGACGTTCGCGGGCGGTTCGACCGGGAAGTATCGGCCTCCGGACTGTCGCGGGCCGCCTGCGTCTTTGCCCAGCGCAAGATCCATCGAGTCCGGGCCTACGTGACGCACGAATGGGATCCGCACGACAAAGAGGTCAACGGCCCTGCGCCGCCCGCCCCGGCCCGCCGGGCCTAATGGGCCCCGGTGCGCATCAGGAAGTCCACGTACTGGGCGCGTTCGAAGTTGAAGAGGCTGCCCTCGAAGTCGCGCTGGCTGACCTTGCCGCGGAAGTCCTCGATGGCGGCGTAGCCCTTGCGGGACATCCAGGCGTCGACGCCGTTGATCAGGGCCGGCAGCACGTCCACCCCGTTGCGGTACAGCACCGAGGCCACCTGGACCGCCGTGGATCCGGCCAGCAGGTACCTGACGATGTCGGCGGCGTTCTCGACGCCGGTGTTGCCGATCAGGTCCAGCCCCACCCGTCCGTAGAGCAGGGCGATCCAGCGCAGGGGCAGCCGCATGTCCGCAGCGTGGCTTAAGCCCTTCGCCTTTTCAAGGGTCTCGGTCTCGGGGTTGATGTCCGGCTGCAGGAACCGGTTGAACAGGACCACGCCGGCCGCGCCGCGCCGCTCCAGTTCGCTCACGACGTGGGCCAGGCCGGAGTAGAAGGGGCTGAGTTTCACGGCTACGGGAATCTTGACCGCGCCGCGGACGGCGTCGAACGTTTCGAACAGCCGCTTCTCGATCGAGGCGCTGCTGCGCTCCGGATCGGCTTCGACCGCGTAGACGTTGAGCTCCAGCGCATCGACGCCGGTCTCCGCCATCTGGCGGGCGTAGTCCACCCACTTGCCGGCATGGACGGCGTTCACGCTGCCGATGAGAGGCATCTTGACGGCTTCACGCGCTTTCTCGACCCACATCAGGTGTTCGCGCGCGCCCGCATGCTCCAGCATCGGCATGTACGTCAGCGCCTCGGCGTAATTCTCGGCGCCCGTCAGAAGCGCCTCCTCCATCTCCCCGACCTCATGGAGCACCTGCTCTTCGAAGAGCGACTTGATCACCAGCGCGCCGGCTCCGAGATCCTGGATCTTCCGGATGGTATCGATCTTTCCCGAGAATGTGGACGCGGCCACCACCACGGGGTTGGCCAGTTGGATGCCCATGTAGGATGTCGTCAGATTGCTCATGGTTGCTTCCTCCCGCTCCGCTTGTTGGCCCTGCCGCCGTGCCCAGCCCTCGGCGACGACACGAACCGATGCGTAAATAGCCCATCCGGTCTCCGTGCGCCAGCCCGGAGTGAGCACCCAAATCCTCGCCTAAGGCGCATGGATCGCAATGGTGCGGCGACGGGGCGACGG
>CAZJBP010000167.1:0-7657 GCA_964544115.1 uncultured Victivallales bacterium | reverse complement strand
GGGCGGGCCTTCGGAGAAGGCCGCCCTACCGGATCATTATCCTGTCCCTAAGGCTTCGGCTCAATGCGCAGTAAGGTCGCACGCTCTGCGCCAGGGAGTGCCCCCGTCCGAGATCACTCGACCTCGTTCACGACCTTCACCCCGAGGCGGCGAAGGGTGGCGATCCAGGCGGATACCTGCGCGGGCGATGGCGAGGTGATGGCGCCTAGTGCGTCCTTCGTGCCGAAGCGGTGGTGCTTGCTCGTGCCCAGGGGGTGATACGGCATGACCTCGAAACCGAGGAGATTCGGCAGCGAGGCGGCCAGGCGCGCAACGCCCTGAAAATGGTCGTCCCGGTCGTTGAGCCCCGGAATCACCGGCAGGCGGACCAGGACCGCGGCGCCGGCGTCGTGCAGGTACCGGAGATTGCTGAGGATCCGATCGTTGGAGGCCCCCGTAAGCTCGCGGTGCCGTGCCGGATCGGTGTCCTTGATGTCGTAAAGAAAGAGATCCACGTCGGCGCGAACACGGCGGAACGCCTCCTCGGCGACCTGGCCGCAGGTTTCGATGGCGCAGTGCAGCCCGGCCTGCTTCGCGGCGCGGAGAAGAGCGGCTGAGAAGTCCGCCTGCATCAGCGGCTCGCCGCCGGACAGCGTCATCCCGCCTCCGGAGGTCTCGTAGAACGGCTGGTCCTTCAGGACCTCGTCGAGCACTTCGGCCACCGTCGCATCCCGCCCCACGAGTTCCAGCCCGCGCGGGTAGCACTCCTCCGTGCACGAGCCGCAGGCGACGCACGCGTCGCGATCCAGCGTGTGGCGGTCGCCGTCCATGCGATGAGCGTTGCGCTTGCAGACGCGGAAGCAATAGCCGCAGCCGATGCACCGCTCGGGCAGGAAGGAAAGGGCTTTGGCGACGTCGATCCCCTCGGGGTTGTGGCACCACAGGCAGCGCAGCGGGCAGCCTTTCAGGAACACGGTCGTGCGGATGCCAGGCCCGTCATGCACGCTGAAGCGCTGGATTTCGAAGATGCGACCGTTCACAGGGCATGCTCCGTCCGGGCAATAACGTCGTCCTGGTAGCCCTTGCACAGCTCGATAAATCGTGCACTCACCCCCCAGACGCGCACGACCAGATCCCGATACTCGCCTGGCTCGCGTTGCGCAGCCCGCAGCGTGTCGGCGTCCACGACGTTGAGTTCCAACTGCATTCCGCCCATGGAGAAGAAGGTCCTCAGCAGGGAGACGAACTTTTGCAGGACGGCAGTGCCGCGGACCGCCGTCGGATGGAAGCTCAGAAGGAGCGCACTGTTCCACTGGCAAAGCATAGGATCAATCTTCGTCGCCGACGTCATGGCCGCCGTTGGTCCGTGCCGGTCCGTGCCATTGGCGGGACTCAGCGTGACTGGGATCGCGTCCTGGTTGTGCCGTCCGTCCGGGGTCGCAGGGTAGTTGCGTCCCGCGCCATAGGAATGCGGCTGGTGCACGCCCGCCAGCACGCGGGCGCCGCTGGCCGTGCGGTACTTCATCATCTCGCGGCAGGCGAACTCGATGAGATCCTTGCCGAGCGAGTCCACGGTATCGTCGTCGTTGCCCCACTTCGGCGACTGAATGCACTCCTGGCGGAGTGCCTCACGGCCTTCCCAGTTGGCTGCCAGCGCGGCCTTCACTTCGCTCCACGTGGCGTGTCTCTTCTCGAATACGACCTGCCGCAGGGCTGCCAAGCTGTTGATGGCCGTAACGGGAGCCCCGACCATCATGCCCTTGTTGGCGAACCGCAGCCCGCCCTGCGTCATGTCCAACCCCTTCTCCACGCAGTCGTCCATCGTGCCCGACAGGAACGGCAGGATCGTCACCGGGCGACCGAGGCGTTCCTGGGCGTTGTAGTTCTCAACGTCCCGCTGAACTGCGGCGGCGATCCGCTCCTTGCAGCGCCCCAGGAACCGGTCGAAGGCCCAGTCGTCGTCGGCCTCGGCAAGCGTCTCCAGCACGGTGCTCGTCAATGAGACGCAGGAAAGCAGGAAGAAGCTGCTCTTGCCCTCGATCAAGACGTCCTGGCAAGCGTCCAGGACGTAGTCGCGCGCATCGCCGGGCGCAAACCCCACGCCCTCCAGCGACGGCACGAACGCGTCGTCGTTGAAATACGCCAGCTGCGCGAAGTGCTTCACGGACAGCCGCGCCAGCCGTTCGACGTATGCGGACGGGCTGTCGCGATGGACGCGGGCCGCGATCTCGGGATTCGGCAGGTTCACGTCTTCCAGCGCGTCGAGGAGCGCGTAGGTCAGCGCGTTGACGCCGTCGCTGCCATCCGGCAGAAGCCCGCCCAGCACCACGTTATCCTCCCCATCGTACGCTATATCGCCCAACCGCACGTCGCCTTGGTCGTTCAGCTTGATGAGCAGGCACCGGATCAGGGTCGCCGCCTCGGCTGGATCGCACGTGAGGTACGTCGGCAGCAGATACTGGTCCATCCGGCCTTGCGACATGAGGAAATGGTTTTCAATGACCGCCAGCAGATGGACGAAGAACGCCAGCTGACACGCTTCGTGAAAGGTTTGCGGTGGCTCGGTGGCGATGGCTCGGCACACCGTGGCGATGGCCCTCAGTTCCGCCGCGCGCTCCGGCGCGGCGTCCGCCGCCATCGCTTCGGCCAACTCGGCATAGCGTCGCGCGAGGACCCCGGCGCCTTCGAAGGCGACGCAGACGGCGCGCAAGAAGTCCTGCCGGGCTGGATCGGTCTCGCGTGCCAGCCGCGCGCGCGCCTGGCCGAGGATGCCGCCGAATCCCAGCTTCATCACCTTCGGGTAGTTCGGCACGTAGTGGCCCTGCGAACCTCCTTCGCAGTGTCCGAGCTCCGAGATCTCCTCGGGTCGCGCGTAGGACGGGAAGCAATTGGGCACGACGTCGTCACTCGGCCGCGGCGGCCGGTCGAGGGACTCGAGACCCGCCTCACGCCGCCCGAACACCGTCCGCCCGCCGACAATGAGCTCGTCATCGTCGATAAAGACGGGCATGCGCTCGATCAGCAGGTTCATGGCGCGGGCCTTGCGCTCGGCCAGGCCGCAGGGGAGGTCGCGCACGGACCAGTCTTTCGGCAGGAAGATGCGGTGCCGCGCGTGGGCAGCGTCAAGCATGCGCCCGCGCAGGCGCTCCACGCGGCGGGTCGCTCCCGCGACGGTACGATCATCCGCTTCCGGAATGGCAGCTGACTTCATATTCCGACACCCCTCTGAGGGCCCTGACATTCCACGCAGCCGGCCTTCCGAGTCAACGCCAAATCCGGCCCCGCAGCGAGATCGTTTGATCTTGCGAAACCCATCGAATCGTTGGACCTTCATCGCACCGGAGTTGCAGGGCGCAAATCTGGAACTCAGGGATCGTTTCAACCCTTCCTGATTTCCTGAGTTCCAAATAGAGCCTCCGCGGTAGCCCTAGCCCCGGACGAACCACAAAGAAAGGGATTCACAGCCCGTGACACCCGAACTGCCCGAGGAAGTCTGGATCCTGGCCGGCCAGTCGAACATGATCGGCTATGGGCCCGTGGGGGCCGAATTGTCAGCGGAGTGGCAGGTGCCCCCGTCCAACGTGTCCATCCACTGGGCCGGAGCGTGGCGCGAGCTTGTACCCGGTGCCGGAGGGTTCGGGCCGGAGGTTGGCTTTGGGCACGAGATGGCGAGGGCATTCCCGGAAAGGCGCATTCTGCTGGTTAAACCGGAATTCGGGCTGGGCAGCATCTACGTGGATTGGCGCTCACCCAATGCCGGGCGAGGACCGGCTGGGCCGCACTACCTCGCGCTGCTGCCGCTGGTGCGAGCGGCCCTGGCCACGCATCACGCCGCGAAGCTCGTCGGGATGCTCTGGATGCAGGGCGAAGGCGATGCTCACAACGACCTGGTCAAGGCCGAGTCGTACGAGCGCAACCTCACGCTGTTCATCGAGAGCCTGCGACAGGATCTCAACGCGCCTGCCATGGACTTTGTCTTTGGGAAGATTTCCGAGTCGCCCATCTGGGTCTATGCGGACAAGGTGCGCGAGGCGCAGTTGAGGGTGCAGGCGGCGGTGCCGCGGACGGCGGTGTTCGAGACGATCGACCTGCCCTTCTGCGGCGACGACATGCACTACAGCACCATGGGCGCGATCGAGCTCGGGCGACGCTTTGCCCGCGCGGCCATCGGCCTGAGGAGCGACGACGAATAGAGCACGAGCTCCTAGCCGAGAAGTTGCGTCACGCGATCCAGACGGATGCCTTCGGTCGCGCCCAGCGCGGCGATGCAGCACGCGGCCGTGGCCACGCCCAGGCGCCCCGCTTCCGCCACGTTCATGCCCCGCAGCAGGCCGGTGAGCAGCCCGGCGAAGAAGGCGTCTCCCGCGCCGGTCGTGTCGAGGATCGGACCGGGCGGCGGGACGCACGGCACGCTGATGTATTCGCCTGCGGACGGACTGAGCAGCACGCCCTCGGCGCCCAGTTTCACGCCCAGAATCCCCGGCGCGCCACAGCGACGGAACGTGTCGATGATGGCGCGCGGATCGGACTGGCCGGTCTGGTGTGAGGCCTCGTTGTGGCTGGGGACGTAGACATCCAGATGCGGGAGGATGCGATCGAGCGGCTGCATGGAGCCTCCGGAGCCTCCGGTATCCAGCGCCGTCCGGCAGCCGGTTGCCCGTATGGCCGCGAGCACGTCGGGAAGGTCTTCCTCGAGATCCGGCATCTGCGAATAGTACCCCACCAGCATCATGCGGCTGCGGGCGAAGAGCTCGAGATGGGCGAGCATGGTGGCGCGATCCAGCCGGTACGATGCGCCGCCATGGTGGGCGAAACTCCGTTCGCCGCCGGCGTCGATGAGCACGGCCGTCGTGCTGGTGCCGGAAGTGGGGTGGCGCAGGAGTCCGCAGCAATCGACGTCTTCGCTCTCCAGGCGACGGCGGATCATATCGCCCCATTCGTCGGCCCCGACATAGGCGAGCACGGCGGTCTTCATGCCGAGTCGCCGCATGCCAATCCCCGCGTTGCAGGCGAGACCGCCGGTCATCAGGCGCACCGGCTCGGTCTTGATGACCGCGCCGGCGCCGATGGGCGCTTCCAGGGGCACCGGCCGCACCAGCAGATCCGCGCCGCAGGAAGCGCACAGCACGCAGTCGAGGGTCTTATGCATGGGTAGTTGGCACGATCTCGGGCCGTCGTCCAGGTCCGATCCGAATGAGCACATTGATGCCCTGACGGTGCTCCATCGTCAATCGCCACGTATAGTGGTCGACCAGGTTGTAATGGGCGGTGGCCGCCTCGACGGATTGCCCCTTGCGGAGATTCCGCGCCAGGAGGTCTGCGCGCGACACGTCGGCCGGGCACTCCACGAAGACGCCCCAGTCCGCCTCGGCGCGCAGGTCCTTCCAGTCCGGACGGTCGAGCAGCATGTAGAGTCCTTCGACGATGACAATGCCCTCCGTGAGCACCGAAATGGCGTCGGGCACGGGATCGTGCAGGTTGCGGTCATAGCGCGGCCAGCGCACCGGATCGCCCGCCTTCAGCGCATGCAGCGACTGCCGGATCGACGGCAGGTCGAACGATTCGGGTCTGCCCTTGATCCGCCGCAGGGGCATGGGAGTGCCGTCGAGGGTGACCACTTGCGAATCGAGCACGCGGTTCGGGTAGTGAAAGCCATCCATCGGCAGCGCCTGGAGCGGCGCGTCGATCCGGCCTTCGCGTGCGAGTTGCTCCCAGAGCGCCGCCAAGGTGGTCTTGCCGGAGCCGGGCGGACCGCTGAGGAAGACGATGAAGCGTCCCCGGCGCCTGCGCCATTGCCTTTCCAGCTCGCGGAGCACCGGGAGGAACACCGTTTCCAAGTCGTCGTCGGCTACCGTGATCCGGGATTTCCTTCCGTCCAGATTCAGATCAACATCCGTCTTCACGGTGCGTCCCCGCGGTGTCACGCTTTGCCGTCCGCGTTCAGCCGGACCACCCATTCTTCTACGGCGCGGGCAACGTCCTTCAGCGCCTCGCCCTGCGCCATGGGGGTCCACAGGTTCTGTTTCGCGTTCCACTGGGTCAGCAGGGATTCGCGGTAGGCGCTGATCAGCGCGGTGGCCACGTTGACCTTCGCCATGCCCAGGGAGATCGCGGCCCGCAGATCGGCGTCCGGGGTGCCTGTGCCGCCGTGCAGGGACAACGGGATCCGTACCTTCTCGTGGATCTGTGCGAGCCGGTCGAAATCGAACTTCGGCAGCTTGACATAGGCGCCATGGGCGTTGCCGATGGAGACCGCCAGGCAGTCCACTCCCGTGACCCTGGCATACTCTACCGCTTCGTCCGGGTCCGTCAGCCGGGACCCCTTGGAGCCTTCCACCGTGCTGCTGTCGCACTTGCCCACGGCGCCGATTTCGCCTTCCACCGTGATTCCCTTGGGGTGGCACAGCCGGCAGACCTTACGCAATGCGGCGGCGTTCTCCTCAAAGCTCCGGGTGGAGAAGTCCAGCATCACGGAGGTGAACTGCGCCTTGACGCACGCCTTCACCATGTCCATGGAATCCCCGTGATCCAGGTGGAGCGCGGCCTTGACCTTGTAGTGTGCCAGCAACGCGCGGGCCACGGCGGCGTTGGCCGCAGGCCCCAGCACCGGAAACTCACCCGGCCCAGCCATCAGGATCACCGGCGACTTCAGCCGTCGGCAGACCTGCAGGATGGTCTCCATGACCTCGGCGTTCCAGGCGCAGAAGGAGGGCACGGCATAGCCATGCTTCAGCGCATGCGCCATCAGCGTCTTCATGGGCAGGAACTTCATCGGCGTGGCCCAATCCCGTATTTGACGCCGTCAGTGGATTGATTTCAGCGGATAGACTTCCAGGCGGCAAAACTTCACGTCGCCGCCCTCGGCCCGGATCGTCAGGGGCGATTTCTCGCCGAGCCTCCAATACATTCGGCCCTCGATGACGTAATTCTCCCCACCGCCACTGACGACTTCGACCGACGAGTCGTCCAGCAGGATGTGCAGTGTGAGCCGCCCGTTCTTGGGCGCCTGGCGGACTTTTCGCCCCAGCTCGCCCCAGAATCCCCACCGGCCGCCGGGGTTGCCAGGCTCGGTGACGGTGAGTTCCTGGCTCTTGGCGTCCCAGGCGATATCGAGCTGGGCCCCGGTCAGGCTGACCGCCGACGCGCCGCCGGGCTCGAACTCGACGACGATCTCCGTCGGCTGGGTGACGTCGCCGATCTCCAGCGATGCGCCGGCCTTGACGACGACGTCCTTCTGCGCGCGGCCGCCCTGCCGCAGCTGGGCCAGTTCGGGGATGAAGTCCCCGAACAGCCGCACGCCCTCGGGGGTGGTCTTCAGGCTCAGTTCCAGCGGGAACGACGCCATCTGGCTGAACGTCGTGTCGAAGTCGCACGTGTGCGCCCAGCCGATCTGCACGATCCGCCCGCCGGGGGCGTTGGCGAAGACCTGCGAGGCGCTGTAGGCCCCCGAGTGCATCCGGCGCTTGGGATCCTCGGGGATAAACGTCTTTCCATCGAACTGCCCGACGAGGTAGGCCGAATCCGACCCCCACGTCACCCAGCGCAGGTCGGCCGTGTTGCCATCGACCGGCAGCGGGAACAGGTTCGGGCACTCGTACATGTCTTCCAGCACGCTGGTTTCGCGCCAGTTCTTGAGATCCTTCGAATCGTAGAAGTAGAACCCGTGCTTGCCGCCGGG
>CAZJBP010000166.1:0-7769 GCA_964544115.1 uncultured Victivallales bacterium | reverse complement strand
AGGCGCGGGGCCCCTTCACCAAGCGCTTCAGGGCGAACGCATCTTATCTTCTTCATACCGTTTCGGGGTCGGCGTCGGAATCGGTATCGGTATCGAGTTTGGCATGCCGCACAGTTTCGGGTAACGGCCCCGCGGGATGTCATCGATTCCGATGCCGATTCCGACGCCGACCTCGAGAAGGGATCCGAATCGAAGCGGGGAAGCGCTTTAGATGCGTCAGCCCTGCCAAACAGCTTCCTCAAACAGCTTGCATACTCCAGTATGCGGGTTACTCTATGTGTGTTGTCTTGTACGCATAAGGGAATCCCCGATGGGCAGAACCCACATAGAGAGCGCAGGAGCGCCGCCGACCCTTGTTCTCCGCAAGGAGGCGGGCAGCTACTGGGTCCAGAAGTGCAAGCTTCTGGTCATCAGCGGCCCGCTTCAGGGGCGGGAGTACATTGTCGGGAAGAACACCTTCCTGATCGGCTCGGATCCCAACAATGACCTGGCGCTGGATGACTCGACGGTGTCGAGGAGGCACTGCGAGATCCAGATCAAGCCCGAGGGCACGCTGATCCGCGACCTGGCCAGCACAAACGGCACGATTGTGCAGGGCGTCAAGGTGACCGAGGCATTCCTGGCGCAGGGCACGGAGTTCCAGCTCGGGAACACGCGGTTTGTCTTCTGTCCGCTGCCGGAGCAGATGGAGTACGCGCTCAGCGACCAGCAGTCGTTCGGGGCTCTGCTCGGCTGCAGCATGGGCATGCGGCACGTGTTCCACCTCGCCGAGCGCTACGCGGGCACCGAGGCGACGGTCCTGATCGAGGGCGAAACCGGCACGGGCAAGGAAGTGCTGGCCGAGGAGATCCACCGGCACAGCAGCCGCCGCGACCGGCCGTTTATCGTGATCGACTGCGCGTCCCTCGCCAAGGACCTGATCGCCAGCGAGCTGTTCGGGCACACCAAGGGCGCGTTCACGGGGGCGACGTCGGACCGGGTGGGGGCGTTTGAGCATGCCCACGGCGGCACGGTCTTTCTTGACGAGATCGGCGACCTGGACCCCGAGTTGCAGCCGAAGCTGCTGCGCGTGCTGGAGAAGCGCGAGATCAAGCGCGTCGGCAGCAACGAGGTCCGCACGATCGACGTGCGGATCATTTCCGCGACGAACCGGAAGCTTGGCAACGAGGTCAACAACGGCAGGTTCCGGGAGGACCTGTACTTCCGCCTGTCCGTGGTCCACATCGAGGTGCCTCCGCTGCGGCACCGCAAGGAGGACCTCGGGCTCCTGGTGCGGAAATTCGTCGGGGAGTTTCAGGGCGCGGACGCCCTGGCCCGGGTCCCGGATTTCGAGAAGACCATCGCCACGCTGAAGGCCCACGACTGGCCGGGCAACGTGCGCGAGCTGCGCAACCTGATCGAGATCGCCTGTTACAGCGACCGGCACCCCTTGGACCTTTCGTCGCTGCTGTGCCTGGGTCGCCTGCGCGCCGGCGAGGAGAAGCGCAGCCCCGATGTATCGGCGGATCGCCCGTTCAAGGAGCTCAAGGGGGAGCTCGTGGACGAGTTCGAGAAGAGCTACCTCCGCGATCTGCTGGCCCGCTCCGGGGGCAACGTCACCCACGCCGCGCGGGAAGCCGGGATCGAGCGTGCGTACGTCCAGCGCCTGATCCGCAAGCACGGGCTGAGGTAGCCGCCGCACCCCTGAACGTTGAGCGTTAAGCGTTGGGCGTTGAGCGTTTTTGTCCCGTCATCTCTGAACGCAGTGAGGGATCTCACTTCTTCGCTCTCGCGGCCCTTTTCAGATCCCTCACTGCGTTCGGGATGGGGAGAGCCGTGCACGGGAGGGCCGACGGCCTCGGCGTCCGCGATTTTCGTACGCGTACCCGTACGCGTTCACGACCTGCCGGAAGATCGTGTATGTGCACGCGCACGTGCACGGCAAGGCGGTCGAGGCCGCCCTCCAGCGAATGGGCGCGCCTTGCACTGGAGACGGCCTCGGCGTCCGTGATTTTCGTACGCGTACCCGTACGCGTTCACGACCTGCCGGAAGATCGTGTATGTGCACGCGCACGTGTACGGCAAGGCGGTCGGGGCCGCCCGCCCTCCAGTTCCTGAGCCCGCAACTCTTAACGTTGACGGTCATTTCAGCTTTTAGCTTTTATTCGTCCACTTTTTTCTTCCCGTCGGGCGCTGCTATGGGGTAATCAGGGTTTGTGGGGCTCTGCACGGCGGCTCGTGAAATGCGGGCGCGGATACCAGCGGGGCCACGAAGAGGAGGTTGCTGTGATGCGTGGAACGATGTGGCGGGTGGCGGTGCTGGCAGTGGCGGGGATCATGGTCGCCGGGTTCGGACAGACAAGCCAGGCCGGCGCGGGCAAGTTCGAGGCCCAGACGCAGGTGATCGTGGACCCGGACGGCGACAACGGCGACGTGACGCCGGGGCTGCTCGGCGGGCTGGGCTACTACTTCACCGACCGCCTGAGCGCAGGTGTCTACGGCAGCTGGACCGATGCGGATCGGCGCTATCCCTCCAAGACAGACGAAATCTGGGGCGTCGGCGGTTTTGGCGAGTTCACGTTCGAGAACCAGATGAATCTCGTTCCGTACCTCGGCCTGCGGTGTGGGATTGAGGACGTCAAGGGCCCCGACGGCCAGACGATTCTGCATACGGCCGGCTCTGCGGGTGTGAAGATCTATCTGACCGACGTGTGGATGATGACCGTCGCCGGAACGGCGCACTGGGCCGATGACGACCTGTTCAACTACGACGAAAAGGGCGTGGGCGTGGCCGAGACCGACGACACCAACCTGACTCTGGACGTCGGCGTGCGCTACCTCTTCTGATCGGGCGGAGCCTTCGCCGTGGGCAAGACCCGCATGACGGGCCGCGAGGAGTGGCGGAGGGGGAGGGATTTGAACCCCCGGTCCCCTTGCGAGGACACATGATTTCGAGTCATGCGCATTCAACCGGGCTCTGCCACCCCTCCGTGGGGAATCGGGCCGGTCACCCGAAAAAGACGGCGCACAGTACCCTGCGCCGGTCGTGAAGTCAAACACTCAAGCGCGCATAGCAGGGAGAGGACAAGGCATGAGCAAGGCACACACCCCATCCGCCGACGGTCTGTTTGTGGGGCTGGACTCCAGCACCCAGGGGCTGAAGGCGTTCGTCATCGACGCGCAACTGAGGACGGTCGGCGAGTTCGCCGTGAACTTCGACCGGGATCTGCCCGGGTACCGCACAGAGGGCGGGGTTCACAAGCACCCCGACGGGCTCACGGTGACGGCCCCCGCGATCATGTGGGTCGAGGCGGTTGACCTGCTGTTTGGCCGCATGGCCAAGGCATCGTTCCCGTTCGCGCGGGTGGTCGCCGTGTCGGGGTCGGGCCAGCAGCACGGCAGTGTATGGCTGAAGTCCGGCGCACGCCAGGTCCTGCGCGGGCTGTCGCCGGACCGGCCGCTCGCCGAGCAGCTGAAGGGCGTGTTCTCGGTCGAGGACTCCCCGATCTGGATGGACGCCAGTACGCGTCGCCAGTGCGAGCAGCGCGAGGCCGCGATGGGCGGCGCGCAGCGCGTGGCGGAGATCAGCGGCTCGCGCGCCTACGAGCGCTTCACCGGCAACCAGATCGCCAAGATCTACCAGCAGAGCCCCGAGGCCTACGAGGCGACCGAGCGCATCGCGCTGGTGAGTTCGTTCGTGGCCACGCTGCTGGCCGGCGACTACGCGCCGATCGATGTGAGCGACGGTTCGGGCATGAACCTGCTGAACATCCGCACCCGGCAGTGGGACGCCGCCGCCCTGGACTGCACGGCCCCGGACCTGGCCCGCCGCCTCGGCGCCGCCGCGCCCTCGCACACCGCGGTCGGCGCGATTCACCGGCACTTCGTCGAGCGCTACGGCTTCCCGGCGGGCTGCCGCGTCATCGCGGGCTCGGGCGACAACCCCTGCAGCCTCGCCGGCCTGCGCCTGCAGGAGTCCGGCGACATCGCGATCAGCCTCGGCACGAGCGACACGGTGTTCGGCGCGCTGTCCGACCCGCGCCCTTCGGCCTCTGAGGGCCACATCTTCGCCAGCCCCGTCGATCCCGCGGGCTACATGGCGATGATCGTGCACCAGAACGGCTCGCTCACCCGCGAGGCCGTCCGGGACACGTGCGGCTGCAAGACCTGGGCCGAGTACGCCGCGCTGGTGGCGCGCACGCCGCCCGGCAACGAGGGGCGCATCGGCATCTTCATCCGCACGCCCGAGATCACGCCGACCATTCACACGACCGGCACGTACCGGTTCGACGCCGCCGGCCGGCCGGTCTCGGCGTTTCCGCCCGAGGCCGACGCGCGCGCCATCCTGGAAGGGCAGTTCCTTTCCCTGCGGGTTCACGGCGCCCATGTCGGTCTCAAGCCGCGGCGCATCCTGGCCACCGGCGGCGCGTCGGTGGACCGCGCGCTGGTCCAGATCATGGCCGATGTGTTCGGGGTGCCGGTGTTCGTGGGGGACCAGGCCAATTCCGCAGCCCTGGGTGCGGCCTACCGGGCGGTGCACGGGTGGCGGTGCGCGGAGGACGGGCGGTTTGTGTCGTACGCGGAGGTGATGAAGCCGGCCGCACCGTTCCGCAAGGCGGCCGATCCGGACGCCGCGGCGCACGCGGTCTACACCGGCATGCTGGACCGCTTCGCGCAGGTGGAGTCGAAGCTGGCGTAGGGCGCGGGGTCACGGCCCCGCCCCGATGAGAGTTGCCGTGAGGGTGTAAGGAGGAGTGGACCATGCAGATTGTGGAGTTCAACGGTTGGGATCGGAACGCGCGCCTGTCCAACGGCGAGGCGGAATTGATCGTCACGCTGGACGTCGGCCCGCGCGTCATCCGCTATGGCTTTCGCAGCGAACGGAACCTTTTTGCCGAGATGGACGGGCAGCAGGGCGGGGCCGATGAGGCGGACTGGATGCTGCGCGGCGGCCACCGGCTGTGGGTTGCGCCCGAGGTCAAGCCGGACACCTACGAGCTGGACAACTCGCCGATCGGCTGGGAGGAGATTTCCGGCGGCATCCGCACCCGGCAGGAACGCGGCCCGCTGACCGGAATCGTCAAGAGCATGGACATCACGATGGCGTCGGAAGGCACCGACGTGACGATCCTGCACACGCTGCAGAACGCTGGCCAGAAGACCGTGCGCGTGGCGCCGTGGGCGCTGACGGTGATGGCGCCGGGCGGGACGGCGGTCATCCCCCTGCCGCCGAAGATCTCGCACACCGAGAGGCTGACCCACAACCAGGAGTGGAGCATCTGGCCCTACACCGATCTGTCCGACCCGCGCTGGACGTTCGGCAGCCGCTTCCTCCTCTTCAAGCAGGACCGCCGCAAGGGGCCGGCCAAGATCGGCATCGCCCACCGCGAAGGCTGGGTCGGCTACGCGCTCAGCGAGTTCCTCTTCGTCAAGCGCTTCGAGTGGACGGAGGGGGCCGTGTACCCCGACGGCGGCGTGAATTTCGAAACCTTCTCCAACGAGGACTTCCTCGAGGTTGAGTCGCTGGGCGGGCTCGTCGACCTGGCCCCCGGACAGAGCGTGACGCACGAGGAGCAGTGGGAACTGCACCGCAACGTGCCACGCATCGTCACCCCCGACGATGCCGCCAAGCATGTCCTGCCGCTGGTGAGGTAAGCCACCTGTCGACGTCCCGAATCAGATCCCCAGTTCGCCCTGGGCCGGCGGCGGCCGGGGCGCCGGCTCGGGAGGCGTTCCGCCCAACAGGCCGAGGAAGGCCTGTTCGTCGATGACCTGTACGCCCAGTTCGGAGGCCTTCTTCGATTTGGCAGCGCCGGTGTTGGCGCCGGCCACCAGGTAGGTGGTCTGTCCGCTGACCGCCGCGGCCACGCGGCCCCCGAGCGCCCGGATCCTGTCCCCGGCTTCATCCCGCGACATTGCGGACAGCTTTCCGGTCATCACGAAAGACTGGCCCGCGAGCGGCCCGTCTCCACCGGCCACCGGTCCGGAGGCCGAGGTGGGCCGGATTCCGAGCGCATCGAGCCGTTTGAGGACGGAACGGCCCCGCTCCGCTGCGAAGAAATCGAGGACGCTGCGCGCCACGACCGGGCCGACTTCGCTGGTCAGGCCTGCGTTGCGGAGAAGGGTCTTTAGTTCCTCCACCCGGGCCAGCAACCGCGCGTGCTCGGCTTCCATCGACTGCTTCTGCTCCGGCGAAGCCTCGCGGTTTACCTTGGCGCGAGGGTTGGCAGCCCGTGCGCGATCCTCCGAGTCGAAGCGTTCTACGACCGCGCGCAGCAACTCCGATTCGGCGACCCCGGAGAGGGCCGTGTGGGTGGCGGCAATCTGCTGGGCGATGGTCTTGCCGACGTTCGGAATGCCGAGCGCCAGAAGCCAGCGATCCAGAGACGCGGTACGGGCCCGGTTGACGGCCTCCACAAGCTTGGCGGCGTTGGGCCTGCCCAGAACGTGGGACTTTTGCTTCCCCCCCGTCTTCAGGTCGAGGTCTGCCAGCCTGTCTTCGTCCAGTCCAAACAGATCCAGCGGGTCGGCGATCAGTCCGGAGTCGACAAGCCGCTCCGCCACCACGTCTCCAAGGGCCTCGATGTCCAGCGCCGGGCGCGAGGCGAAATGGCGCAACCAGCGACCCATCTGAGCGGGACACTGAAGATTCTCACAGCGCCAGGCCACCTCGCCTTCGCGCCGCACGGCCGCGCTGCCGCACGCGGGGCAAGCGGCCGGCATGCGGAACGGCTTCTCGCTTCCGGCACGCTTCTCGATCACAACCCGCACCACAGCGGGGATGACCTCGCCGGCCTTCTCGACAATAACGGAATCCCCGACGCGGATGTCCTTGCGGCGGATCTCGTCCTCGTTGTGCAGCGTGGCGCGACGGATCGTTGACCCCGCCAGCGCAACCGGTTCCAACTCCGCCACGGGGGCCAGGATGCCCGTGCGGCCCACCTGGATGGTAATCTCCAGCAGTCGCGTTTCGGCCTGCTCGGGCTCGAACTTGTAGGCCACCGCCCAGCGCGGGCTCTTGGCGGTGGAGCCGAACTGGACGTAGAGCGGGCGCTCGTTGACCTTCACCACGCCGCCGTCGGTCTGGAACGGGAATGCGTGCCGATCGTGGTCGAGGGTGTGAAGCGCGGCGATGACGGCCGCCATGTCCGCGCAGATCCAGCGACGTGGCGGCGTCGGGAAGCCAAGTTCTGCCAAGGCGTCCAGCATGGCGACGTGTGAATCAAAACTCAGCCCGTCCGCCTCCGGGCACGCATACAGGATCACCGCCAGCGGCCGCCTGGCCACCAGGCGCGGGTCGAGCAGCTTGAGCGAGCCGGCCGTGGCGTTGCGCGGATTGGCAAACGCCGGCTGGCCCGCCTCCTCCTGTTCGGCGTTCAGCCGCGCAAAGCCCTCCGTGGACATGTAGACCTCGCCGCGGACCTCCAGCCGGCGCGGCGGCAACCGGCCGCCCAGTCGCAGCGGCAGGGACCGGATCGTCCGTGCGTTGGCGGTGATGTCGTCGCCCGTGACACCGTCTCCGCGGGTGGCGGCGAGAACGAGCTGGCCGTCCTCGTAGATTGCGGAGAAGGCGACGCCGTCAATCTTCGGCTCCAGCACATACGTGAACGGGGTGTCCCCGGCGAGGCGGCGCAGCCGCGCGTCGAAGTCCAGCAGGTCGGCCTCCTCGTACGTGTTGTCGAGGCTCATCATCGGGACGCGGTGCGTGACGCTGCGAAAGGATTTCAGCGGCTCTCCGCCGACGCGCTGAGTGGGGGAGTCGGGGGTCCGCAGGTCCGGGTGGGCGGTCT
>CAZJBP010000165.1:0-7826 GCA_964544115.1 uncultured Victivallales bacterium | reverse complement strand
TTGTTGCGCCGCAACGACTTACGCGCAAGAAAGGCGCGAAACTGACGAACTCGGGTTAGGGCGTCGCCGGGAGGAGATCGTTGTGCTTCTCCTATTTCCCATCCAGTGCGTTGACTCTGGTGAGTGGCCAGTAGATTCGAGTGGCCCTGCCAATGATGTTCCTCGCCGGCACGGCGCCCCAGTACCGACTGTCACGACTGTTCCAGGTGTTGTCGCCGAGGACGAAGTATTCATGAGGACCGAGGGTCATCTCGCCGCCGGGCTTCGGCAGCGCCCAACCGAACGGCTCGGGGAGTTGAAATCCGGCGTAGCCATGCAATGCACTCGATATGGTGCTGAATATCTCAGGTTCCGTCACTTTGTGATCGTTGACGATCAGAAAGGGTGGCTCGATCCGGATGCGTTCACCGGGAAGCCCCACGACGCGCTTGATGTAGAAGGTGTCGGGGGAAAGCGACTCGATTCCTCGGGTACTGAATACCACGATGTCGCCACGCTTCGGTTTACCGAAGCGATACGACAGACGCTCAACGAACAAGTGGTCTCCGGGAATGATGCTCGGTGACATTGCCCCGGTCGGCACTGTGAACGTGTGAACACACTGCCGGACCAGGAATCCCGTGCCATTGTTGAGAACTACGCCGAGGACGATCACAGCAAGCCATCCGAGAAAGCCGATTCGCCGAATCGGTCGGTACGACTGTGTGAGCATCACGAACCACAACACGACAGTGGCGAGGCCGAAGGCCCAGCCAAGAACAAACGGTGCAGTGCCGGGTGTGGCGAGAAGCATCAGGCCGACAAGGCCGCACACAAAGAGCCCCAAATACCATTGCAGCCCGGCAGTTCGCCTGCCAGAGAGAAAATGTGCGGACCCCTGAAGCAGGAACCCCAGCAGCACGCCGACCCACCTACGATATGGTGGTGTTTCGTTCATCCTGTGAAGCCAACGAATCATTCTTCAGCGGAGAGCGAAGGCGGACGGTTCGGGCCTGCTCTCACCACGTCTCGGCGTGCACCTTGCCCGGGCTGTAGCGCGTGCGCGCCGGCGGCACGGCGGCTGGCCAGCCCACGGACACGCATCCGATCGGGGTGATGTCCGCGGGGATGGCGAGGACCTTGCGCAGGTGTTCCGCGCGCTCGGGCCGGGGGTGGACGCCCAGCCAGCAGGCGCCGAGCCCCAGCGCCGCGGCCGCCAGGAGGATGTTCTCGATGGCCGCGCTGCAGTCCTGCAGCATGTACGATTCGAGGTTCCCGTGCGCCTCCTGCAGGCTGCCGCACACCACGATGCCGGCCCCGGCGCCGGCCAGCATCAACCCGTTGGGCAGCCCCTCCGTCATCGCCTTGAGCCGGGCGGAGTCGCGGACCACGATGAAGTGCCAGGGGTCTTTTGCCACGGCCGACGGGGCCGCCATGGCCGCTTCCAGCAGGTCGCGGATTGCGGAGTCGGGCAGGGGTCGATCCTCGTACTTGCGGACGCTGCGGCGGCTGAAGATGAAGTCCAATGCGGGGTTCATAATGCGGGCCTCCTGCTCGTTCAAAGTCACGGGCCGATCGGGTCTGACGGCTCCGGCGCGCTGCCTGCGGCCGGGCTGGTGTCGTTGGTCGCCGCCGCTTTCTTCCGATGCCGGGACTCCATCCACTTGCTCAGCGCCGAGGATGCCGCGCGGCTGGCCTGTTTCAGGAGCTGGTCGGTCGCCTCGGGCTGCCCGGCCATCGCGTCCACCAGCGCGTAGGTGAGGTTGAACTCCGGTTTCGAGATGTCGCCGCTGACCGGGATGGACAGGGTCACTGCATCGAGGAGCGTGCCGGCCATGCCGGTCTTGCGGGCCTGCTTGCCGGTCAGGCGCACCTCGCGCATGGCCAGCTTGAGCCTTGAACGATCGGCATTCCACGCCCCGCCTCGGCACTGAAGGGCAACGGCGACATCCATGTTCGAACACGTGACGCCGGCGGATTCCAGATAAGGCGCCACCATTGCCGGCCGGGCGTTGGTCACGTTGCCCGTGGCGTCAAACGCCACCGCTCCGCCCTCGGGTGGGCAGATGTTGACCGCGAGGCCGAAGGCCCACAGGGCCGGGTTGGTGGCGACGTTGCCGGACAGATGCAACACCCCGCCGTCCGCCAGGTTCTTCCGCTGCCAATGCAGATCCTCTCCCTTGACCACCGTGGCCAGGTCGGCGGCGAAGACGCCCTGCGGCAGGGACGTATCCACGAAGCGGATCGTGCCGCCGGCGTTCAGGCGGTCGATGCGGTAGGTCGCGGCCCGTCCGGCGCTCCCGCTTGATGCCGGGCGGTTCCCACCGCCGGTCGCCTCGGCCGTCGCGGGAATCGAATTGGTCGGGGTCGCGGCCGCGGCCGGGCGAGGGCGGCGGTGTAGAGCGGCAATCCGCGTTCCGCTTTCCGCGGTCCGTTCAACCGTCAGGGAGACTCCGGACAGCTCCAAGCGACGGATGCGGCGTTCGCCGGATCCCAGCAGGCTGAACAGCGATCCCGCGACGGAGATCCGCTCCGCGGCCAGCATGCGTTCGTCCGCTCCTCCGTCCCGCTGCCGGAGGGACACCTTGCGCAGGGTGACGCGGCCGGGGAACAGACGCACGCCGACGCTCCCGATCTGGACGTCGGCGCCGTAGCGCTCGTAGGCCTCCTCGATGATGAGCCGCCGCACGGTGCCTGCCAGCGAAGCGGACACCAGCCAGGCGGCCAGCGCACCCGCGAGGGCGACGACACAGGCGACGCGGAAGAGAGGGTGACGCACCATGTGCATGTCCACCCCTTTAGCCCAGCGACGGGTCGATCGGCAAGCCTTTCCCCATGCAGAAAGTCATGGCCAAGGCCCCTGCGCGGTGCGATGATGACGGACCAGGCAGGCAGAGGGCCGGCCTTTCGGGACGGGGGTCTCTGGCGATGCCGGATGCGGCGACGAACAGTTCGAAACGGGCCAAGTACGACGTCCAGCTGGATCGTCACGAGGGCAAGTACATCATCCCCGCCTCGCTCATTCCGGACATCCGCGCCTTCATTCGCCCGTTCTGCGAGGTCGATCCCCACGGGGTCGGCGATCCCCCGAAGTATACGGTCACAACGCTGCAGCTCGACGATGACCGCCTTTCGCTGCATCGGGCCAAGGAGGACGAGGCTGTCAACCGCTTCAAGCTGCGCGCGCGCACTTACGGCGAACCCGGCAGCAGTCCGGTCTTCATGGAGGTGAAGCGGAAGCTCCGCGGCACGATCGTCAAGTCGCGCACTTCGGTTCCGTTTGCGCTGTGGGGCCCCGGCCTGCTGTTTGACCCCGTGGTGCGCCTGGAATTCAAGTCGCCCAAGGAGGCCGTCGGATTCTACGAGTTCCGGCGGCTGGTCCAGGAGATCGGCGCCGAGCCCGTCGTGCTGGTCCGGTACGTGCGTGAATCGTATTTTGGCGCGATGGACCATTACGCGAGGGTGACGTTCGACACCCATCTGGAGTATCAGCCGACGCACTCATGGACCTCGTGGGGGGGTGGGGGCCGCTGGTTCTCCATGGATACGCCGTTGATTCAGAACGTGCAGCATTCCTTCTCCGGCGTCGTCCTCGAGCTCAAGACCCTCAGCGATGCCCCGCAGTGGATGATCGACCTCGTCACGGAGTTTGGTCTTGAGCGGACGGGGCACTGCAAATACTGTAACGCTGTTTGGATGGAGTCTCTGTTCTGCGGCGCCTCAGAGCTGCCCCGGCACGGGGCTGAAGCGCTGGTGTGGTAGGGCGGGCGAGGCCCGCCGGGAAGCATCATGGACGAATTTATCTCGGTGTTCGGACAGGCCAGGATGCTGGGAGCCCAGCAGATCCTGTGCTCCATGCTGATGACGTTTGTGCTGTGCACGGCCCTTGCCACCGTGTACCGCTGGACGTTCCAGGGGCTCTCCTACTCCCGGTCGTTCATCCACACCCAGGTGCTCGGCGGCATGATCGTGTCCATGCTGATCATGGCGATCGGCAACAATCTGGCCCGCGGCCTCGGCATCCTCGGCACGCTGGCCATCGTCCGGTTCCGCACCCCCGTGCGCGATACCCGCGACATGGTGTTCCTGTTCGCCTGCTTCGGCGTGGGCATCGCCTGCGGCGCCGGCACCTTCACGGTGGCGATTGTGGGTACGCTGACCCTGGGGGCCACCGCGCTGCTGCTGCACGTGTCGCCGTTCGCCTCGCGCCGCCACTACGAGGGCCTGCTGCGCTTCACCATGTCTCCGGCGCCCGAGGCCGAGGCCGCCGTCAACGAGGTGCTGAGGCAGTGCTGTGCGGCGTTCCACCTGATTGCCATGCGCGAGTCGGCCCAGGGCGAATCGATGGAATACGCCTACCAGGTGCGGTTGATTGATCCCTCGTACCAGGCCGACCTGGTGGAGCAGTTGCGCGCCGTGAAGGCCGTGGCCGAAGCCAGCCTGGTCATGCAGCGGACAACGGTTGAACTGTAGTCGGCGCCGAACGCGGCGGGAGAGAGACGATCTGTGATTGAGCAACGGCGATACCGGCGGCGGAGGCTGTGGACGCGTCCGAGCCTGATGCTGCGGAACCTTCTGGCCGGCTGGCCATTCCTGGTCTGGCTGGCAGCCGCCGGCGCCGTCGTCTGGCTGTATTCCGGGTCGGTCCACTTCGGCCAGTTGACCGGCGTCGTGGAATCGCGGTCCGAGGACATTTCCCCCGTGGTGACGGCGCGCCTGCTGTCGGTGGATGTCGTTCCCGGGCAGGCCGTGAAGGCGGGCGAGCCCCTGGCGCACATGGACACCACCCTCGTGGACGCCGGCATCGCGGCGGATGAGGCCGCCATGCGGTCGCGCGAGGATGCCGCCCGGCGGGATGATGCCGCTGAACTGCGCACGGTCCAGCAGTTGGAGTCCGAGGCCGACGGCGCGCGCGCCGATCTGGCCCAGGCCCGTATGGAGTTGAGCCGCGCTCAGGCCGAGCTGGACGAACTGAAGCTCGAACTGGCCCGCAGCGAGGAGCTGCTCAAGCGCCGCCTCATCCGCGAGAGCGACATGACCGCTCTGCGTCCGACCATAGCGTCCCTGTCCAAAGCCGTGGAGGGGTATCCGCCCCTGATCGCCGCCCACCAGCAGCGCATCGACCGCGCCGAGGCCGAAAGGGCGGCCGTGTGCGGCCGGCTCGGTGCCGTGCCCGGCGAACCCGCCGCCGAGGCCGTGCGCCGCCGTGCCGAGGCGCGGTCCCTCGCGGTGGAGGGCGCGGTGAAAAGCCGGCAGGCCGAGCGCGAGCCGTACACCCTCAGCGCCGTCACGTCGGGATTGGTATCACGCGTGTACTACCATCCGGGCGTGGTCGTGGTTGCTGGAGATCCCGTGGTCCGGGTGGTCAACCCGCACAGCCTGCGCATCGTCGGGTTTCTGCCCGAGAGCCAGCTGGAGTCCCTGAACGTGGGTGACCGCGTGACCGCCTGGAGGAAGAGCGTCATCGGCGAGAAGGTGTCCGCCGAGGTGGAATCCCTTTCGCCGGATGTGCAGGCCCTTCCGGCCCGGCTGAACCCCATGAGCTCCATCGTCACCCGCGGCCGCCGGGTGATCATGACCATCAGCGGCGGGCACACCCTCATCCCCGGTGAGACCGTCAATGTCGAGCTCGACCGGATGGTGTGGACCGACATGATCCGGAATGCGTGGCGTGGCTTATCCGGCGGCGAGTCTTCGACCGGCATTGAAGGAGGCTCCCGCCCATGAGGTCGGGCTGGTCATGGCGGGCGCCGGTTGCGGTGCCGATAGCCGCCGTGGCGGTTCTCGTCGGTTGCGCCGCACCACGTCCGCCCCTGGGCACTCCCGCCGAGCGGATCGAAGCCGCCCGGCAGGTGGCGCCGGATGCGGTCGCCGCAGCGCTGGCGACCCTGGACGAGGGCCCCTTTACGGCGGCCCGCGCCGTGCAGCGGGCCTTGTGCGTGAACCCCGACGTGCTGGCGTGCGAGCACGATGTGCGCGTGGCGCGCGCCGAAGCCCGGGTGGCCGGCGACGGCCGCGATCCCGAACTGCGCGGCGGATACTCCGATGGAGACGAGGACCAGACCTCGTCCCAGTTCGGCGTCGAAACCAACCTCGTGCCCGCCACGGGCCTGAGGTACTTAGCCGCCACCAACAGCTCGTACGGGACCCAGTCGACTGACTCCGAACGTTACTCGGTGGCCCTGCGGTTCTTCCCCCGCAACCCGTGGGAGCGCGGGGCCGCCGTGTCGGCGGGGCGCGCGCGGTGGCACGCCGCCGAAGCCCGCCTGCGTCAGTTCGCCGTCGACGTGGCGCTGGAAACCTGCAGGATGTATGAGGTGCTGCGGTTCATGTCGGCCGATGTGGCGAATATCGAGGAGATTGCGGCCATCCAGCGCGACCTGGTGGCCCAGACCGATGAGCTCGCCCGCGCGGGACGCATTACGGCTTCCGAAAGCCTACGCGCCCGCCAGCGTTACCTCGCGGCCGTGTCCGACCTGTCGAGGGGCCGGCGCGACTTGGAGGATGCGCGGCTGGCGCTGGCGCGGTGGCTGAATGTGGGCACCGGGGAGGTCAACCCGGTCATGGATTGGGCCCCGGCGTTGCCGGACACCAACCTGCTGGCCGGCGCGTCGGACCCGCTGACCTACGCCGCGCTCTCGAACCGCGCGGATGTGGCGGCGCTGGGGTGGGACACGCGGGCCGCCTGGCATGCGTACCGCGAGGCCCGCGCCATGCTCTGGCCCTGGTTCTCGTACGTCCAGCCGGGGTATGCGTGGAGCGATCAGTCGTCGTCCGGCGGCAGCACGTCGAGAGAGACCGACCTGACCGCCGGCTCGCAGCGCCTGGGCAGCACCTATCGCACGCAGGACAGCGAGTCGGAGGAGTGGCGCATTGACGCCGGGATCACGCTGCCCGTGTTCTCGTGGATCGGGCACGAGGACGATCTGCGGAAGGCGGAATACGAGAAGGCGCAGGCCGCCGAAGCGCGCGCAGTCCTGGACCTGCCCGGGCGCGTGGAGTCTCAGGTCGCCAAGGTCCGCCTGATCGAGGCCCAGAGCCGCGAATACGGGCGCGAGACCGAGGCGGTGACGGCGGAATTGACGCGGCTGCTGGCCGACACGGCGGAAACAGCCGACATCGCGCCGGAAGACCGCGCCCGCGTCCGAGAGGAACTCGTGCAGTCACTACGGCTGGCCGCTCAGACAGCCCACAGCCTCAATATGGCCGCGATCGACCTTCACGCCGCGCTCGGAACCCTGCCCGTGCCGACGGTGGAGCTGCCGGAACGCAACTGGTGACCGCAGGCGTTTGGAGCAGCCTCAGGCGACCGCCGAGAAATCGTCCTTGCCCGCGCCACACTCCGGGCACACCCAGTCGTCCGGCAGTTCGCTGAACGGGGTCCCGGGCTCGACGCCGTTGTCTGGATCGCCGGTCTCAGGGTCATACACGTAACCGCAGACGTTGCACTCGTACTTCATGACCATTCCCCTCCCACAGTCTGGATGCACGCGGCGTCGCCAGCCCTCCGGCTACCGACAGCGCCGAACTATATTCGTCCCCCTGCCGGAAAGGCAAGCGCGGCTTGCGGTCTGATCCTTCCGCGTAGAGACGTCGGCAGTCCTCGTATGCGTTCACGGTGTCCTGAGATTTCGAGCGTGTGCACGGGCACGCGTACCGCAAGGCGGTCGGTGCCGCATGCCGGATCCTGGTCCCGAGCCCCTGAGCGTTAAGCGTTGGGCGTTGAGCATTCCGCTGACGCTCAGGTGTCATCCCGAAAGCAGTGAGGGATCTCACTTCGCGTTCACGGCCTTTTCCAGATCCCTCACTGCGTTCGGGATGACGGTCACGAGCGAATCGAGGACGAG
>CAZJBP010000164.1:0-7842 GCA_964544115.1 uncultured Victivallales bacterium | reverse complement strand
GGTCGGTCCCAACGCGCAGGAGCCGGCGGGTGGCGGTGGAGGGTTGCAGCGCCTCGCTTGTTTGTGCCGGGGGTCTCTTTAGATGAAGAAGTTGCAGGAGAAGAAGGCGTTCATCTGCGATATGGACGGCGTGATTTACCACGGCAGCAAGTTGCTGCCGGGCGTGCTGGAATTTGTGGCTTGGTTGCGGAAGGAAGAGAAACGATTCCTCTTTCTGACCAACAGCAGCGCGCGCACCCAACGAGAGCTGAGCGAGAAACTGGCGCGCATGGGGCTGAAAGTGGGTGAGAGCCACTTCTACACCAGCGCAAGAGCCACTGCGACGTTCCTCGCGAGCCAGAAGCCTGGCGGATCAGCCTATGTCATCGGCGATGCCGGAATCATCAATGCGCTCTATGACGAGGGGTATTCGATCAACGACAGCAATCCGGACTACGTCGTGGTGAGCGAAAGCGCAAACTATGACTACGCGCGTATCTGCCACGCCACCCAGCTCGTCCTCAACGGGGCCAAACTGGTTGGCACCAATCCCGACCTGACCGGTCCGATTGAAGGCGGACAGATTGTTCCGGCGACCGGCGCGCTGTTGGCTCCGATTGAGCTGGCCACAGGCGCCAAAGCCTATTATGTCGGCAAGCCCAACCCGCTCATGATGCGCAACGCGCTCAAGAAGCTGGGTTGTCAGCGCGAAGAGACGGCGATTGTCGGCGACCGGATGGATACGGATATCATCGCAGGGGTGGAGGCGGAGATCACGACCGTGCTCGTGTTAAGCGGGGTCACCAAAGCCGCAGATATCGACCGCTTTGCCTACCGGCCCAACTATGTGCTGAACGGCGTCGGCGATATCATTCTTCCCGCCTGATCCGGAGCAGGCTGGCGCCAGACACAATCGTCTACCGGCTGCCTCGCTGGGCCATCAGATCGAGGTCCTCGCGGAGGCTCTGCAGGTCTTCTTCGTGTTCAACCTCCTGCTCGAGGATTGTCAGGGCCATGTTGTACGTGACCATGTCCTTGTCCTTGGTCGCGTCCATAAGGCCCTTGTAGGTGGTGATCGCGCATTGCTCGCCGGCGATGTTCTGGTCGAGCAGCACAGCCACGTAGGGATCCGCCGGGGCGTCATACCGGCACGGGCTCAGCGCGCCCCAGTCCTGCGGCGAAAGTACAGGCGTGCCTCCGAGCTGGATGATGCGGCCGGCCAGCAGGACCGCGTGGTTCAGTTCCTCGGTCGCGTGGAGGGTGAGCTCGGCCGCGACGGCGTCCTTCATCGGCCCCTTGATGACCTTCGCTCCGAGCCAGTACTGGTAGTAGGCGAGCCACTCGCTCGCGTAGGCTGCGTTGAGCCGCTGCACGAGCTGCCCGACATCCATGCCGATGATCTCGCGTCCTCTTGTGCCCATACTCTGGTCCCTCCCTGCGCCAGCAGGATCACGCTTCAAGGCCGCAAGATCAAGCCTTTGTGATCCGGCCCGTCAATCCTTCGCTGTTGAGCAGTCGTCGTCCTTCTGACACACTCTTCCTCACGGGGAGGGGCGTATGGACGAAAGAATCGGATGGTATCGGACTCCGTTGGATAAGAACCTGCTCAAGGCGCTGACCCAGACGAGCGATGTGCGGGGGGCGCTTCAGGCCGGCGGCTTTCTGCTCATCTTCCTGGGCACGCTCTCGCTCTCGACCTATTTCTTCCTGCAGCGCATGTGGCTCCCGATGGTCGCCGCGGGTTATCTCCACTGCATGTTTCATGGCTTCGTCGGCATGGAGGCGGCGGTGCACGAGCTGAGCCACGGCACGCCCTTCAAAACGAAACGGGTGAGCGAGTGGTTCTACCGGCTCTTCTGTTTTCTCTCGTGGAACAACGGCGTCCATTTCCGCGCCAGCCACATGAAGCATCATCAGTTGACCGTGTACCGGGGGCTGGACAAGGAGGTCGTTCTGGAGCCGATCGCACTGAACGCCTGGGACTACATCCAGTGGTTCACGTTCAACTTCAAGAAGTTCAAGATGATCATGCTCCCGAACCTTGCCCATGCATTCGACCAGGCCGACCGCGACGTGTTTTTCTGGGATCCGCTGTTCCCGCCGGGTGACAAGCGGAGAAGCCAGATGTGCAACTGGGCGCGTGTCATGTTCGCCGGCCATCTCCTGCTGCTGGGGGTGTTCATCTATTTCAAGCTCTGGGTCCTGATTGTCCTGGTGACGTTCGGTTACTTCATCGCCAACTTCCCCAGCCAGGGGTGCGGAATGCAGCAGCACCTTGGCCTGCGGCCCAGCGTGCCGGACTGGCGGCTCTGCTGCCATACGATGCGGTTTGGCCCGCTCATGGCCTTCCTGTACTGGCAGATGAATTTCCATACCGAGCACCACATGTATGCCGCCGTGCCGTTCTGGAATCTGCCGAAGCTCCATGCATCCATGGCGTTCGACACGCCCCGGCCCTGCCAGGGGTACCTGGCCGGCATTCGCAGGATTCTCTGGATCCAGAAGCAGCAGAAGAAGGACCCCGCCTACTGCTTTCAGCCTGAATTCCCGCCGACGGCAAATCCACCGAAGGTCGGGCCGTCAGGCAATTTGTCCTGATTACAGCGTCGCCGCGCTGGCGGAACCGCACGCCGCTGCGTCATGCCAGAGGCTGAATGAGCGGATGGCGGGGCACGCGGCGGCCTGAGTGATGCGCAGCCGGACGCGGTCGGTGCGCGTGAGCGGCACGGGGATCAGCCGACGCGCGCCGATCGAAGTCGCGTGACCGATCTCCTTCCAACCGCCGTCCGCCCAGGCATCGACGGCGAGAGCCTCCACGCGCTGGCCCAGGCGCAGGAACTCACGCACGTCGACCAGATTGAACGTCACGGATTCGGCGAACGACAGCACCGCCTCCGGCTGCCGGTCATGGTCGTCCGTCGCCCAATACGTGTCGCGCTGGCCATCGATCAGCCGTGCCGGCGCAAAGCGGTCCAGCCCGCCGCGGGCGGGGCCCTGCGCGGCCACCGCGGCGCGCGCCAGATCGCGCGCGAACGCGGCGTCCATCCGTGCGCGGAAGCCGCGCAGCGCGGCGACGTCCGGGTCGGCGATCCTCCCGCGCCGGTCCGGCGGCAGGTTCAGGTGCAGCGAGGCGCCGCGGCCGACGGACGTGAGATAGAGGCGGAACAGGTCGGCCGGCGACTTGACCGCGGCATCCTCGTGGGCGTGGTAGAACCAGCCGGGCCGGATTGATACGTCGCACTCGGCCGGCACCCAATCAGAGCCGGGACGGTCGCCGCGGTTCAGTCGGCCGCAATCGGCCTCGCCGGGCACAACACCCCCGCGGCTGAATGTGGCCCAGCACGTTTCTCCGGCTTCGCCGTGCTCGTTGCCGACCCAGCGGACGTCCGGTCCGGCATCGCTGAACATGCAGGCGTTGGGCTGCAGCGAGCGCACGAGGTCCCAGGTGTCCTGCCACCCGTAGTACGTCCGCTTGTCGATGAGGCGCGATTCCCGCGCTCCGCCGTAGTAGCCGTCTCCTCCGTTGGCCCCGTCGAACCACACCATGAACAGCGGGCCATAGCCCGTGAGCAGTTCGCGCAGTTGCTCGCGGTAGTAGCGGACGTAGGCGGGGCGGCCGTAATCGGCGTGGTTGCGGTCCCACGGGGAGAGGTAGACGCCGAAGCGCAGGCCGTGGGCGCGGCAGGCCGCCGACAGCTCGGCCACGACGTTGCCGCGTCCGTTGCGCCAGGGACTGCTGCGGACGGAGTGTTCGGTGTGACGCGAAGGCCACAGGCAGAATCCGTCGTGATGCTTGCAGGTGAGCACCAACCCGCCCATGCCGGCCATCGCCGCCGTGGCGGCGATCTGGTCCGCGCTGAAGTCGGAGGGCTGAAACACGTCCGGCCGCTCGTCGCCGTAACCCCACTCCAGGTCGGTAAACGTGTTGGTCGTGAAATGCACGAAGCCGTAGAACTCGATGTCGTGCCAGGCGAGCTGCCGCGCGCTGGGCACCGGGCCGTAAGGGGAGGGCGCCGATGCGGTTGCGGCCGTCACCGCCGGTGAGGTCGCCGCCGGTGCCAGCCGCGCGGCGGCGTTGGCGAGCAGTTCCGCCACAAAGGCGGTGAACGGAATGCCCGCCGCCTGCAGCGAGGCGGCGAAGCCGGCGCAGGGCGCCAAGTCGGGGTTGGTGTTGGCTTCGAGCACGTAGAGCCGGCCGCGGGCGTCCATGCGGGAGTCGACCCGCATGTAGTCGCGCCCGCCGCACGCCGCCCACACCTGCCGTGCGAGCGTGTGGAGCCGCCTGCGCTGGGCGGGGGTGACCGGCGCCGGCACGCGGCGCGGGGAGACGCGGCCCCCGATGGCGCCGGGGTGCCACTTGATGTCGTAGTCGACAATGTGCGGCCGGCCTTCGGGGTACAGCGCGAAGTCGATCTCGGCGACCGGTAGGCAGAGGACCTCCTCGCCGCGCTGCATGACGGCCAGGTTGAACTCGCGGCCCTCGATGTAGCGCTCGACCAGCGCCGGCTGGGCGCAGCCCGCGTGCACGCGCTCGACGGCGCGCTCGAGCCCGTCGCGGTTGCGGACGATGGAATCCGCGAAGATTCCCTCGCTGCCGTCGGAGGCGGCGGGCTTGACGATCAACGGGAAGGGCGGGAGCCGGCGCGGAGGACGGGCGCCGACGTCGATGACGAGCCCCTCGGGCGCGGGCAGGCCTGCCGCGCGCAGGCGGGCCTTCGTCAGCCACTTGTCCAGCGTCAGGGACAGCGATTCGGACGCGCTGCCGGTCACGGAGCGCCCGAGCGCTTCGCACACCGCGGGAACCTGGTTGAAGTCGGTCGGGTGGCCGTCGAGACGCTCGACGAGGTTGAAAACCAGCTTCTCGGTTCCGGCCGCGAGGGCGCCAGGGATGTCGGTGAGGCGCAGGATGCCCGCGCGGCGATGGGGGACGGCCAACTCGCCCAGGGCGGCGCACACCGCATCAACCGCCATGAGGACGCCGCGGTCCGCCTCCGCCCACGGGCCGACGCCCGAGGGGCCCGGATCGTTGAAGAGAACGACAACGCCCTCGCCGGTGGCGAGGGAAGGGACGGCAAGCCGCATGTCGGTGCTCATGAGGGGGAATTGAAGATTGAAGATGGACGATTGTCGATTGCAGATTTTCGATGGGAGAATGAACGGGCGCATCTGCGCTTCAGTGCACGCCGTACAGGGGGCAGGCGCTCGGAGAGCGCCGCCCTACGCATACGCACCTGTCCAGCGAGATGGCCAGTGCAACAGAGTAGGCCGCGCCTCTCCGAGGCGCAGGCCCGCGCGGGGACGCGACAGGCCATGAAACACAGATGCGCCCAGAGTGCACCACGGAGTCATGGCGCGCGGAGCATCGGAACGCTGTGGGGTCAGGCGGGATCGCTGTATTCGGCCCAGGAAGAGCTGGTTTCCCAGATGCGCACGGACCGCAGGCGGACGCCGGGGCGGACGGGAAACCTGGGGTCGGGCTGCTGCCGGTAGGCGTCGAGGCGTTCCCGCACCTGGTCGTGGAAGTACCGGACCAGCACCTCGCTGGTGGGGTCCTGGTTGGTGAACCCCATCACGCGGTCGCCATAGGCGGTGCGCAGGGCCTCGAACATCGGGTCGGCCGTGTTCATGCAGATGCTGTGGTCGAACGCGTCCACGAGCGGGGCGATGCACACCTTCAGCGCACCGAAGTCGCAGACCATGCCGTTGGCGTCGACGTCGTCGGCCTCGAGGACAATCTCCACGCGGCGCGTGTGGCCGTGGGGGAAGCGGCAGCGGCCCGGATGCTGGCTGAGAATGTGGCCGCTCTCGACTTCGAACGTCTTGCAGATCCGGTAGGGCATGGCGGCTACGTTCCTCGGCGGTCTCCGAACAGGTCCAGTTGCAGGCGGCGTCCGTAACGCATCCCGCGTTCCAGACACGCTTGTACCAGATCGCGGCTGGCGCTGGCAATGGCGCGCGGGTCGCGTCCCTCGGGCATCAGGAACACCCGCTCGGGGGCGGGCGGGGCGGGCAGTGCGCTCAGGAAGGCGTCCACGGCCTCGACGTCGGTGATGTGGCGGATGACGAACTTGAGCTGGCAGGGCACGTGCGCCAGCCATGCGGCCACCACGTGCGGATCGAGCGCCCCGCCGCCGTCGGGTTGCGACCCGGGCAGCTTCGGGCTCAGCGACCCAAGGTCGCAGCGGACGCGCCCCGGCGGAAGCGTCGCGTTGGTCTCGATCGTCACGCACCGTCCGGCCGCGGCCAGGGCATCGGTCAGCTCGGGCAGGTCCGCCTGCAGCATGGGCTCGCCGCCCGTCAGCACGACGTGGGCGGCGGCGGGGTAGGGCGCGAGGGCGGCGAGCACCTCCGCCACGCGCATCTCCCGGGGCGTGTCGGCCGGGCCGGGGCGTGAGGCGTAGGGGGTGTCGCACCACGTGCAGGCGAGGTTGCAGCCGCTGAAGCGTACAAAGACCGATGGCATGCCGGAGTGGAGCCCTTCGCCCTGGACGGAGTAGAAGATTTCACACACCTGCAGCATGGCTTCAGGCTCCTGTCGGCTCATCAGCGGGTTCGTAGCCCCCGCTGTACGGTATCTGACTCGACAATAGGTACAGCGGGCGCTACGAGCCCGCTGCCTGAACGGTTACGCCCGGCGCCGGCGGCAGCGGCGGGGTGGCCGCATACGGCGTGGGGTCGGGAATGCCTGCGCGCAGGAACGCCTCGCGCCGCTCGACGCACGTGCCGCAGGTGCCGCAATGCAGCGTGCCGCCTTTGTAGCAGGACCAGGTGCGGGCATAGTCCACGCCCAGCGCCGCGCCGCGCTGCACGATCTGCGCCTTGTCCATCGCGATGAACGGACGGTGCAGGACGATGCCCGCGTAGGTGCCGAGCTCGACCGCGCGCCCCATGGCGTCCATGAACGCCTCGCGGCAGTCGGGATAGATCGCATGGTCGCCGGCGTGGGCGGCAATAACGACGCGCCGGGCGCCGAGGCTTTCCGCCAGGCCGGCCGCGACGGCGATCATCACGCCGTTGCGGAACGGCACGACGGTCTGCTTCATCGACGCCTCCTCGTAGTGCCCGTCGGGGATGGCGCCTCCGCTGTGCGTGAGAAGGGCGGAGTGCATCGCGGCAAAGGCGGCCTCCAGAGGGATGACGAGATGGCGGACGCCGAGGTGGGTGGCATGCCAGGCGGCGCAGGGCAGTTCGCGGTCGCCGTGGCGGGCGCCATAGTCGAAGCTCACCGCGGTGGTTGGCGCGCCCTGCGCGTACGCGGCGTACAGGGCCGTCACCGAATCGAGCCCGCCGCTGACGAGGACGAGCTGCCCGGTCGCCTGGTCCGCGCTACTCCGCGGCATGTGCGGGCTCTCCCTTGGCCGGCGCGGGGCGACGGGCGGTGACGCTGATGGCGATGCCGCCGCGCGAGTTGAAGCAACCGCAGACCTCCAGCCAGCGCGGCTTGAGCTGCCGGTAGAGGTCGGCGGCCATCTGGTCGACCAGCACCTCGTTGAAGACGCCCTGGTCCCGGTAGCGCATGAGGTAGAGCTTCAGCGACTTGCTTTCCACCAGGTAACGGTTGGGCTCATAGCGGATCGTGACGGCGCCGAAGTCGGGCTGGCCGGTCACCGGGCACAGCGAGGTGAACTCCTCGCACTCGAGGGTGACGGTCACCCGGCTGCCGTGCCAGGGGATGCGGTCCACCTGGTCAATCGGCCCGCGCGAGCGGATGCCCAGGTGCTTCGGCGTGTAGTCCGGCTGGGGATTGGCTTTCGTCTTCATGACGGGGGGATGATCCGCCCACGATGACGGGCGTGTCAAGACTGGGCGCATCCCCGTTTCGGTGCAAGTGCAGCATTGGGTAGTGTCAGGCCCGCGGTCGGG
>CAZJBP010000163.1:0-7855 GCA_964544115.1 uncultured Victivallales bacterium | reverse complement strand
GCCAGCGCAGCGACCGTGGCTCTCCGCTGGGCAGAGCCGCTGCGGGGCCGGCAGCTGGGATTTGAGGCCGACCTGTTCGTCGCGGTCAGCCGGCACGTGGCCGGCGTCCATGTGCGGCTTGGACTGCCCGCATCCGACGTGCACGTACTCCCGAATGCGGCGCAGGACCTGGCCGCCCTGGCAGCCGGAGAACCGGCAGCCGTCGGCCGGCCGCGGCGGCTTGTCTACGTCGGCGCCATGCTTGACGCCAAGGGCATCTGGCGTCTGCTGCCCCTGGCCGCGGCCCTCCCCGAGATGGAGGTGCACGCCATCGGCGCCGGGCCCGAAGCGCAGAGCTGGACGGCTGCCGCCCGGGCGCAGGGGTTGCGCAATGTCGTCGCCCACGGCTACCAGCCGCCGCCGGCGACCGCCGCCCTCTGGCGCATGGCGTCCCTGACGCTCGTGCCGTCCGCCTGGGATGAACCGTTCGGACTTTCTGCCGCTGAGAGCTTCTCACTGGGAATCCCCGTGCTCACGACCGGGGCCGGAGGGCTGGCCGACATCGTCAGCCACGACCGCGACGGCATCGTCGACTCCTTTGCCGACCCGGGCGCGATGGCCCGAAACATCCGGGCGCTCTTCGATGACCCCGCACGCTACGCCCGGTTGTGCGCCTCCGCCCGGGTGAGGTACAATGAAGAGTTCAGCCCGGCCGCCTATCAGGCCCGCCTGCAGGACTTCATGGAGGGGCCCGTGGCCCGACGGCTGGCGGAGAGAACGGCCGCATGAAGATCGCCCTCATCGGCTCCCGCGGCATTCCCGCGCGCTACAGCGGGTTCGAGACGTTCTACGAACAGCTCGGCGTGCGGCTGGCCGCGCGCGGCCACTCGGTCACGGTCTACAACCGCCGCCACTTCATCCGCGATGTCAAGGGCGCCTACAAGGGCGTGCGGCTGGTCTCGCTGCCGTGCATCCGGACCAAGCACCTGGAAACGCTCACGCACACGCTGCTCTCCTCGCTGCACGCCCTGACCCAGCGGTATGACATCGCCTACTACTGCATCGTCGGCAACGCGCCGCTGGTCTGGCTGCCGAGGCTGGCCGGCAGCCGGACGCTGCTCAACGTGGATGGCGAGGATTGGGCGCGGGAGAAGTGGGGCGCGTTCGCTCGCTGGTACCAGAAGGTGTGCGAGCGGGTGGCGACGGTCACGCCGTCGGCGGTCGTCGCCGATGCCGTGGCCATCCGCGATCGCTACCGCCGCGAGTACGGCATTGAAACCGTGTTCGTGCCGTACGGCGCGAACATCGCGCGCACCGAGGCGACCAACGCCCTGGCGCGCTTCGGCCTGCTCCCGCGCCGGTACGTCCTGTACGTCGGCCGCTTCGTGCCGGAGAACGCCATTCACATCCTGCTGGAGGCGTTCCGCGGCGTGAAGACGGACATGAAGCTCGTGGTCGTGGGCGACGCCCCGTACGCCGACGACTACAAGCGCCAGCTGCGCGAGCGGGCCGACGACCGGGTGGTGTTCACTGGCTACGTGTTTGGCGAGGCCTATGCCGAACTCAGCTCCCACGCGTACCTGTACGTGCAGCCCTCGGCCATCGACGGCACCCGCCCCGCGCTGCTCGACCAGCTGGGCTTCGGCAACGCCGTGCTCGTGCGGGACAGCACCGTGAACATGGAAGTGATCGGCGGCGAGGGAGCTCACTTTACCGGCGGCACGCCGGTGGAGTCGCTGCGCGAGCGCCTGCAGCAGCTCGTCGACGCCCCCGCCGAGGTCGAGGGCCTGCGGCGACGCGCGCACGCCCGCATTACGGATTACTACAACTGGGATACCGTGACCGATTTCTACGAGATGCTGTTCGCTCGGCTCCTTCAACGGCAGCCGCTGGAATCCTATGACACGTTCGTCGCGGCGCGGCCGCGGCCTGTGCTGCAGCCCCCCACCGAAGGAACTGTTCAACCATGAGGCGTCAACCTATCAGCTCCCGCGCCGAAGCGGCCCTTCTGGTCGCCGTCCTCGCTCTGGCGGTCGCCTGTTTCCACTTCTTCGGCAACAGCGCCGCGGTGGACTGGGAGGGCCGCTCGATCTTCGGTTGGGTCAGCCGGCAGTGGCTCAAGCAGGGCGGCGACTTCTCACACGGCTGGCTGATGCCCCTGTTCAGCCTCTGGCTGATCTGGCGGCGGCGGAGTGACCTGGCCGCCGCCGCCAAGCGCGTGGACGGGCGTGGCCTGGCCATCATCGTGGCGTCGCTGATCCTGCATTGGGCCGCCTACCGCGCCCAGCAGGCCCGCTTCTCCCTGATTGCCGTGGTGGGCGTCCTGTGGGGCGTTCCGTTCTACCTCTACGGGCCGGCGGTGGCGCGAATCCTTGCGCTGCCAGCGGCCTACCTCTTGCTGTGCTTCACCTCGTCGCTGCTGTTCTACGCCACGTTTCACCTCCGCCTGCTGTCGACCGTGCTGGCCACGGGGCTCCTGAACGGGCTGGGGCTGGAGGTGATCCGCAACGGGACCGCCATCCTTTCGGGAACCCCCGGCGGATTTCAACTGGACGTGGCCGATCCGTGCAGCGGCCTCCGCTCGCTCTACGTGATGACGGCCCTGGCCGTGCCGTACGCCTATCTGACCGTCCGCTCCCGGAGAGGAGCCTGGATTCTGGTCATGCTCTCCATCCCTCTGGCGGTCCTGGCCAATGTCGTGCGGATCCTCTCACTGGCGCTGGTGGCGCAGGCCGCGGGCGTGGACATGGCGATGCGCCTCTACCATGACTTCTCCGGCTATCTCATGTTTGCCATCTCGATCCTGCTGCTTACGGCAGCCGGGGCGGCCATGAATCGACTCTTTTCTCCGTCACCCGAGAGCCCCGCGGATTCCGTGCCGGCGGCCGTCGACCCTGAGGCGGCACCCCGTGCCGGCGGACGGCAGTACGGGCTCGCCATGGCGCTGATCGCCGGCACGATGGGACTCCTGGTGCTTGGCGCGCCGGCCGGATTCAATCCAGACACCGGGTTGACCTCGGTGCTTCCGGATCGGATTGGAGCCTACGCGGCAGTGGATTACCGGTATTGCCAGAACGCAAGCTGTCTGGCCGCGTATCGGGTGTCGGACCTTCCGGCGGGTGCCGCCACCTGCCCGACCTGCGGCGGGCCGTTGGATGATGTGACGCTGGGGGAGAACACGTTGCTGCCGCCGGGCACCCGCATCACCCGCCGCGCATACGAGGCCCCCGGACAACCGCCTGTGCACGTATCGATCGTCGTGGCCGACAAGGAACACCGCAGCATCCACAAGCCGCAGGTGTGCCTGGTCGCGCAGGGATACGCCATTGTCGACCAGCAGGTCGCGCCGGTCGCGCGGGCGGGCCGCCGCCCGCTGGATGTCATGTTCCTGAATGTCGTGCCGCAACGCGCGACCCCGGCCGACCGGGGCGGATCGTGCTATGCGTACTGGTTCTCGTCGCGAACCCATGAGACGCCGCACCACGCGATCCGCCTCCTCTGGACCACGTGGGACGGGCTTGTCCGCGGCAGCCGCGACGCCTGGGCCTACGTGGCGGTGGCGGCCGGAGGACAGGATGCCGAATCGGCCCGCCAAACGACAGCAGACTTCATTTCAGCGCTCTACCCCTTGCTGAGCACGAAGGCGGCGGAGGCACGATGAGAGTTGCGGTCATCGGCGCGAATGGGCAGCTGGGGCGGGAGTGCATCGAGGCGTTTCGCGCAGCCGGCCACACGGCGGAGGGCGGCGACCTGCCGGACGTGGACCTGGAGCATGAAGCGGCGCTGGTGGAATTCCTCGCCGCCGGCCGGCCGGACTGGGTGGTGAACGCGGCGGCCTTCACGAACGTCGACGGCTGCGAAACCGACCCGGCCCTGGCCCGGCGCGTGAACACCGACGGACCCGCCCGACTGGCGCGGCTGGCGCGCGACCGTGGAGCGCGGCTGCTGCACGTGTCGACCGACTTCGTCTTTGACGGCGCGATGGCACCGCCCGGTGAGTACTCTGAAGACGACGAAACGAATCCGGTCAATGTCTACGGCCGCTCGAAGCTCGACGGCGAGCGCGGCGTGCAGGAGGCCGGCGGGCACTGGGCGATCGTGCGGACGGCCTGGCTGTATGGAGGAGGGGGCGGATTCCTCGCGGCGGTGCTGCGCCGAGCGCTGGCCCGGGGCGGCACGCCGGTGCGCGTGGTCACGGATCAGCGCGGCTCACCCACGTGGGCATGGCGGCTGGCGCGGCAGATGGTGCGGCTGGCGGAGGCCGATGCCTCCGGCCTTTACCACGCCGCCGGCTCGGGCAGCGCGACCCGTTTCGAGTTCGCGCGACGCTTTCTCGATGCGCTGAGCATTCCGTGCGTGATCGAGCCGGCCACCAGCGAGGCGTTTCCCGTTCCCGCCCGCCGCCCGCCGAACGGTGCGCTGCGCAACGCCCGGCTTGAGGCCGAGGGACTGAGCGTGTTTGGCGACTGGCGCGAGGACGTCGACGCGTATGCGAGCCGCCATCGCGAGGAGATTCTACGTGCGGCCGAACCGTTCAACGCATAACTCCTGGCGTTTAGAGTTGGGGGCGCGATCTTGAACGTTAAGCGTTAACCGTTGGATGTTGAGCGTTTCCTAGAGGACCTTACATGCCCATCGATCACCGACCCACCGAACTGCCCGACGTCATCCTCTATGCCCCGCGCGTCTTCAAGGACAGCCGGGGGTTCTTCCTGGAGACGTTCCACGCCGCCAAGTATGCCGAGTCGGGGCTGGCCCGGCCGTTCGTGCAGGACAACTACTCGCACTCCGCGCGGCACGTCCTGCGGGGCATGCACTACCAACTGGGGCACGCCCAGGCCAAGCTCGTATCCGTGATCTGGGGCACGATCTTCGACGTGGCGGTGGACGTGCGCCGCGGCTCGCCGACCTTCGGCCGCTGGGTGGGCCAGACGCTCTCCGACGAGAACCGTCACCAGCTTTATATCCCCGAAGGCTTTGCCCACGGCTTCTGCGTGCTGAGCGATCGCGCGGACGTCATGTACAAGTGCACCGACTACTACTCGCCCAGCGACGAGCGCGGGATCCGCTGGGACGATCCCGAGATCGGCATCCGCTGGCCCGTGGAGCAGCCCGTCCTCGCCGACCGCGACCGTTCCCTGCCCCTGCTTCGCGACATGCCCCCCGCCGACCTTCCCGCCTACCGGCCGTAGACCCGCCGACACCGGCCCGCCACACCGGCGAAGCCGCCCCACCCTCCCCCGCAGCCCTGCTCCTTCTCGCTCTCTCCTGGTGTCCCGGTTCTCGATACCTTACATATTGGGCAACGATCGTTGCTGTTTTTGTAAGGTATCGTGAGCGGGCCTCCCGTGTCGCATGCTTGCGGACCAGGCTGCTTTCTTTCCCGAGCCGCTTTCTGTTTGAGCCGGCAGGTCGAATGGCGTTGAATCGGCCTATGTCCTCGCTTGCACCTGAACAACCGGCGCCCCGCCGCTCCGTCATCGAGTTTCTCGGGCTGCGCCGCAGCGTGGTCGGCATGCTGTCCATGGTGATCCTGGTCGGCATGGGCGAGCACATGGCAGAGCGCTTCCTCCCGCTCTATCTTCAGGAGCTCGCCCACGGCGCCACCGCCGTCATGGCCATCGGCCTGCTGGCCGGCCTCGACGACCTCCTCTCCGCCCTCTACTCCTTCCCCGGCGGCTATCTCGCCGACCGCCTCGGCACCAAGCGCGCTCTGCTGGTGTTCAACGCCCTCTCGATGGCCGGTTACCTGGTCGTCATCTTCGTATCGGCGTGGTGGGCCGTGCTGGTCGGCGCGGCCATGTTCATTTCGTGGTCGGCGATCTCTCTGCCGGCCACGATGGAGCTGGTGTCCAAGGCCGTCCCGAAGCACCAGCGCGCCATGGGCGTCTCGGTGCACTCGCTCGTGCGGCGCATTCCGAAGATGCTGGGCCCGGTCGTCGGCGGCGCCTGCATCGCGGCGTGGGGCGTGGCGGGCGGCGTGCGCGCGGCGTTCGTGATCGCCCTGGCCCTGGCCGCGGTGGCCGCCGTGCTGCAGCAGGCCCTGATCGCGGACGACGCCGCGGACCGGCGCGAAGGCGAGTCCAACCCCCTGCGGCTGTGGGGAGAGATGCCGCCGAACCTGCGGTCCCTGCTCGTGGCCGACATTCTTGTGCGCTTCTGCGAGCGCATCCCCGATGCGTTCGTCGTCATCTGGGCCACGCGCGCCGTGACGAGCCCGGTCTCGGAGTTCACCTTCGGCACGCTATCCGCGCTGGAGAACCTCACCGCCGTGCTCGTCTACATCCCGGTGGCCTACATGGCCGACCGCTTCGGCAAAAAGCCGTTTGTGCTGATCACCTTCGGCTTCTTCACCCTGTTCCCGCTGGCGCTGCTGCAGGCGCAGTCGCTGTGGCCGCTGACGGCGGCGTTCGTTCTGCGGGGCCTCAAGGAATTCGGCGAGCCGACGCGCAAGGCCCTGATCATGGACCTGGCGCCCGAAGGCCGTAAGGCCGCCATGTTCGGCCTGTACTACCTCGTGCGCGACGTGATCGTGTCCGTGGCGGCGTTCAGCGGCGCGCTGCTCTGGCAGATCTCGCCGCGCGTGAACCTGCTGACCGCCTTCGGGTTCGGCGTGCTGGGCACCGCCTGGTTTGCCTGGCGCGGAAAGGACCTGAAGGGGACGGCGGGTTGATGACGGACGGGGCGCCCCAGGCCCCAACAACAGAACGGCCGCTGTCGGCGGAAGCCGGCAGCGGCCGTTGGTGTGTCTTCCTCTGGACGCGAGGGCTACAGAACCGCCTCGGCCATCCAGTTGCCGTGCTTGTTGCAGCACTCGATGGCGGTGAACGTACCGGAAGCGGCCTTGATGTGGAACCCCGCGGCCGGCTGGCTGCCCTCGGGCGACAACCAGATGCGCGAGACGAACTTGTGGTTCACATAGGCGTCGATGGAAACGATGTAGTGCTCCGGCGTCATGACGTGGGGGATCGCGCCGACCTTCACGTGCACGTCGGTGCAGCTCTCCAGCAGGCCGCACTGCTTGACGACCACGATCTGGGGCATGTGCTTCTTGTCCCCCTCCGTCAACGCCGCCGGATTGGCCGGCTTCGTGATGGCGTCCGGCGCTTCGCTGAACGCCGTCACCGGCGCCCGGCACACGAGGCACTTCTGAGGCGCCTCGTTGAACTCGATGTGACCACAGACTCCGCACTTGAGTATCTTCATATCACCCTCTCTTTTCTGCCGTCCGCCCGCGGCGGACCCTTATTCTGGCGTTGTGTGCCTGAGCACCCTGACGCGGTTTTCAGCCGCAAATATCATCCGGCGGCGCCGGCAAAGTCAAGGTCGGGGATGTTAGACGAGGCCATCCCACAGCGCGGACGAGAGGTAGCGCTCGCCCGAATCGGGGAGGATCACGACGATCGTCTTGCCCTTGAATTGCGGCTCGGAGGCCAGCCGCGCCGCCGCGGCAACGGCGGCACCGCAGGAGATGCCGCTGAAGATCCCTTCCTCGCGCGCCAGCCGGCGGGCGAACTCGATGGCGTCCTCGTTGCTGACCAGCTCCACGCGGTCCACGAGCGACAGGTCGAGCACGTCGGGGATGAAGCCGGCGCCAATGCCCTGGATCATGTGCGGGCCGGGCCTGAGTTCCTCGCCGGCGAGCTTCTGGGTGATGACCGGACTGCTGGACGGCTCCACCGCCACGCTGACGATCCGCCGGTTCTTCGTCTTCTTGAGATAGCGCGAGATGCCGGTGATCGTGCCCCCCGTCCCCACGCCCGCCACCAGCGCGTCGATCTGGCCGTCCGTGGCGTCCCAGATCTCCGGGCCCGTCGTCTGCTCGTGGATGGCCGGGTTGGCCGGGTTGTTGAACTGCTGGGGCATGTAGAACCGA
>CAZJBP010000162.1:0-7971 GCA_964544115.1 uncultured Victivallales bacterium | reverse complement strand
CAACACCCCTCACGCACGGGGACGCTTCGGTAACCTTTTCTTCTGGCGCAACGCGAGATAAGCAGCTCCGGAATCCTCTACGCGGCGGGATCACGTTGACGCATCGGGAAAACCCTGATACTATGGTAGGAGTAAATCTGATTGAGGTTGGGGGGCTGAATATGGCCATGCCTGCAAAACTGGCGATGCTTCCCGTGGACCTTGTCCGGCTGACGTTTGACTTTCTGAATCTCACGGAATGGCATGTTGCGCGGAGCCTGACCGGCCTGATCGGCGTGGCGTGGCCTTCGAGCGGGCCCTTCTGCGTGCGGCGTCAGCGTTCGGTCGATGCCTCGGGCCAGCCCTGTGCGGTGTGTTCACACGCGCATCACTACTCCAACCTGTTCATTTTCCGATTGCTGTGCCGGTGGGTGAGCGTCGAGCCGGTCGCCGGCGGCGCCGCCGCCTGCGTCTGCAGGCGGCGGCGCAGCTACCGGGCCCCGTTCCTGCGTTACGCTTGGGCGGGTGCGGCCATCGCGGTGTTCTGGGTGAGCATCTGGTTCGGCACGCTGCACTGGCTTGCCGCGCGGTAGGATCAGGGGCCCCTGCAGAGCCGTGTTACGCTTGGCCCGGCATGAGGCATCGCTCGACGGACGCCGTGAGCCCGGCCATGAACCGGGAAGGCGCAAAGGTCTCCGCATGGCGGCGAATGAGCGGGGGATTCCACGGCCGCGACGCGCACTCCCGGGCTGCCGCCAACAGAGACTCCTCGTCCTGGCGGCCAAAGAACACGCCGGTTTCACCCTCCAGCACGGTTTCCATGGCGCCGCCGGCGCGGTAGGCCACGACGGGACGTCCGCAGGCCTGGGCCTCCAGCGGCACGATCCCGAAGTCCTCCTCGCCCGGAAACACCAGCATCCGGCAGCCGCGGTAGAGGTCGCGAATGGCTTCGTCCGTCTGCCAGCCCAGGAATTCGACGTTCGGCCCGGCCACGCGCTGCAGGTTGGCTGCCTCGGTCCCGGTGCCGACGACCTTCAGCTTCTGTCCTGAACGTGCCCAGGCGCCCACGGCCAGGTCCACCCGCTTGTAGGGCACCAGGGCCGAGACGATGAGATCGTACGCGCCCACTTCCGCCACCGGCCCGGGGCCGGGCGTCCAATAGTCGGTCTCGACCGGCGGGTATACGACGTCCGGTTCCCTCCCGTAGGCGCGGCGGATGCGGTCGGCCACGTGGCGACTGATGGCGACGAACCGGTCCACCCGCTGGCTGGTGCGGCGGTCCCAGCGGCGCAGCCAGGCCAGAAGCGGCTTGGCCGCCAGCGCCTTGACCGGGTTCCGCCCGAAGTATTCGGCGTAGAACTGCCACGCGTAGCGCATGGGCGTGAAGCAGTAGCACAGGTGCCGCGCCCCGGGCGGGGGGCGCACGGACTTGATCGCGCAGTGGCTGGTGGAGATGACCAGGTCGCAGGGGGGTACGCGCAGAGACCGGACCGCCGCGGGGAACAGCGGAAGAAGGTACCGGTAGCGCCGGTGAATGCCGGGGATGGACTGCAGGAACGACGTCTGGATCGGATGCCGGCGAATTTCATCCGAGACCGCCGCAGGGTTGGCCAGCAGCGTGAGGATGGGCGCATCGGGGTACGCCCGGCACAGGTGCTCGAGCACGCGTTCGCCTCCCCGCATGCCTGTCAGCCAGTCGTGGCAGAGCACGGTGCGGACGGCCTGCGATGGGGGGGCGGGGCGGGGGGCGGCTGTCATGAGGGCGACCTCGCCTTGGCGCGGACCGCGGCGGCCTCGCGGTACACGGCCAGAGTCTCGGCAGCCGTGGTGCTCCACCGGAAGCGGGCGGCCTGAGCGTGCCCGTCGCGGCGCATCCTCTCGGCCAGCGCGGGGGCGTTGAGCGTGCGCCGGATCTCGCGGGCGAACCCATCGGCGTCGCCCGGCTCCAGCAGGAGGGCTGCGTCGCCAGCCACCTCGGGCACCGCGCCGCCGCGCGCCGCGACGACCGGCAGGCCCGTGGCCATTGCCTCCAGGATCTGCAGCCCGAACCCTTCATAGCGCGAGGCGTGCACCAGGACGTCGGCATCCCGGTAGGCGCTGACCAGCTGGTCGGTGGCGAGATACCCGGTCCACGCGATGGCGTCGGCAACTCCGAGCCCGCGCGCGAGCTGCTCGGCCTGCGGATAGCGCGGGTCGCGCGGGCCGGCGATGAGCAGTTCCACCGGCGCTCCGCCGTCGCGTCGCAGGATCGCCAGGGCCCGCACCAGAGTGGCCACGTCCTTGTACGGATCGGCGCGGCCGACGTACAGCAGCCGGCGGGGGCGCTTCGGGTCGCGCGGCGTCAGCCCAGGCGGGGCGGGCGAGAACACGGTGCCGACGCCGTTGTAGACGACGTGCACCTTTTCCGGCGGGCGCGGACGCAGGCAGCGCACGATGTCGTCGCGCGAGCAGCGGCTGACGGTGACGATCGCATCGGAGACGCGCGCCGCGCGGCGGATGACCCAGCGAAAGACCGGGAGCATGCGGGTCTTCTTCGAACGGGGGGCATGGCCGGGGACCACGAGGGGGATGAGGTCGTGGATGGTGGTGACCACGGCCGTGTGCTGCGGCTTGCCGGCGCGGACCAGCCGGGGGAACAGCGGCACCATGTAGTTCGGGGAGTGGTAGACATCCGCATGCAGGGACGCCAGCAGGCCCGGAAGCTCGAGCTGGTTGCGCGGCGAGAACACGCCGTAGCGCAGGTCCAGCGTCGAGATGTGGGGCGCCGCGTCCAGCGCCGCGGTCACCGAGACGCGATGCCGCACGTCCGCGTTGTCGAACAGGGCCACAAACGTGTCGTCCCCGCGCAGGAGGGCGAACTGGCCGAGCAGCTCCTGCGTGTACATGCCGATGCCGGAGAGCTCGCGGAAGATCCAGCGCGCGTCGATCACGATCTTCATGAGGCCACCGCCTTCCGGTACACGTCCAGGGTCCCCCGCGCCGTGGCCGCCCACGAGAAGCGGGCGGCATGGCTCCGACCGCTGGCGACCAGAGCGGCGCGGGCCGCAGCATCGGAGGCCAGGGCATCGATCTCCGCCGCCCAGTGGTCAGGGTCGTAGTCTCGCAGAAGGCGGGCCCCGCCGTCGAGCGTTTCGGCCAGGGCGCCCCCGCAGGAGGACAGCACCGCGGTGCCGCAGGCCATGGCCTCGATCGGCGGCAGGCCGAAGCCCTCGTAGTGCGACGGGAAGACCAGCAGCTCCGCGCCGGCGTACAGCGCGGGCAGATCGGCGTCGGCGACGAAGCGCAGATATCGGATGCGCGCCGCGGCTGGCGAGGCGCGCATGCGCTCGAAGATCGGCTCGCACTTCCAGCCGGGCATGCCGGCGATCACCAGGTCGCCGTCGAAGGTCTTCAGCCGCTCGAAGGCGTCGAGCAGGAGCGCATGGTTCTTCCGCGGCTCGATCGTGCCGACGGTCAGCAGGTACGGACGCCGCACGCCGAGGCGCGCGAGCGTTGCCGCGGTCTCCGCCTCCGGGGGGCGGGCGAAGCCGCTGTCGACCGCCAGCGGGACCGGAAACACGCGGCCGCGCGTCCCGGGTAGCAGCGCTTCGATCTCGCCGGCCGCGTGTTGCGACAGCGTCAGGATGGCCGCCGCCCGGCCCGCTGTGTCGTGAATCCGCTTGCGCAGGTAGTCCAGGTTGCGCTGCTCGGCGAACTCGGGGAAGCGGAGGAAGCTGACGTCATGGATGGTCACCACCGCCCGGCCCCGGCTCAGCGGCGGAATGATGAAGTTGGTGAAGTGATACAGGTCGGCCCGCCCCGCGAATAGGTTCGCCGGGGGGAATCCCAGCGTCTTCCATGCCCACTGCGCCGCCCGCCCCGGGCACCACTTCACCACGCGCCTCTCGGCGCCCGGACAGTCTGGCAGGACCGCCTGGCCGCGGAAGTCGAAATAGAACAGCCGCAGCCGGTCCGCCGTGCCGGCCATGAGCGGCCCGAGGTGCTCGACCAGTCGGCTCGTGTAGCGGCCCACTCCCGTGCGCTGGGAAACGGCCGGTTGGACATCAACGCAAATAACCATTGCTCAGCACGTTATCCGTCCCGCTCCGACAGCAAAAGGAAAAACAGCGGCACCCCGTCGGGTGCAGGTTGAAAGGCCGAAGGCTGCAGGCTGTTAGGGCGTCCCTAACAGACCACAGCCTAAAACGCTGCAGCCTGCGCGTCCCTGTGCGACCACGTTGTGAGGGGGCGCGGGGGCTCAAGCGCCCTCGCACAGCCGGTTGCGGCCGCCCCGCTTGGCGCGGTAGAGCGCCTTGTCGGCGGCGTCCAGGACCTCTGAGGGACGGCGGTGCCGCTCGGTGCGCGCCGCCAGGCCGATGCTGACCGTGATGCGGATGGCGCCGCGCCCCTGCGAGCTGCGGACGGCGTTGCGGCGGGGTTTGCGGCTGGGGCGGTCGAGCGATCGCACGACGAAGGTCCGGCTGGCGATGCCCGTCCGCAGGGCGTTCAGATCCTCGGCCTGCCGCTGCGCGGTGCCGCCAGCCATGACGATGACGAACTCCTCGCCGCCGTAGCGGTACGCGCGCCCGCCGCGGAACGACCTCAGCTGGGAGGCCACGAAGCGCAGCACCTGGTCGCCGGTCTCGTGGCCGTAGCGGTCGTTAACGCGCTTGAAGTGGTCGATATCCACGATGGCGAGCGCGAAGTGCTTGCCCAGCGAGGCCAGGTCGTGCTCCATCGGGCGACGCCCCGGGAGCCCGGTCAGCTCGTCCAGGAACGCATTCTGCCAGGCCGCGTCGAGGACCGTCCAGAGGAGCAGAAGGCCCGTTCCGGCGGTGAAGGCGAGAAACGCGGCCAGGGGCGTTGCGCCCATGGGGGCTGCGGGCCGCTGCCCGAGTTCGAGCGCCACCAGGGCGAGCGCCGCCGTCTGCAGCAGCAGCGCATGGGTGCGACGTCGCTTGGACAGCGGCAGCAGGGCCACGAGGACGGCGACCAGGACGAACGCCACCGCCGGCAGGGAGGTCCATGCGAGCAGCGAGGTCACAGGGCGAGACAGGGGGTTGACGAGCGGCGCCAGCGCCGAGGCGTCTGCCAGCGCAACAAAGCCCGCAAGGATCAGCCCGAACAGCAACCGCAGCAGCGCGCTGGAGCTCAACGTCCGCAGGTCGGCCTGCAGGGCCGCGGCCAGCGCCGTCGCAGGCACCATCAGCGCGGCTAGGACGAACGCCTGGCCGCCTGGCGGCGCCGCACGGTGTCCGGCCGCGACTGCGGCCAGAACGAGGGCCAGCGGCGCGAGACGGGACTGGTGGAACAGCAGGGAGAGCAGGAACGCCAGGCCCAGTGCGGTGGGGGCGACCCACGGGAGGAAGGGATAGGCGGCGAGCCTGGCCGCGTCCATCCAGTGCGCCGCCAACAGGGCGACCACGGCAATGAGCCCCCCGGGGAGAAGGAGCGACAGGCACCGCTGCAACCCGCGTGCGAACGACATGCCGACTGCGTATCACAAGCCTGTCCCCGAGTGCACAGGAAATATTCTTACTGCGAACATGAACATTCGGAAGTCAGGAGTCAGAATCCAGAATTCAGTAACTGCTGCCTTCTGACTCCTGACTTCTGAATTCTGTCCCTCCGCTTGTCTTCCGGCGGAAAGTGAATTATGAACCGGCCATGCATGTGATACGCATGGAGGCGCGCGCGGCTCAGGCCGAGGCTCTGGACGCGTTCTTCGAGGAGCGCGAGGAGAGCGATCTTACGGCCTGGGTGGACTGGGAGGCGCAGACCGTTCGCTACGAGATCTACGTCGGCGATGCGGCGGCTGTCGCCGCGAGGGTGAGCGACGTGAACGCGGCGCTGGCCGCGGCGGGGCACGGCGAGGTCGTCGCCGTCGCGAGCGAACTGCCCGACTGCGACTGGCAGGATGCGTGGAAGTCCTTCTTTCACTGGGAACGGGTATCCCCGCGCCTCGCCGTCACGCCGCCGTGGGAAACGCCCGACGTCAGCGCGGACGTATCGGTCATCCGCATCGACCCCGGGATGAGCTTCGGCACGGGGCGTCACCCCACGACCCGCGCGTGCCTGCGCTGGCTGGACGCGCTGGCCACAAAGCGCGCCGCGGGGGCCGGGTTTTGCGACCTCGGCTGCGGCTCGGGCATCCTGGCGATCGGCGCGGCCATGCTGGGGTATCGGCCCGTGGTGGCGATGGACCACGATCCGGTGGCCGTCGAGTACGCCGCGCGCAACCTCGCGGTCAATGGGATCGAGGGCGCCGACGTGTGCGAGGCCGACGTGGAGACCTGGGACGATCCGCGCACCTTCTACGTGGTCGCCGCGAACATGGTCTCCCGGCGCCTGGCCCTCTACGCCGAACAGGTCACCCGGCGCGTTGCGATGGAGCCGGGAGCGGCGCTGATTCTGGCCGGCGCGATGACGGACCAGTATGCCGAGGTGGCCGCCGCCTACGAAGCTCAGGGGCTGCGCGAGCTGGAGCGCTGCGAGGATCCCCCGTGGGTGAGTGCAGTGTTCGTCAGGAGTTGAATCGTCCTCGTCCTCAGTGAGCGTAGCGAACGGTCCTCGTCCTCGCATTCCATGCCGAAGGGATCCCTGGGCGCATCTGTGTTTCAGATTCTGCTGACCCCCCCCCTTGGAGAAGAAACCCATAGGGCAGACGCCCCACCGCAGACCTTCTTCAGCAGAATCTGTTTCATTGCCTGTCGCGTCCCCGCGCGGGCCTGCGCCTCGGAGAGGCGCGGCCTACTCTGTTGCACTGGCCATCTCGCTGGACAGGTGCGTATGCGTAGGGCGGCGCTCTCCGAGCGCCAGCCCCCTGCGCGGCGTGCAATGAAACGCAGATGCGCCCGGGATCCCTGCAAGTCCCCAGGTCGCTTGACTTGGGCGGCGTGCTGGGGTAGGGACGGACATGCTCTTTCGTCACCAGCCGGGGCCCGAATGGCAGGCCGCGCGGGCGGGGATGATGGCCGCGCTGCGGCGGTATGGGATGCGCGACGAGCGCATCCTGTCGGCGATGGAGCGCGTGCCGAGGCACGAGTTCCTGCGCGATGCCGGGGGCGATCCGGAAACGGCCTACGGCGACCATCCCGTGCGCATCGGACACGGGCAGACGATCTCCCAGCCCTACATCGTGGCGTACATGATCGACAGCCTCGCGCTGAGCGGGGGCGAGAGGGTTCTCGAGGTGGGGTCCGGGTGCGGGTACCTGCTGGCGATTCTGTGCGAACTGGGTGCCGAGGCGTACGGCGTTGAGCGCGTGGCGGATCTGTCCGAGCGGTCGCGACTGACGCTCCAGCGGCTGGGCTACGCCGCGCACCTGCGGGTGGGCGACGGGTTCGACGGCTGGCCCGGGGAGGCGCCGTTCGACGCGATCGTTGTCAGTTGTGCCCCTCCGGATGTGCCCCCGGCGCTGGTTGAGCAGTTGAAGCCTGACGGCGGACGGATGATCCTGCCGGTGGGGGGTGAGCTCCAGCGGCTGGTGAAGGTGCGGCGCGAGGGCGGCGAGACGACCGTGATCGACGACCTCCCCGTGCGCTTCGTGCCGATGCTGAGGTGAGGTGTTCAGGTTCCAGTCTTCTCAATATTTCAGCATTTCAGCTTCTCAGGGAGGAACCGACGGTGGATGGCAAGGAGGCGATTCCCGGAACGACGATGCGGCGGTTGCACGCGATTGTTCGCGGGGAGGTGCAGGGCGTCTGCTACCGGATGTTCACCCGTGAGCAGGCGCTGCGCCTGGGGCTGTGCGGCTGGGTGCGCAACCGGACCGACGGGACGGTGGAGCTGATGGCCGAGGGGCCGGAGCAGTCGCTGTCACGGCTGGTTGACGAATGCCGGCGCGGGCCGCCGGCGGCCAGGGTGACCGATGTGGTGACCGAGACCACCGAGGCCGTGGGCGATCTCGCCGGCTTCAGGATTGTTCACTGACCGGCCAGTCGCGCCAGTTCGGAGCTGGCCGCCGCACGGGGGGCGGCGGCAGCCGCGCGGCGATCAGCGCCTTGAGTTCGT
>CAZJBP010000161.1:0-7994 GCA_964544115.1 uncultured Victivallales bacterium | reverse complement strand
TGACGGGTGCGGGGGATGAGATGGAACGCCGGCACCTGCGGCCGGAGGGCATCGACGTGGTTCTGCCCAAGCCGGTGCAGCGCTACGACCTCGTACGGGCCCTGGCGCGGGCGACGGGATGCACCGGGCCGGACCCGCGCGCTTGAACGATCCGCGCCGGCGGATTCTCCCGTTTCCCCGCCCGGCCCGCCGCTCAGTGTCCGTCCTGATGTTCCGGGGCGCCGGGCGTGGCGCTTTCGGACTCGGAGCCGAAGAACCGCTGGATCTTCTGTTCCACCGCGAGGAGCTCCTCGCGCTTCCGTTCGTAGTCGCGCTTGAGCGCTGCGCCTTCGAGCTCGTGCTGCAGGGCCCGAACCCCCGCGCGGATGACCTCCTCATCGTCATCGGTCCCGCCGGTGATGGACTGCAGCTTCTCGAGCACTCCCTCTTCGAGCACGGCCAGCGTCCGAGCCAGGTTGGCCCACCCCTCGTCGGTCCGGGCTCCCGGCGCCTGCTGCAGCACATCGACGATGGCACGAATGCAGTTCACGACGTCAACGCCGACCGGATCGTCGGGCCGCTGCGCCACTTCCTGTTGAACCAGCGCGGTCTTGAGCACCAGTTCGGACAATTGAGCGATGTGGCCCGCCGCCCGGGTCATGGGCTCCACGAGATCCGCAGGGCGGGCCGCTGTCGTGCCCCGGAGGTAGGCGCAGATCGCATCCCGCACACCCGGCGGCAGGACGGGCGGCTGGCCGGGGCGGTTGGCGTCCTGTCTGAAAGCCCGGGCCCACGCGGCGACGTCTTCCGGGCGGAACCGGTCGGGATCCGGCGCGCCCGGAGGTCTCGCCAGCTTGGGCGGCTGCTTCCGGGTTCCGCTTACAACCCGGTCGCCCTCCTGGACCTCGAGGACTTTCAGGCGGCTGACGCGCACGTGGCGCAGCTGGCTGCGGGCGAGCCAGGCTTCGAGCGACTCTTCCTCACCGGCCAGCCGGCTCGCATCGGATCCAGCCAGAAACGCGGCCATCGCGCCCGCAGCCTCGGCGTCGAAGCCGACGAGCAGTTCGAGCTGTCCGGCGCGGGTCGTGTAGAGTTTGCGCAGCAGGGAGAGAACGACAGGGTTGGTGATCGATAGCGGAATGCGATTGACCAGCGCGACGTCCCCTTTCGACCCCAGCGTGAACGTTCCGTGCGCCCTGAGGAGAGGGGCGAGGTGTTCGATCCAGACGTCCACGGCCTCTCGGGCCGCGGGGTGCGGCGCGCCATACATCCCCACGACCTGCACGGCGCGCGCCATCGCGAGCAGGCCATTCTCGTAAGACTGGATCTCCGCCGCTTCGGCGGGCAAGACCCGCCGCCCTTCGGTCGCGCCGGGCCGCGAGGCCGGCTCATCCGCTCCGGGTATGTGACCTGCGCTCACACCGCCACGATAAGGGCACACACCTTTCCACATCAAGGCCCCAGAAGATGTCCCAGCGGGCGGTTCTGGCGTTTGGGTCTTGCCCGCCGCAGCGGGTGAGGGCTATTCTGGCGCGACAAGGAGGGGCCATCATGCAGCCTGTTCAGGTGATAGATTACGCAATACAGATGGAGAAGGATGGGGAGCTGTTCTACCGCCAGTGCGCGGCATCGACCGCCGACAAGGGGGTGGCCGGCATTCTGCGCCGACTGGCCGACGCGGAAATCGTCCACGCCAAGGTTCTTCAGGGCATCAAAGACCAGCGCAAGGCCGTTCTGCCCAAGGACACCATCCAGGGCGACATGAAGAACCTGTTCCGTGAACTCATTGACTCCAAGGCCGTCTTCGGAGGCGAGGCCAGCGAACTGGCGCTGTACCGTAAGGCCTTCGACATGGAGCTTCAGGCCAAGGCCTTCTACGAGAACAGCGCCGCGAAGGCGGCCACGCCCGAGGGTCGCGACCTGTTTCTGCGCCTGGCGAAGGAAGAAGAGCTCCACATGGCCTTCATAGACAGCATCATCGGGTTCGTCGGGCGGGCTGAGCCGGGCCAGTGGCTGGAGAACGCCGAGTGGTTTCACCAGGAGGACTACTGAAGTCCGCATGAAGACCCGCGAGGAGAAGGATTCGCTCGGGCCGGTCGCCGTGCCGGCAGACCGGTATTACGGGGCCCAGACGCAGCGGGCGCTGGAGAACTTCCGCGTCGGCTCGGAGCGCTTCCCTCCCGAGTTCATTCGCGCCCACGCCCTGGTGAAGAAGGCGGCCGCGGCGGTACACGCCAGGCTGGGCCTGCTGGACGCCCGCGTGGCGGAGGCGATCGGGCGCGCGGCCGATGAGGTCATCGCCGGGCGCTTTGACGACCATTTCCCCCTGGTCATCTGGCAGAGCGGCAGCGGCACGCAGACCAACATGAACGTCAACGAGGTGCTCGCCAACCGCGCCAATGAGCTGCTCGGCGGGCGCCTGGGCGAGAAGACGCCGGTTCACCCCAACGATCACGTCAACATCGGCCAGTCGACCAACGACACGGTGCCGACCTCGATCCACGTGGCGGCGATGGTGGCCGTGCGGACCCGCCTGCTGCCGGCGCTGGACCGGCTGGCCGGGTCGCTGGAAGCCAGGGCGGCGGCCTTCGCCGGCCTCATCAAGGTCGGCCGAACCCACCTGCAGGACGCGGTGCCGGTGACGCTGGGCCAGGAGTTCTCCGGCTACGCCGCGCAGGTGCGGCAGGCAGCGGCGGGCATCGAGGCCGTCCTGCCGTTCATTGCCGAACTGGCCATCGGCGGCACGGCGGTCGGGACGGGCGTGAACACGTTCGAGGGCTTTGATGCGGACATGGCGGCGGAAATCAGCCGCCTGACGGGCTGCGCGTTCACCGTGCAGACCAACAAATTCGCAGGACTGGCCGCGCACGATGCCGTGGTGCGCCTTTCGGGCGAGCTGCGCGCGCTGGGCGCGGCGCTGATGAAGATCGCCAATGACCTGCGGTGGATGGCCAGCGGGCCGCGCAGCGGGCTGGGCGAGATCACGCTGCCCTCGAACGAGCCCGGCAGCTCGATCATGCCCGGCAAGGTCAACCCGACCCAGTGCGAGATGGTGACGATGGTGGTCTGCCAGGTCTACGGCAACGACGCGGCGATCGCGTTCGCGGGATCGCAGGGCCACTTCGAGCTGAACGTCTTCAAGCCGCTGCTCGCGGCGTCGATCCTGCAGTCGATCGGCCTGCTGGCCGACGCGTGCCGTTCGTTCGCGGAACACTGCGTCGACGGGATAGAGGCCGATACGGACCGGCTGCGCGCAGGCATGGAGGGCTCGCTCATGCTGGTGACCGCGCTGAACCCGCACATCGGGTATGACCGGGCAGCGCAGATTGCGCTGCGGGCCTGGCGCGAGGGGCGCACCCTCCGGCAGGCCGCCGTGGAGAGCGGCATCCTGACGTCGGAGCAGTTCGATGCGTGGGTCCGCCCCGAAAGCATGCTGCGGCCCTCCCCACGCCCCTCATGAAGCCGCGTACACCACCAGCCGCCTTCACTGCGCTCCACCCAGGTTTCTCCGGAGGGCCATCGTGAGCGTCGGGTCCGGAGCAGTGGTCGTCGGCGGTCACGCCAACGGGCTGGGGGCAGTGCGCGCGTTGGGCGAGCGCGGTGTGCGGGTCGCCGTTGTCTGCACGAAACAGGCCGACATGGCGCACGCGTCGCGGTTCGCGTCCGAGGCCGTCCGGCTGCCTTCGTTTCACGCTGCGCCCGAGACGCTCCTGGACCTGCTCGACGCGCGGCGGCACGACTGGCGCGGCCGCCTGCTGGTGCCGACCAACGACGAGGCCCTGGAGTTGTTCAGCCGCCACCGCGAGCGCCTGTCGGCCGACTTTTGCGTTCCGGTGCCCGAATGGAACCGCGTCCGGCACGTGCTGGACAAGGGCCTCACCTATGCGGCCGCGCGGCGCGTCGGCATCCGCGTGCCGGAGGTGTACGGCGCCGCGGACCGCGCGCTCCTGGCCCGCGACGATCTGCCTTTCCCCATGCTGGTCAAGCCGCAGATCAGCCACACGTTCGCGGCCCGCTACGGCAGGAAGCTGCTCGTCGCCCGCGACCGCTCTGAGTTCGGCGTCATCGTGGCCCGCCTGGAAGAGGACGGGATGCAGGCGATGGCGATGGAGCTGATTCCCGGACCGGACTCGCTCGGCTACGGGCAGTGCGTCTACATTGACGAGCGCCGCCGGGTGCGAGGCGCGTTCGTACAGCACCGCCTGCGGCAGTCGCCGCCCTACTTCGGCGTGCTGCGCGTGGGCGAGACGTGCGACGAGCGGCGCCTGGTCGAGCCCACGCTGGCCCTGCTGCGTGAGCTGGACTGGACCGGCGTGGCGACAGCCAACTTCAAGCGCGATCCGCGAAATGGCGAGTTCGTGCTCATGGAGGTGAACGGCCGCTGCTTCCTGTCGCACGGTCTGGCCCGCCGCTGCGGGCTGGACTGCGTCTGGCTGATGTACGCCGAGCACGCGCTGGGCGCCCCCGAAGACGCGCGGCCGAACGGATGGCAGGGCCGGTGGATTCACCTCTACGAGGATCTGCACTGGTCGCTGGGCATGCGCGGCGTGGAGCAGTTGGGGCTGCGGGAGATTCTCGCCCCGTACCGGGGGCCGAAGGTGTTCGCCGTGTGGTCCCGGAAGGACCCGCGGCCGTTTGCGTGGCAGTGGCGGCGCGGGGCACGGCTGTTGCTGTCCAAAGAGGGCAGGGGCTCTGCCGGGAGCGGCGACCTGTTTCGCCGCGTGGAGTCCATGCCGGTTGCCGAAAGGAAGACACCATGAGAGACGCCCTCCGGAACCTGTCGACGCGTGTAATCCTCGCCCTGGCGGCGCTGCTCCTCGTGAGCGGGTGCCAGACCCCACTCGGTGCGCCGCCCGCCCGGGAATTCACCTTCGTCCAGATGTGCGACCCGCAGCTGGGCATGAACGACGTGGCCACGGACAGCGCTTCGCTGACGCAGGCCGTGGCCCGCATCAACGCGCTCGCCCCCGCGTTTGTGATCGTGTGCGGGGACCTCGTCGTGACCGCGAACACGAACAGCTTCGCCGAGGTCCGGCAGATCCTGTCGGGCCTGGTCATGCCGTGGTACGTGACGCCCGGAAACCACGATGTCGGCAACGCGCCCACCCCCGCCTCGCTGGCGCTCTTTCGCGCGGCCATAGGCCCCGACCGCCAGACGTTCGAGTACGGCGGCGTCCGGTTCCTCCTCGTCGACATGCCGCTGTGGAAGGCGCCTGTGGAGGGAGAAACCGCGGCCCAGGATGCGTGGGTGGCGCAAACGCTCAGCGCGGCGCACCGCAAGGGACGGCCGGTGATCGTGGCCGGCCACCAGCCGCCGTTCGAGGGCGACCCCAACGAGGGCGATTCCTACGCCAATCTGCCCAGGGAGACCCGGCAGCGGGTGCTCGCGGAATACGCGACCAACGGCGTCGTGGCCGTCCTCGGCGGGCACCTGCACCGCAGCGTGGCCCTCGAGCACGCGGGCATGCAGATCGTCTGCGGCGAGACGACCAGCAAGAACTTCGACGGGCGTCCCCTCGGCTTCCGGCTGTGGCGCGTCCGCCCCGGCACGCCCCCGGAGCACACCTTCGTTCCGCTGACGGAGTGAGCCCCTTTTTGTATGGTCGCGGAGCGGGGTAGACTGCTATATATCCCCGACTGCGCGGGAGGACGAGTGGTGCGGGCGAAAAGGCAGATAGGCAGGCAATGGGTTCTCAGGCCGGCGACGGCATGCGCCGCGGCGGCCGCGGTTGCAGCAGCCCTGCTGGCCGGCGGGTGTGGCGGCGACTGGCGCGCAAACCTCGACTCCGGCATGACGCTCATGCGCGAGGGACAGTTTGAGGCCGCCGTCCCCCGCCTTGAGAAAGCTGCCCGCGCCAACCCCGGCAGCGCGACGGCCCAGGCGAACCTGGGCATGGCTTACTCCGAGGTGGGGAACGTCAGCGGCGCAGTGGCAGCGCTGAAGCGAGCCGCCGATCTTTCGCCCGAAGACGCTCAGCCGTATGAATTGCTGGGGCTGCTGTTCCTGCGCCTGGATCGCCTGGATGAAGCGCGCCGCAACCTGGACGACGCTCAGAAGCGCGCGCCGGACTCGGCGCGCCTCATGACCGCCCGCGCGGTGGTCGATATCCGCGCCGGGGATCCGGCGACCGCGCAGCAGCGCCTGGCGCGGGCGCTCGGCATGCAGCCGGACTACCCGGCCGCGCTCTACAACATGGCCTACGTGTGCCGTCTGCAGCCCAGCGGGGCCGCCGCGGCCGCCGCCTACTACAACCGATTTCTGAAGACCTCGCTGCAGGAGGACCGCCATGCCGAGGGGGCGCGCGCCTACGTCAAGTCTCTCGGCGGCGCGTCGGAGGAAGACGCCGCCCGGATAGCCCCCCTGCTCGCCTCCGCTCGCGCCGCCGTCAAGGCCCAGGACTACGCTCAGGCGCTGATCACGCTGAAGGAAGGGGTCCGCTCCTTCCCTGCTTCGCCCGACGTGCTGTGGGATCTGGTGGTTCTGTACCGCGACCAGCTGGACGACGCCGACACGACGCGCGACCTGGTGGTCCAGTTCCGTACGCGGTTTCCTTCGGATCGCCGTTCCGCCGAGGCGGCGGCACTGCTGGCCGCGCTCGCGCCCTCCCGGCAGGGACCCGGCCTTCAGGGGATTCTTGGCAGCGCCGGCGCCGATCCGGCCCGTGCGGCGGAGTTGTACCAGCGGGGCGCAACCCAGCACGCCGCCGGCCAGTGGGCCGCCGCCGCGGAGCTTTACCGGCAGGCCCTTTCGCACGACCGCAACCTGGTGGCGGCGGCGCTGAACCTGGGGCTGGTCTTCAGCGTCCAGGGCGATGCCCAGGGCGCATCCGAGGCCTTCGAATACGTGCTCAAGCTGGACCCCGGAAACGCGGAAGCCGGCTACAACCTCGCGCTGGCCTGGCGGGCCCGTGGGCAGCCAGCCAAGGCGGAGGAATGCGTTCGTAAGGTCATCGAGGCGCACCCGGATCACGCGCGCAGTTACCACCTGATGGGTCTCCTGTACTACAGCGCCGGCCGGACCGGCGAGGCGCGAAACTACTTCAATCGCTTCATCGCGCTGGCACCGGCGGATCCTGTGGCCCGGCAGACGCGCGAGTGGCTGGCGATGCAGCCGTGAACGATATCGTTCATCAGTACATCCCGTTCATGAACATGGCCGACGCCAGCGTGCTGGTGCTTGTGCTGGCGGGCGCGATCCTGGGATGGCGCAGGGGGCTGGGGGGCGAGATTGCCCGGCTGGCGGAAGTGGTCGCCGGTGCGGTGGCGGCCTTCGCCGGCTTTCGTCCTCTGGGGGCATGGCTGGAAACGCATACGCGGCTCCAAGGCGAGAATGCCGAAACGGTGGCCTTTATCGGCCTGGCCATCGCCGCGCTGGCCCTGGCCCTGGCCCTGCGGCTGATCCTCGGCAGCCTGATGCAGGTCGTGTTCGCCGAGTCGATCAACAAGCGTCTTGCCCTCGTGGTCGGGATGCTGCGCGCCGCCGCGTTCGCGTGCCTTGTCTTCATCTGCATGAACCTCGTTCCTCACGACGGCCTCAACCGGACATTCGGCGACGAATCCCTCGTCGGTCGCCAGCTCCGCAAGGCCGTTCCCCTGCTCCGCGAGAGGTGGGGAGGCGGCGAGGTGCTGCCGCCGCCCGCGGAAGGGGTGGAGATCCGCGACGTGCAGGCGCCGCCGGAATAGAGGCGGAATTGAGGGGGCAGGGCTCGGGGTTCAGGCGGCGTCGCCAGCCCTTGAGCGTTGTGCGCGGAAGCAGCAGAGCCCCTCACACGGACCCGCCCGCCGCCTTTGCCTTGCCCGCGCCCCCTCAAGACGGTACCGTCACGCCGAACTGGATGGTGGCAGGGCTGTTGCGCTGGCCCAAGGAAGTGTCGGATGTCGCATGTTCCGAAATTGATCCTCATCTGCTTTCTGCTGTGTTGTCAGGCCTGCGCCACCGCGCACCTGTGGGAGAGCAATGTTCATGAACGATACCGCCGGAACGTGTTCCTTGATAGAGGCGATGTCGGACGGCC
>CAZJBP010000160.1:0-8012 GCA_964544115.1 uncultured Victivallales bacterium | reverse complement strand
TCCCGTCTGCGCCCCCCGAAGGCAACGCGGCAGACGGGCCGATATCACGCGCCCGCGTTTCGACCCGATCCGCGACACATCCCCCGTCAGACTCAAGAACGATTCACCCACCGCCAGCCGGCCGCCCGAGGTCGATACCGATAGCGATTCCGACCGCGACGCGACCACGACGCCGACTGGATGCGTCCTACGCATCCCTTGCGCAGCGTGTGGCCGCGGTGGTAGAATAGTGCCACGAAAAGGGAAGGTGCGGATCTCCTGCCGCGTGTCGGGCAAAAGGCGGAAAGGCAGGCGAAAGATGGCGACTGAACGGGTGATGGTGGATTTCGGCCGGGCCTACCCGGTGTTCCCCCTGCAGGGCGCAGTGCTGCTCCCGCAGGCGGTGATGCCCCTTCACGTCTTCGAGCCGCGCTACCGGCGCATGGTCAGCGACGTGCTCGATTCGCACGGGATGATCGCGATGGCGCTTTTCCGCGGCGAGGGGACGCCGGCGGAGCGGACGGAGGGTCCGCCGCCGCTGAGGACCTTTGTCTGCCTGGGCCAGATCCGCGAGTACGAGCGGATGCGCGACGGCCGCTATGTGCTGCTCCTCCAGGGACTGTGCCGGGCCCGGGTCGAGCGGGAGCTCGTCCACACCCCGTATCGCCGCGTGCGCCTGCTGCCTGTCGAAGAGGCCGACCCGGGCGAGGACCAGCTGGTCGACTACCGGCGGCGGATCGGCGAACTCCTGAAGCTGAAGGTTTCCGGGGACGGACCCGGCAAGCCGCTCATCGCGGCTGCAGACTACAAGGACGTGTCCACCCCGGTCGTCGTGGATCTGGCCATCGCGGCCGTCTGCCGGGAGGCGACGCAGCAGTATCGCCTGCTGTCGCAGCCCGACGTCCGGCTCCGCGCCGAGTGGGTCATCCACCAGATGGAGATCCTCACCGGCCAGCAGCCGGACCTGAATTCCAGGAACTAGCGCTCGCAGCCGCTCACTTGGCGCCGAGGGCGTAGACCGCCGTGTCCGTGCGCAGGAATACGCGGCCGTCGACAATCGCTGCCGTTGAATCGCACTTGTCCTTGATGATGCCCTTGCCGACGACGTCTCCAAAGGCGCCGGAGGGGTCGGCCTGGACAGCGAGGATGCCGTCGCTCGTGGAGAGATACAGCCGGCCCTCGGCCATGACAGGGTTCGCGATGCCGGCCAAGTCGTCGAATTCCTTCTGCCGAACCACCTTCCCGGTCTTGGCGTCGAGGCAGGTCAGAACGTAGTCGGAATAGTGGAAGACGTGCTTGCCGTCGGACACCATGCTGATGAACTCGGCGACCGGTGCGTCCTCAGGCAGCGTCTCAACGCCCCACACCTTCGCGCCCTTGTCGGGGTCCACGGCAAAGATGCCGGAGCCCTTGGCGCAGATGAAGACCAGGCCGTCCGCATAGACCGGGGACGGGCCAACGCAGTACTCCGCCCGGCCGGTCAGCAGGTCGAGCGACCAGGCCTCCCTGCCGGTCTCCGCGTCCCACGCCGTGACCGAGGGGGACGCCGGCAGCACGACCTGCCACTTTCCCGCCGGGGTCGTGATCAGGATCGGCGACGCCCAGGAGGCCGCCTTGCGGGGCGTCTTCCAGACCGCCTTGCCGGTGGCCGCGTCGTAGGCGGCGATGGACGAATCGGCGCCCTGGACCACCGCGATCACCGTGTTCCTGAACACCAGCAGGGAACTGCACTGCCCGTACGTGTTCCCCGCCGGAGAGCCGGCGGCCACCGACCAGAGAAGCTTGCCGTCGGCCAGGTCGAGGGCCGCCAGCTGCCCGTTGGAGAAGAGCGCGAACACCTGCCTGCCGTTGGTGGCGGGCGTTGCGCCCGCGTGCAGCAGCCTGTCCCAGCGCAAGTCCGGATCGCTTGTGTAGATCTTGTAGCTTCCGACAAGCCCCTCGCAGGGAGCGATCTCCGTCGTCCACAGCCTCCGGCCATCGGCCGCGTTGAGGCAGACCGCCACGCGCTTGCCAGCATCGGCCCCCAGCGCGATGACCCGGTCTTTCCAGACAATAGGGCTGGCCCACGCCGGCAGGTCGATGGTGGCCTTCCAGAGGAGGTTCGTTCCGCCGGCCTCGCTCCACGAAGCGGGAACGTTGACCGCGGACACGCGGCCCGATCCGGAAACGCCGCGCTGGACCGGCGACTGCGCCTCGGCGCCAGCCGGCAGCTCATCCGCAGCCCATAGCGGCCCTGCCGCCAGCGCCACCGCGCACAGCGCAAATCCCGCCACCCTCTTCACTGCGCACATATCTACCATCACCGCCATCGCTAGACCTCCATCCGCCTCCCCGCCAGCTGTCCCCACCACGGGCCCATCATAGGCGGCGGCCTTTTCGGCGGCAAGCGCCGGACGTAACGCATCTAAACCGTCCGTCCTTTTCAGTCCGAGTCCATCTCGGTGTCGGCGTCGGAATTGGCGAGACCCCGTACGGCCGTTACCCGAGAATGAGCGGCACGCCAAATTCGATACCGATTCCGATTCGAGCGGCGGCCACTTAGGGGTCCTTACCGTCTTAATCGTACTCCTAATCTTGCTCTTAATCCGCTCGCGTATAAGGGATTACGATTAAGATCAAGATTAGGACTCGGATGGGAAATAGCGCTTAACTAAGCGCCATTCGATGCCGATGCCGATGCCGACTCCGACCCGAAACGACAGAAGAAGATTAGATGCGTCTGCCCCTACGGCAAGCGCCGGGCGTAACTCCCGGCGGTTCTCCTTGTCCCTCGGAAAGAGAAGGTGCTAGGTTTCCTGCGGCCGTTGCGGCCGGGAGGACGCTGCCATGACCGGACTCAGCAAGGATCTGCTCGATATCCTCGTCTGCCCCAAGTGCAAGACCAGGGTCGTCCAAGAAGGCGACACCCTGCGCTGCACCCGCGCCGACTGCGGCCTGATCTATGCCATCCGCGACGGCATCCCCATCATGCTCATCGACGAAGCGAAGAAGCCGTAGCCGCCAGGGGTGTCGGACCGAGAGAGGCGCTGGAGGGCTGCCCGCCCCCCAGCGCGCCGTCCTACTCCGTGGCTTTGACGTCGATGACCACCGGCTGGAGAGCACCTTTGGTCTCGCTGAAAATCAGCCACAGGTATTTCAGGCTGACCGGTTCGGCTTCGATCGCCGGAGCAAGGTCCTGCCACTCGTCACCGTCCATGCTGTAGCGGTACCGCACGTTTGTGGCGGATGCCTCAGCCATCACGGTCGTCACGTCCCGCGCGGTCACAGCGGGGTCGTACGTGAGCATCAGCCACCAGAGATTCGTGTGCGCGTTGCCCACCCATGCGCTGCTCATGTCTCCATCCACCGCGAACCACCCCGAGGACCCGGGGGCATCCCCGCTGGTCAGAACGTCCACCACCGCCGGCTCGGCCTTGGTCGGTTTGACCTGCGCGATCGTTTGCTCGGCGGCTCTCACGGGCTGTCGGTCGGCACTCGATTCGATCTCGATGCCGTTGACGATGGCCTTGCCCGCAACTCCGGCAAAGTCCAGCCGCATGCCGTTGCCGTCACTGACGGTCACCTCGAACTCCCTGACCACCGCGGCGAACCGCTTGCCCTTCTGCGCAAACACATCGAAGTTGCTGAGCACCGGGACGCCCTCGATGCTGACGTTGAACTTCCGGCTGTTGGCCGTCACGAAGTAGAGCTCGCAGAAGTGCAGCTTGACCTTGTAGCTACCGTTCGGCACCGAACCGAACTGGTAGTAGAACGTCGAGCCCTCCCGGTACGTCTGGTAGACCGCCTGAGGCACCGTGCCCACGTCTGCAATGGTCGCCGCGTTCTTGTACACCACCCCGCCCACAAAGCCGCTGTCGGCTGCGAACACGCCCGCGACCGGGCCACCTGAGTTGACGTGGTTTGAGAAGAGCGGCGCATCGTTGTCCACTTCCGTCGCCAGAACCGCTGCCGAGGCGTGACCGACGGCCGAGCACGTGAAGGTTGCCGTCCCTGCGGTTGTATCCGCGTCGTCGGCCGCGGTCAGCGTCACCGTCTGCGGCGTCGACCAGTCCGCCGCAACGAACGTGAGGTTGGTCGGGCTCGCGGACAGGTCCGAGTCCCCGCTTCGGACGATCGTCACCGTCGCCGGCGAAGCCGGCTCCTGGCTCAGCTTCACCTGGAACGTCGCCGTGCCACCCTCGGCCACCGCGACCGACGCGGGGGTCACCACTACGGCAGGCATGGCTCCCTCAATCTCGATGCCGTTGACAATGGCCTTGCCCCCGATCCCGGCGAAGTCCAGCCGCATGCCGTTGCCGTCACTGACGGTCACCGCGAACTCCTTCACCACCGCGGCGAACCGCTTGCCCTTCTGGGCAAACACGTCGAAGCTGCTGAGCACCGGAACGCCCTCGATGCTGACGTTGAACTTCCGGCTGCCGGCTTTGACGTAATAGAGCTCACAGAGGTGCAGCTTCACCTTGTAGTTGCCATTCGGCACAGCGCCGAATTGATAGTAGAACGTCGTGCCCTCCCGGTAGGTCTGGTAGACCGCCTGGGGCACCGCGCCAGCGTCCGTGATCGGCGACGCGTTCTTGTACACCGCACCGCCCACGAAGCCGCTGTCGGCTGCGAACACGCCGGCGATCGGGCCGGCGCAATTGACGCGCATCCCGCTGTAGGGCGGCGCATCGTCGTCCGCTTCCGTCGCCAGAACCGTTGCCGCCGTGAGGCCGCTGGCCGAGCACGTGAAGGTGGCCGTCCCTGCCGCGGTATCCGCGTCATCGGCTGCGGTCAGCGTCACCGTCTGCGGGGTCGACCAGTTCGCCACCGTAAACGTGAGGTTGGTCGGAGCTGCGGAGATGTCGGTGTCGCCGCTTCTCGCTATCGCCACCGTTGTCGTCGCGGCAGGCGCCTGGCTCAGATTCACCTGGAACGCCGCCACTCCACCCTCAGCGACGCTGACCGCCGTGGGGGTAACCAGAATGGCCGGCACTGAGCTCTCGATCTCGATGCCGTTGACAATGGCCTTGCCCGTGACGCCGGCAAAGTCCAGCCGCATGCCGTTGCCGTCACTGACGGTCACCGCGAACTCCTTGACCACTGCGGCTAGCCGCCTGCCCTTCTGAGCGAACACGTCGAAGTTGCTCAGCACCGGAACGCCCTCGATGCTGACGTTGAACTTCCGGCTGCCGGCTTTGACGAAGTAGAGCTCACAAAAGTGCAGCTTCACCCTGTAATTGCCATTCGGCACGGCACCGAACTGGTAGTAGAAGGACGAGCCCTCCCGGTACGTCTGGTACACCGCCTGCGGCACTGTGCCCACATCTGCGATCGTCACCGCGTTCTTGTACACCGCACCGCCCACAAAGCCGCCGTCGGCTTCGAACACACCCTCAGCCGGGCCGCCGCTGTTGACGCGCTGAGCGATCGGCGGCGGCGGGGCAGCGGTCGTCGTGGTGGTCGTGGTCGTTGCCGTGGTGGTTGTCGTCGACGAGCTGGTTGAGGTCGTGGTGGTCGTTGTGGTAGGGGCGACGCTCGTCGTAGTGGTCGTAGACGCTGCTGTTGTGGTCGTGGTGGTGGTAGGCGCGACGGTCGTCGTGGTCGTAGACGCTGCTGTTGTGGTCGTGGTGGTCGTAGGCGCGACGGTCGTCGTGGTGGTCGTAGACGTTGCCGTTGTGGTTGTGGTCGACGACGTTGACGTCGTGGTGGTCGTAGATGTGCTCGTCGTGGTGGTCGATGACGTTGACGTCGTGGTCGTGGTGGTAGGCGCGACGGTCGTCGTGGTCGTCGTAGACGTGGTCGTCGTGGTCGTGGTGGTCGAGGTGCCGTGCGTGTCCAAGCTCTGCACATAGATGCTCTGCACCTGCCCCAGGGACAGCGCCTGCGGATAGATCCGTACTTCATCCATCCATCCTTCGAACAGCGTCGCGTGGCCGGTGACGCTGCCGTCGCCAGCCCGGTGGGTTCCAATCCGCACCGGCTCGGACGTATCCATGAACGTCGCATAGATCGGCACCCCGTCATCGGGGACCACTTGCCCGTCCACAAAGAACTGGGCATCGGTTCCATTCCGCGCCACGACGACGTGATGCCACCGGCCCCGGGTCAGCGCGGCAACCGTTGTCGTCTGGATCTTGTCGGCTCCGTAATCGCCCGTTGCACTGGTGTCCAGGGACAGTCGCCCATCGGGATTGACGTAGACGTCCCACTGCCGCTGGTAGTGCGTGTAGTACTTCGAGATCAGGTCCCTTGTCTGCGGCGCAGAGGTGGCCGACTGAAAGACCCACATCGACACTGAGAACGGCGCGCTCCTGAAATCGAACGGCGCCTCATCCTGAACTCGGATGTACGACGTGCTGCCGTTAAAGGCCCTGACCGTACCCAGGCCGCCCATCGGTTCAGGCACTAACGGCGAGTCCAAGGCCGTTCCGTGGTGAGCCCCCGCGCTGGTGTCCACCACATTCGTGGTGGCGTCGCTCTCAAAGAGGTACTCCAGGATCGGGGCGGATGGGGCTGGCGTCGTGGTGGTCGTAGTCGTCGTGGTGGTCGTCGTGGTTGTGGTCGACGAACTTGACGGCGTCTCCGTCCATAGCGCATTGACATCACCCGCGCTCAGCGGGTGGTCGTAGATCCGCACGTCATCGATCGAACCTATGAAGTAGTACCTGAGCACGCCGGTATGCATGCGCTCAACACCTACGTAATCTCCATACCCCTGCGGTATCGTTCCGGCGTTGTAAGCGCCCTGACCCACCATCTGTCCATCCAGATAGAGGGCCTGCTGACCATTCAACGCGCGAGTCCACACCACCTGGTGCCATACGCCGCGGACGACGGGGGTTGTCGTGGCAGGGCCACCCGTCCATGCTCCGGAGGGAACGCTGCCCGCCTTGCTGTTGCCGTGGAGCGTAAGGTCAGCGAGCAGGTATATCTTGTAGCTCCCATCCGCACCGGTAATCGTCATCGCATCTTCAGACCCGAGCGAGCCCGTTGCCGGCAGCTTGAACCAAGCCGACATGCTCAGTTGTTGCAGCAGCGGCACCGAGCCAATATCGACGTAGTCATCGCCGCCAAACAGGTATGCACCGTCAGCCTCTGAGTTCACTCCCTCGGTGGGAACAGCGCCCACGACGGTGCCGTGATAGCCATGACCACTGCTGTCAAGGGCGCTGCCATCCAAACGGTAGTGGGCGACCAGCCCGCCTATCACATCCGCAGCGGTCGTGGTCGTCGTCGTGGTCGTCGTTGTGGTCGTCGTTGTAGACGTGGTCGGCGGCGGAGCTGTGGACAGCCACCACTCATGCACTTCGGCATCAGTCAGGCCGCGGGCGTAGTACCGGGCATCGTCCATCATGCCCCTGAAGCAGTGATCGCTGCCTACGATTCCATCGCCGTAGCGGTAGTTGCCCAGCCGCAGGGGGTCAGATGAATTGAAGAGCGCGGCGTGAACGGCGACGCCGTCGTCGGCAACCGGCAGACCGTCGACGTAGAATCGAACGTCCGTGCCAACCTTCACGAAAGCAACGTGATGCCATGCATTCGACGTGAGCACGCCGACGACGGACTTGGCGAACTTGTCCTGGCCCATCAGGCTGGTCGCGCTGGTGTCGAGTGCGAGACGTCCGTCGGGCATGATGGCAAAGTCCCACGAGCGTTGAGACGCTGTGCAGTACTTCGATGCGATTGACCGTGAGTAATCCGGCAGCACGGAATCCGGATTGATCCAGCACCCGAAGGAAAACGCGCCAGCCCCAGCGTCGAACGCCGATTCGTTCTCGACGTCTATGTGGTTGCTGTTGCCATCGAACGCGCGCACCAAGCCCATCCCGCCCACCGCCGACAGGCCGCACCCCACCGCGGTGCCATTGTTCCCGTTCCCGCTCGAATCCAACACGCTTGCGCCCGAGTCGCCGTCGAACTCGTAGCACAACAGAAGTCCGCTGGTTAGGTCGGTGTCCGCCGTTGTCCGACGCAACGAGACATTGTCAAGACCCGAGGCCACATGGCCTCTTGGAGGCTCTGCGCGAAGTACGAGCGTGTATGGTCCTGGG
>CAZJBP010000159.1:0-8022 GCA_964544115.1 uncultured Victivallales bacterium | reverse complement strand
GTGAGACAGGGCGACCGGCACCGGCATCGCTCCTACGCCTTGCCCGAACCCTGAACCCTGCCCCCTTCTTCTACAATTCGCAAAACGACTCATCCGCCGTCAGGTTTTTGCAGGGGTAGCGCCAGGTTTCGGCGGGTGCCCCGATCAGCGCGTCGGCCGCTTCAGGGCCCCACGTGCCCGCCGGGTAGCCGAACAGCTTCAGCGACGGGTCCGCGTCCCAGGCTTTCAAAATGGGGTCGATATAGGCCCAGGTGGCTTCCGATTCGTCGTTCCGCAGGTACAGCGTGGAATCGCCCTGGAGGGCGTCCAGAAGCAGGCGGGCGTAGGCGCTGGGCAGTTTGGCGTGGCCCGCGTCCTTGTAGTGGAATTCCATTCCCGTCCCGCGCGTCTTGAAGCCGGCGCCGGGCACTTTCATGTTGAATTTCAGCACCAGCCCCTCGTCGGGCTGGATGCGGATGATGAGCTGGTTCGCCGGCCCCGGGTCGCCCGATTCGCGGCGGAAGAGCGTGTGCGGACTGGGCTTGAAATGGATCACCGCCTCGGTCACGCGTGTCGGCAGACGCTTGCCCGTGCGCAGGAAGAAGGGCACGCCGCTCCAGCGCCAGTTGTCCACGTGGCAGCGCAGGGCTGCGAAGGTTTCCACGCGCGACTCGGGGTCCACGCCGCTTTCCTCCCGGTAGCCCGGCACCCGCTTCGCCCGGATCGTCGAGCCCGTGTATTGCCCGCGCACGGTGAAGGCGCGCACGTCGGCCGGCGTCATGGGGCGCAGCGACTGGAACACCTTGAGCGTCTCGTGGCGGATGGCGTGGGCGTCGGGCGAGACCGGCGGCTCCATGGCGATGAAGGCCAGCACCTGCAGCAGGTGGTTCTGCACCATGTCGCGCAGGGCCCCGGCCTGCTCGTAATAGCCGCCGCGGTTTTCAACGCCCAGTTCCTCGGCGGCGGTCACTTCGACGCGTGCCACGTAGTTCCGGTTCCAGAGCGGCTCGAAGATGCCGTTTCCGAAACGCGTCACCAGGATGTTCTGGACCGTCTCCTTGCCCAGGTAATGGTCGATCCGGAAAAGGCTGCTCTCGGGAAAGACCGAGAGGAGCATCCGGTTCAGCCGGCGGGCCGACTCGAGATCGTGTCCGAAGGGCTTTTCGATGATGATCCGGCGCCAGGCGCCCGACGTTCCGGGCGGGTTGGATAGCCCCGCTCCGGCCAGGCCCGCCAGGATCGGTTCATGGAGGTCGGGCGGAACGGCCAGGTAAAAAAGGAGGTTGCCGCCATCGCGCCCGTTTAGTTCCGTGACTCGCCGGGCGAGGGCGGGGTAGGCGCCCGGATCGGCCGGGTTGAGGGCGATATAATGGAGGCGGTCCAGATCGCGGGCCGCCAGGCCGGATTTGGCCATGCGGCCCCGGAACGCCCCGTCATCGAGCGGCGTGCGCCCCGTTCCGAGCACGCTGAGGCCGGCGGGCAGCAGACCGTCGGCCTCCAGTTCGAAGAGCGCTGGCAGCAGCATGCGGGCGGTCAGGTCGCCCGAGGCGCCGAAAATGACGAGCGTGGTGGGCGTGACGTTGTCTGGCATGGCGGAATTATATGGCGTTTTCGGGTTTGGGACAAGAGGAGAAGCCGGGTAACAGGTTTCAGGCTTCCCCGGCCTCTTTTGGCTTTTTGCAGGCGGGGAGGATGTCAGCGTGCCGGATGATGCCGGGGAGGTGCAGGTCGAACAGCGAGTGGGCCAGCCTGGCCAGGATCCAGAAGGCGAGGAGGGGGAGCAGGATGACCTGGACCAGGAACAGGGCGGCATAGAGATAGGCGATCTTCAGCAGGTTGTCGATGATGTTTCCCATGTTTTGCGCCAGGGCGTTTAAAGCCGCGGCGAAGTCGACGGTCTTTTCGGTCACGAATGCGGCGCTGTTCTTCATGGTCCCGATGACGCCGTCCACCTCGGGCAAACGGAGTTCCTTCAGTTTGTCCAGTTCAGGAGAGCCGAGCGACAGGTCGTTCCGGGCCTGGCTGATCTGCGGGCCGAAAAACTTGTCCTGCAGATGGCGGTTGGCCAGGGATGCGACGGGAAGGCAGAAGCGCGCCACGGCAAGAAGGACCATGCCCCGCAGCAGCAGTCCGCGCAGGAGTCCGGCCTTCTCGTGCCGGCATAACGACAGCAGGAGAAACAGAAGCAGGGCGGCGCCGATCAGGGGCGGCGCATAGGCGACGCTCAGTTCGTACGCGATCTTCTGGATGCCGAGCGACACGATGGCCGTGATCAGGATGTCCGACGCACGCTCGGCCAGGTCGTCCAGCGGGTCGAGCACCTGCCCGGCGGCCAGGGAGACGCCGAGTCCGCCAGGCTCCAGATTGAGTTGCGACTCCTTCACCACCGAGACGGCGGCATTCACGCCCCGGCATACCCCATAGGCGACGCCGGCCTTGCTGATGGAGGACTTGAAATAGGAATCGGTGTTCGTGTCGAGATAGGGCAGCTTGAATCCGGGCGCCAGGAGAAGCAGAACAGCCGTGAGGGCGATGATCACGGGCTTCGCGATGCGGGGGTGTAGTTTCATGTTGTCAATAATGGTACCGGGCCTGAGCGATCCATACGGCATCACCCTCCACTTTGTAAACCAGGCGATGTTCGTCATTGATGCGCCTGGACCAGTAGCCGCCCAGGGCATGTCGGAGGGGTTCGGGCTTGCCGGTTCCCTCGAACGGAGTGCGGACAACCTCCTTGATGAGAGCGTTGATACGCTTGAGTGTTTTGGTGTCCGTCTGCTGCCAGTGGAGATAGTCTTCCCACGCCTGACTTGAAAAAACGATCTTCATTCCGCCAATTTCCTGGCCACCCCTTTGCCTTCCTCAAGTTCCTTGATGGAATCCAGGATGCGCCGGGCATTTCGCGGACTGCGGAGCAGATACGCGGTTTCCGTGAGTGATTCAAAGTCGTCCAGCGAGATCATGACGACCGAGTCATCGCGTTTGCGCGTGATGATGACCGGATTGTGGTCTTGGCAGACATGGCGGATCGTCTCGGCCAATGTCTCCCTGGCTTCCGTATAGGTGATGGCTTTCATATGGACAGGATACTGTACATGACGGTGATTTGTCAATGCTGCGGGATTTGCTGCGGGATTTGATCATTCGGAACGGGTTATCCACCGTTGGTCAGGGGGCCTATCTACCTCGAGTCTTCGGAAGTGCCAAAATTGAACCTGCCAAAATAGGCCTGCCAAAATAGAAACAGATGAAGATTGACGTGATTCACTAAAGTCGTTATATTTGTCATATTTGAGAAGGCGAAGTAAAGTGGGGGCGTGAATGAGCAAGAAGGGCCGGTCATCCGTTGTCCTGCTGGGTTCACTGGTTGTATGCCTCCTGCTGATGCCCCTCGTTTACCTGGCCTTCGGCACCAAGCTTGACCGAATCGCCTTGAACAAACGAATAGCCCTCCTGGAATCCGCCACGGTTACCAGCCCGGCGGCCCTCCAGTCCCGCTACCGCGCAGCCCGAGAACACCTCCTCCAAATCCTGCCCCCCGATCCTGATTATAAGCTCAATCCTTCCGGGGGCCTCGTTGTCTTCGATCCCGCCAACTTCAGCTGGGCTACCGCTCTGGAAGCGGCTGAACTGAACGGCGTGACGGTCTACCCCGTGACCGTGACGGAAGACCCGGAAACACGATACACCGCTTTCTATAATGGATCGGCCGAACTCATAGGGTACCTGGCCCCCGAGCAGGACTACTTTCCATTTACATGGCTGGCAGACCGGCACCCCGAGTATTACGCCGAAAACGCCGATCCCTATGCCCTAGCGTGGGCCGAGGCCATCTATGACCCCGCCCGCGTAAGCGTGACCTACTACCTGTTGCCGTCAGATTCCGTGGAAGCCATGGCGGAGGCCCAACTGGCGGCCGTCCAGCAGCCCGAATTTGAGATGAACATGATGATGGGCGAAGGGCTGCCAGAGCCGGTCACCAATCTCGTCATCTTCGCCATCGAAAAGGCCACCAACGGCATGGCCCTGGGCATTGGCTGGCCGGATGACTTCACCAACAAGTTGTAAGTCTTCGCCCGTTCCACGGTCGCCACCACCGGCTGGTTTGTGGCGTCGTCCAACCTCTCGACGGCAGGCACCAACAGCCTGTGGTGGGTAGACACCTCTCTTTCCACGAACGATTTGACCCGCTTCTACCGTGTGGGAAACGCCGATCAGGACAGCGATTCCGACGGCCTGACGGATGCCCGTGAGCGGTTCATGTATGGGACCGACGAGGGACTCACGGATACCGATGGTGATGGCTTGTCGGATCTAGCTGAAGTGCAAACTTATCATACGGACCCCTTGAATCCCGACACCGACAACGATGGGCTCAATGACGGCGATGAGATCACGCCTTACGGTACGGATCCGCTCGATCCCGACAGCGACAACGACGGACTCCTGGACGGCGACGAAGCGCATACCTGCCGCCGGTTCTCGTATAGCGTTGATCCCGTCTCTTCTTCCTGGGTGAACCTTTCCACCAATGGCACGTCCTTGCGCGGCTCACTTGCCAATAACGATGAGGACGACGGTGCCGCCACCGTTTCTTTGGGCTTTCCCTTCCCGTTTTACGGAACCAACTACGGCGAAGCGGAAATCGGAGTCAACGGCCTCATTGAGTTCGGCGATGCAAAGGATGGCCTCTCGCCTTGGGAAAATGAGGCACTCCCCAGCCTGCCCCCATTTCCGATGATTGCCGCCTTTTGGTACGACCTGTGCGTCTTTCCCGAAAACGCCGATATTCTTTGGGCGACAATGCCGTCCGGAACGTCATCGGTCTTTGTGGTTGAGTGGCGGGACGTTGCCATTCAATACGACCCCGACTACACGCACATGACTTTCCAGGCCGTTCTTGAACCGTCCGGCATCGTTCGCGTCAATTACCAGACGCTTACGGGGCCCGACACGGACGGATCTTTCGCGACCTTTGGCGTCCAGAGTGCCGGAGGATCCGCCTGCCAATACGCCTATGCCGAACCGGGCTGCGTTTACACGGGGCTGTCTCTGGTCTACTCGCCGCAACGGGAATATACCGATCCCTGCGATTCCGATACGGATGACGATGGAATGTCGGACGGCTGGGAAGTCTTATACAATCTTAAGCCGCTTGACGCTTCCGACGCCCCGGAGGATGCGGATATTGACGGCTTGACCAATCTACAGGAGTATCAACTCCACACCGATCCGCGCGATTTCGACACCGACCACGACGGCATGGCTGACGGATGGGAAGTGACGCACGATTTCGACCCGCTCGATCCCTCGGATGCAGCGGAAGATGCGGACAACGATGGATTGACCAACTTGCAGGAATATCAACACGACTCAGACCCACAAGTGCCCGATACCGACACGGACGGCGTGGAGGACGGTGACGAGGCGCTCCGCGACCGCACCGACCCGACGAACCCGGATCGAACGCCGCCCGCCATCCACCTCATCACACCGGTCAACGGATCGCGGAAGGTGGTGGTGCCATGATCGGAAAAGCTTTATTCACTATTCTTTTCTGGTTCATGGCCTGTATCCGGCTTCAGGCCTCTTTTCCGGCGACGAACGACGTAAATTTGTTTTTGACTGTTAAAAACAGCTCGGATCAAACCATTTACGCATGGGTTGACGGCTACGACCGCTGGTGGGGAGGCACGAATAACTACTTTTCCACGGATCCCTATCCTATTGAACCGGGATGCAGCAATTGGGTTGTGCGTTACGATACGGATTATTATCTTGGCTTGGAGATTGAATGGCAGCTTACGGTCCATTTCTCCGACGCTGCCGGGATTGAGCGATCTGCCCGTAAAAGCGACGGCTATTTCGAGACACTGGATTATTACACGGAGATTCCGATTGCAACGTTTACCGGTCACCCGGATGCCGACCCGGTCAACCCTCAAAAAGGGGATGCGGGCCGGGGCGAGCCCTATAATGTCATCAACGGCGCGGCCTTCCGAACCGATAGCGATATGGCCATTCCGGCGAAAGGTTTGCCCCTGGCTTTCGGTCGTAGTTATAACAGCGCAGACAGCGGGAGCATGGAGTTTGGCCCCGGTTGGCGCGCCTCGACGGAATGGAAACTGGAAGTGCCCGCTACCGAGCAATCCATTTTACGCGTGCGAGATGGTGAGGGCCGCACTTTCAGTTTCGTGAAGAAGGGGTCCGCCTGGTTCTGCGATTGTGACGTGCGCTGGCGTGTATCCCACGGGTTTAATGGCGCCTGGGAACTTGACGGCCGTGACGGTGGCAACAGGATGATCTTCGCCGCCAACGGCCTCTGGGCTTCGACCATCGACCGGGCGAACAACAGCCTGACCGCCGCCCGCGACAACGAAGGTCGCCTTACGAATGTCTTGCATTCCAGCGGGCTCTCACTCGACGTCGCCTGGACCAACAACCGCATCGCTTCCGTCAAAGGGCCCGAGGGGTTGTTAAGCGCGGACTATTTCTACACGCCATCGGGGTTGCTGACCGCCGCCGTCCGCCGCGCCGCCTCCGGCGAATCCGTTTCCCGGCACTACCAATACGATGGCTCAAATACGCTCACCAACGTCGTCAATGCGCTTGGTCAAACCGTTACCTACGCCTTCGTCGAACTGCCCGACGGCTCCCGTCGCTGCACCGACAACGCCTATGGCGGCGGTAAAGCGGCGGCCAATGCAGCCTGGGACCTGGACGAGCGCACGGCGACCATCACGTATCCCGTTTCCGCCTCATCGGACAGGACGGAAATCACCCACTGGTTGGCCGATGTACCGCGTATCGACTCGGTTGAAATGGGAGGCGAAAAGACAACGTATTATTATGACAAAAACACCCTGGCAACCACCGGCCTCGTCTGGAGCGCGGGCGCTCAAACGGCCTCCGTCAGCACGGTGCTTGACGCGTCTGGAAGGCCGACCCATTCGGTGTTTCGCCTTGGTTCCGGGCCTGCTTACGAATCGCGCACCGAATGGGATCCCGTGTTGGACGTCCCGCGAGCCGAGATCGATCCGATAGGCTGGACCATGCAATATGACTGGACCAATGGCGCGCCAACCGCTATCCGCCAGACGAACGGGTTGGGCGGCTGGATCGGAACGTCTTTCGGTTATCTTAACGGCATGCTGCATGACATTACCGATCCGAACGGTCACAAAACCAGTTTCTGGCGCGACCCACGGGGCAATGTAACCCAAGTCATACCTCCCGTTCTTCCGACTCTCGCCATTTCCAATGACATCCTGGGTAGGCCGCTTTGCTTTACTCTTCCCGGCGATGTATACGCTCCCGCTCGCGAGTGGGCCTTCGAATACGACGGGTTCGGGAGGGTGGTCCGGACCGTCGATCCGGATTTGCTCGACACGCGCCGGTACTACGACGCTCTGGGACACATGACCGGCGTGGTCGATAGGGCTGGCCGTTACACGGCAATCACCTATGGCACGGCTGGCAAGCCGCTGCGCATCGAGCGCACCGTATCCGATGGCGGGTCCAATCACACCGTGTCGCTCGATTTCGACTACAATCTTCAACTGGAACAGACGGCCGTTATCGACTCCCTGGGGCGGACGGTTGAGGCGCGGACGACCGATGCGGCGGGCCGCGTCGACTCCGTAACCAATATCGAGGGACGGGTTGCCTCCGTCGAATATGGCGTGCTCGGATTGCCGAAGGAAGTCACGCGCTTTGACGGGAGCCTGGCCGTGTTCGATTACGATAGTGGCGCTCGCCTTTCGAAGCATTCGTTGCCCGGTCGCACCAACGCTTACACTTGGCTGGCCAACGGCTTGCTCGCTTCCGTCACGGATGGCGGTATAATGGTAACGAATGACTGGATTGCTCCGGGCCGGCTGACGGCCCAGGAAATCCGGGCTCCCGGGTGGACAGGGCGTGTCGCGTATGGTTGTGATTTGATCGGTTCCGTGACCCAGCTTGTTGCCTCCGGCATTGGACTGACGCAAGCCATCGGTTACGATGCGGGCAATCGTGAAACGAGCCGCGAATCAACGTGTCGAA
>CAZJBP010000158.1:5333-8046 GCA_964544115.1 uncultured Victivallales bacterium | reverse complement strand
ACCTGGTCACCGCCTCGGAAATCATCTTCTTCTGGGTCGCCCGCATGATCATGGCCGGGTACGAGTTCATGGGCGACATCCCCTTCCGCACGGTCTACATCCACGGCACGGTGCGCGATGACAGCGGCCGCAAGATGAGCAAGAGCCTCGGCAACTCGATCGATCCGATCACGATCATCGACGAGTTCAGCGCCGACGCCCTGCGGTTCAGCCTGATGATGATCACGGCCACCGGCCAGGACGTGTACCTCACGAACGACAAGTTCGAGATCGGGCGCAACTTCGGCACGAAGCTGTGGAACGCCGCCCGGTTTATCGAGATGCACACGGAAAAGGCCGGCGGCGCGGCGCGCTTCGAGGACGGGGTGCCCGTGCGCCCGGACCTGTGGGGCGCCGATGAGCACCACATCCTGTCGCGCCTCGAACGCGCGGCCGCCGCCTGCACCGACCACCTGGAGAAGTACCGGTTCAACGACGCGTCGCTGGAGCTGTACGACTTCGTCTGGCACCAGTTCTGCGACTGGTATGTCGAGGCGGCGAAGGACGTGCTCTACGGCGCCGACGAGGACCGGCGGCGCCAGGTCCTGGCGATCATGCACCACGTGTTTGCCCAGTCGCTGAAGCTCCTGCACCCGGCGATGCCGTTTATCACGGAGGAGCTGTGGCACGCCATGGGCTACGGCGATGCGGACAGCACGATCATGACCGCCGCGTGGCCGGGTTCGGCCGGCGGGCTGGTGCCGGGCAGCGCAACCCCGGATGCGTCCCTCGTGCAGTACGTGGAAGACAAGCACGAGCTGATCCGGCAGGCCCGGGCGCTCAAGGCCGACTACCAGGCCCCCGGGGCCGCGGGCGCGGACTACATCGTCAAGCCCGCCGCGGGCGACGCCGCCGCCCGGCTGCGGCTGGACGTGGCCTCGATCAAGGCGGCCCTGCGGGCCGGCGAGGTGACCGTGGACGAGGGCGCCGACCCGAAGGGCCTTCCCAGCGCGGTCGTCAAGCTCGGCACCGTGTTCATGAAGCTGACCGGGATCGACGCCGACGCCGAGAGCAAGCGCCTGCAGGCCGAGATCGAGAAGGTCGAGGGCGATCTCGACCGCGTGACGCGCAAGCTGTCCAACGAGCAGTTCGTGTCCAAGGCCCCCGCCGACGTCGTCGAGCGCCAGCGCGAGATCCAGCGGGACCTGGCCGCCAAACGCCAGAAGCTCGCCGCGATGCTGAAGTCCCTCGTGGCGGGGTGATGCGCGGATGAGGGTGCGTCTGCCCGCAGATCAGCGCGCACGCCTGCGCGTGGGGCCTCGGCGGACCTCTGCCGAGGCGCGGAGCGAACGGATGTCGTTCTCGAGGCGGCGCGCCTCCTCGGGCGCGGACGGGTGCGGACGGTAGCGAAGGAGTTCGTAGCGGCCGGTGGCGGCCAGCAGCTCCTCGCGGCGACTTGCGCTGAGCCCCTCGGCGTCAGCCAGCGCGCGGCGTATCGTCTGGTGTGGCCCGCGGCGGATGCCCATGCTCCGCAGCAGCCGTTCGAATTCCCTCAGGCAACCCGCGCAGGCTCCAGCGGTCTGCGATTGCGAACCTGAAGACCTCCGGCGTCGTCGGAGTCTGGCCGCGAAGAGGGCGGCCAGCGACACCGCGATGCCCGCGCCGAGAGGCGAGCCCAGCGCGGCCCGGAGGGCTCGCGTCAGCCGGTCCCCGGCGATCGCCGCCAGTTCCGCGAACGGTATTTCATGGAAGAGGGCGCTGGCCCGCTGTCGCCAGAAGCGGAGCCTATCCAGCAGGGCGGATGCGGAGTCGAAGTCCCCGCTGACGCACGGCTGGCCGTCGTCGGGGGTGTTGTCGACCAGCACCCACCGCTGCTCCTCGGCGCTGAACGCCTCGACCCAGGCGTGCGCCGTGCGCTCGCGCGCCACCCAGTAGGCCTTGCTCGGATGCTGTTCGGCGCAGACGAAGCCGGAGACCACGCGGGCCGGCACGCCCTGCGTCCTCAGGAGCAGAGCGGTCGCGGCGGCAAACAGCGAGCAATGGCCTCGCCGGTTGTCCTGCAGGAACTGCAGGACCGGATCCCGGTCGCGGCGCATGGCGACTCCGAGCTCGTACGTGAAGCTGCCGTCGAAGAATGCCGTCAGGGCCTGAAGCCTCGCGGTCGCAGTGCCCGCCGCCCCGGAGAAGATGGGGGCTGCGATGGCCCTCAGCGGCGCCTCGATGTCGGCGGGAACGGCGAGGCAGGTGTCGAGAGCGGCGGGGGCCGGGGAGCCGGCCCCCGTGGAGGTGTCTTCAGTCGAACAGGTGAGGCTGTATGCCCGGCACCGGTCCGGCGACTTCTCGTCGGTGAGGATCGTGCCCTGGCGGTCGCGACGCAAGGCGTCCACCGGGGCCAGGAGCTCCAGCGCGTCCGCGGGGGCGTGCAGCACGTGCGAGGAGAAGCGGGGGGCAAGGTACACGCGCAGGGTGATCTGCGGCCGGCCGGCCGCGGCGGCTGCCCGGGAAGGCGCCAGCCTGAACGCGTTGAGCTTGCTCTCGGTGGCACGGGCGGGCATCGGCTCCGTTCGTGCGTCGCGCTCCCAACGGCCGTTGCGATAGGTGTCAAAGCAGCTTCCGCGGAGATACCCGGGAGGGGTGGGGGATTCGACCCGCAGAAGGACGGCAGAGCGCCGGGGGAAGTCCACGGGTGGCGATTGGCGGAGGTCAAGGCTGCGGCCGGACTGCATCCCCACCG
>CAZJBP010000158.1:0-5233 GCA_964544115.1 uncultured Victivallales bacterium | reverse complement strand
CGCGGTCGAACCGGCCGGGAGTCGGGGCGGGAGCGCTGGGTATAGAGGAAGGCCACGAGGCAGACCACGTAGCCGCCGGTGATCGCGGCAAACCGGAGGGTGTCGGGTCTCAGGGCCATTCCCGCCAGCCCGCTCAACACCAGCAGGCTGTAGGATGAGCCCACGACCAGCAGGTTGCTGCGCGCGCCGAACCGGTGCAGGGAGGCGACGGTTCCGATGGCGAGCAGGCTTGAGCAGACCACGTCGAGCCGCCCGAGCATCTGCGGCTGAAACTCAGCCTGCGGGAACAGGGCCCGCGTCAGAAGGAAGGCGATGACGGCCCCGGCGGTCAGCAGCAGGGCTCGAAGCCGCACGAAGACGAGCGGCCGGTTGAGCGCCAGGCACGCGAACAAAGCCGGGCCGGCGAACCCGAAGAAGCCCCGCCAGCGCAACATCAGCACGAGCGCGAGGGCTCCCCATCCCAGCAGGGATGCGGCCAGAACGCGAGCCGGCCAGGGTCTGGGGGGCGACTGGCTGTCAATCCACACGATGCGCTCCTAAACCGATGTAAACAGACCGTCCCGGACGTCCTCCCAGGCCACCTGCTGCACGGTGTCGGGGACGTCACCGTGGATGCCCTCGGGGTGGGTGTTGAGCAGAAGGACCTTCACCGCCACGCCCGCATCGGTCAGACTGCGGACCAGGCCGGCGCGCAAGGGGTTCCAGCAAAGCAGAATCAGGATGGCGCTGCTCATCTGCAGCTTCTCGCTCTCCAGTTCGGACGACAGGGCGGCAAACGGGTCCTGACGGCTGGGCTCGATACAGGACAGCACGTCGAGAATATCCTCGAAATACGCCAGGCTGCGGCCGGCCTCAAAGCGGTAGATGTCCGGGCCGGCGGCGAAGAGCTCGACCAGGTACTCGCTGCGGGCGAGGTGGTCGGCCACGGCGGCGGCGAGCGAGACGGCGGCCTCGATGACGGGGTCCTCTCCAGAGCGCCGGCCAAGCAGCCGTCCCGGCCGGGAGGGGCGGAAGGTGTCCAGCACCAGGGCGGTGCGACAGAGGTACTCCTCCCGGAATTCGCGGACGACCGGCGTGCCGAACCGGGCCCATGAACGGGGGTGAAGGTGGCGAGGGTTGTCGCCGTGCCGGTATTCGCGGCAGGAGAGGAATTCCATCGAGCTGCCGACGTGGGCTGTGAGGGCGACGCCGCCGGGCTGGCAGCGCACGCCGAACGACATGTCGATCTCCCGCAGGGGGGTGAAGGACGGATAGACCACGACCTTGCGCTCGCCCTCGCCATAGCGCCCCCAGCGCCAGAGCTGGAACGGGAACGCCGTGTCCACGCGCGGCAGGGCCAGCACGTAGCGTCCCCTGCGGTGCGGCACGATCTGGGTGCGCACGCGCACCTCCTGGCCGGGCGGAAGGGCTCCGACGACGGTGGTGGCGTCCGCGAGCGACATGCCCGCGGGGAGCGGCAGCGCTTCGACCGTCGCGTCCCAGAGCGTCGTCCGCCCGATGTTGCGCACCCGGTACTCGACAGGCATGGAATCCCCCGCCATGACGCTTCCCGGCACAGAGCGAGACACTCGCAGCCGGGGGAGGCACAGCCAGCCGACGGCCGCGTTGACCACAAACAGCGTCAGCACGGCGATGGGGGCCTGGTGTCCCGGGCGCAGCCGGCCGGCCTCCATGACGAACGCGGCAAACAGGAGCGACAGCAGGAAGATCGTTGCGCCGGCGGCGGTAAAATGGGTCTCGGCGGCGACGCGTAGCCAGCGCAGCGCAAGCACCGTGAGCAGGCGGCTTCCCGTCTGGCGGGGGATGCGGCCCGCCAGGTGGTCGGGGCCGGCCCGCAGGCGCGCGATGGCGCGACGCCAGCGGGTCCGCCATGCCGATGCGGATCGAGCCACTCTGCACCTCCGCTTCAGACCGGCGCCGGATGCCGCGCCAGGATGTCCGCCACGACGGCCGCGTTGTGCGTGCCGGCGTGCTTCGACTTCAGGTCCAGCACAAACCGGTGCGAGAGGACCGGGGCTAGCATGGCCTGCACGTCGTCGGGGGTGACGAAGTCGCGATCGTAGGTGAGTGCGCGGGCCTGGCTCGTGCGGTACAGGGTCAGCACCGCCCTGGGGCTGGCGGCCAGGGCAATGCGCTCATCGGTCCGCGTGGCGCGCACGAGGTCGACCATGTAGCGGCAGACGCTTTCCTCGACCGCAACGTTGCGCACGCTGGCCTGCAGCCGCAGCACCTCGGCCGTGGTCAGAACCGGCCCGATGTCGTCGATGGGGTGCCGCTGCCGCTGGTCGGTGACCACGGCCATCTCCGTTTCGGCGTCGGGGTAGCCGAGCTCCAGCCGTATGGCGAAGCGGTCGAGTTGCGCCTCGGGCAGGGGATAAGTGCCCCGGTACTCGACCGGGTTCTGCGTGGCAATCACCATGAACGGGGGCGACAGGGGGCGGGTCTGTCCCTCCACGGTAACCTGGCGCTCGCTCATGGCTTCCAGCAGCGCGGACTGGGTGCGCGGCGAGGCGCGGTTGATTTCGTCGGCGAGCAGGATGTTGCAGAAGACAGGTCCCGGCCGGAAGCTGAACTCGCCCGTCCCGGGCGAATAGATCATGCCGCCCACGATGTCCGAGGGCAGGAGGTCGGGCGTGAACTGGATTCGCGAACCCTCCGCCGAGATCGACCTGGCCAGCGCCTTTGCCAGCGTGGTCTTCCCGACGCCGGGCACGTCCTCAATCAGAACGTGCCCGTCCGCGAGCAGGGCCGTGATGAGCAGCTGCACGGCCTCCGGCTTTCCCCGTATGACCCGGCAGATATTCTGCCGGATGGCCTTGATCTGTTCGGTGTCCTTCACGATCGCACCCCTCCCCCAAAGAAAAGACCGGTCATCCCTCTTGCGATTCAGTGCGGGATTCCCCCGGCACGTCCCCGCGCTTCACGCCCCCGCGGCACAGGGCCAGCCCGGCCCCCGCCGCGAGCAGGACGAACCCCAAAACCACGTAGGTCCAGCCGCCGGCGACGCGCGACGCGGAAAATGACAGGCGTGCGGCCGGCAGCAGCAGGATGGCCAGCGCAGCCTTGGTGCCGCAACGGTACCAGAAGGCCAGTCCCAGGGCGAAGGCAAACGCGCACCCGGCAGCATGCGCCAGGGCCATCGGGGGGCTGTCCTGCCACCACACGCCCATGGCCAGCAGGAGGGCCGCAAAGAGGACGAGGGGGGCGGGTGTCTTCCGGCCGAACGCCAGCGCGACCGCTGCCATCGCCGCCCCCATCAGCGCGGTGACGCCAGCGGGGCCGGTCAGGGCGGCAGCGGCCAGAGGCCCCGACATGTGGCCGGAGAGCGAGACCATGAAGGACAGCGCCACGGCGCCCAGCATGCTCAGGCCGATCGAGCGGCGCAGCGCACCGGCGGCCAGCAGCGCTCCGCAGGTCAGCAGGCAGAAGGGCGTCCAGTTGAGTTCGCCCGGGGATCTCGGCGTCGCTGACGGTTCGATGCCGGCGATGAGTACGGACAGCAGGATCCCCGCCACGCTGACGGCGAGCAGTTGCCCGCAGCGTCGTCGTCGGGCGATCCACAGCCCCCATCCTGCGGAGGCAAGCATGAGCGTCGGCGGATGCCAGAAGAATCCGAACTGGGCAAGCGGAACCCCGGTAAACTGGCGTGTCAGTCCTGCCCATGCGGTCAGCGCGAGGGGGATGGACAGCGCCATCGCCGGCAGCGGCCCACGGTCGGATCCCCGCAAACGGAGCGCTTCGACGGCGAGAAGGGCGCCGACGGCTGCGAAGGGCAACACGTCTGCAAACGAGGTCGACACGTCGAAGATGTACCCCAGCGAGTAGGCGTGAATGACCGCGCCGGCGAGGAGGATCACGGCTGCGGCCCAGGCCATCGCCGGCCTGTGGATCAGCGGGAGCTGCGCCGGGCGTGGCGACGCGGGCACGTGGACGGCCCTGACCCAGAGCAGGACGCCCGCCAGCAGCGAGGACAGCAAGGCGTAGCGCCAGGTGGCCGCCAGCGCTTCGGCGTCGCAGGGCTGCCGGGCCAACGTCCGCGTCATCATGCCGCCCGCCAGGAACAGGCCCCCGAGCAGGGCCGCGGCCGCCGCCAGGAGCCAGGCATCGAAGGGCACGCGGATGACCCGCCGCAGGTAGCCGACTTTCAGGAGTCCCAGCGCCAGGCAGGCGGATCCAAGCGCAAGCCCCGTGGCGAGTCCGTCGATCGCGAGCGTGTCCAGGGTCAGGCCAATGGCCCCGGCAAAGACCGACGTCAGCGCCACGAGCAGCGGCGCTTCGGACAGCCTGCGCCGCCATAGCACGATCAGCGAAAGGACCAGGAAGAGAGACAGCTCATACACGTTCAGCGCGCCGAAGGCCGGAAGCTTGCGGCCCAGCGATCCGTCCAGCAGCAGCAGGGGCCCGAGAATGCGGAGCATCCCGTAAAGGACGCAGACCGCGCTGACGCAGAAGAGCAGCTGTGCGCCGTGTCGCTCGGCCAGCCGCAGGAACGTGTCGCCCACCGGCCGGGTCAGGTCGGCCCACGTCGGCGGCGCTGACGGCCTCGGCAGAGCGGGCGGAACCGATGGCAGCGCGGGACCGGCTTTGACGTCCTCGAATTCACTGTTCGTCATCATGGCGCGCACCCTCCCCGCTGCGCCCTAGGAGCCGGCGCAGCTTCCCTGTTTCCGCGTGCATCTGGATGTACCCACACGCCGTGCACACGTGGCAGCGTATGGGAACGAGCGCCTCCTCGAGAATCCAGAACTTCGCCTTTGCGGGCCGGAAGTGCAACCGGCCCAGGCCCTGCAGCTGCCCCTCCGTCATTTCACTGTTCCCGCAGGACGCGCACCGTGCCGCGCAGCCCTGGGCTTCTCGCTGTCCCGTGGTCTTCTCGACAACGGCATCAAGATTCGCCTTCGAAAACCGGGTGGCTGCCCCGACCTTGTTGAACGAGATCGTGCCCTGCTTCATCCATCGGAATACAGTCGGGCGGCTGACGCCCAGGTACTTGGCCGCTTCTTCGACGGTGTACCAACGGTTGGCGCCCTGCTCGCCAGATGCGCCTGCCTCACCACTTGCTGTCTTGTCGTCCATGACAGTCTCCTGATGTATCAATAGGTTATATGGAGTATTATTCAGTATTATGGAGTATCACGCAATGGAAATCCATCCAGCGATGCAAATTTCCATGATCCGAGGCGCGGGGCCCCTTCACCAAGCGCTTCAGGGCGAACGCATCTTATCTTCTTCA
>CAZJBP010000157.1:0-8158 GCA_964544115.1 uncultured Victivallales bacterium | reverse complement strand
GTGACCGTGACGCCGATGATGGCCAGCGGCACGGAGAACATGACCACCATGGGGTCCCGCAGGGATTCGTACTGGCAGGCCATGACCATGTAGACGAGGATCAGCGACAGCACGAGCCCGAGCCCCAACTCCCGGAAGGCCTTCTGCTGCTCTTCGTAATCCCCCCCGAACCCGACGGAAAAGTCGCGCGGGATGGGGATGGATCGCAGGCGCTCCCGGACATCGGCGACAATCGAGCCCATGTCGCGTCCGAGCACGTTGGCTTCGATCAGCACGATGCGCTCCTGATCGTTGCGTTCGATGCCGACCGGCCCGGTGCGCTCCTGAACGTTCACGATGTTCCTCAGCACGACCGGCTCGCCGGTCGCGCTCGTCAGCGTCAGGTCCAGGATGCTCTGAAGCGATTGCTTTTCGGAGTCCTTGAGCTTCACCAGGATGGCGTACTCGTCCCCGCCCTCGCGGTAGTAGCTGGCCCGGGTGCCGCCCAGGACCGTCTGCAGCATGCTGGCCGCCTGGGAGACGCTCACCTTCATCGCCTCGGCCTTGGTGCGGTCCACGACGACCAGCCGCTCGGGCTGGCCGCTGTCGCGGCTTATCGTGGCGTCGGTAACGCCGGGCACCGTCTCGACGACTTCCTTAACGCGGCGCGCCAGGGCGTCGGCGATCTGCAGGTCGTACCCTCGAACTTCCACCTGAAGCTGGTCGGCTCTGCCGCTCGCCATCCGGAGGATGAACAGCCCCTGGCCGGCGCGCGTCCGGATGGTGGTGCCTGGGATCCCGGCCAGCTTCTGACGCAAGGCGGCGGCGATCTCGTCGCTCGACCGCGTCCGTTCGCTGAGGGGCTTAAGGTTGACCGACATGTCGCCCTTGTGACTCCCGCCCGAATGCCACCCCGATCCGCCCATGCTGGTGACGGTGCTCCGGGCCTCCGGCACCTCGCGGGCGACGATCGCCTCGATCGGGCGGAAGGTCTCGTCCAGGAGGGACAGCTTCGTGCCCACTTCCATTTCCACGTTTATCCGCACTTGTCCCTCATCGGCGGTCGGCATGAGCTCCGTGCCGATCAGGGGAATCAAGGCGAGGCTCGAAACCAGCAACAGCAGGGCGGCGGCCACTACCCAGAGGCGGTGGTTCAGGGACGTGTGAAGCGCGTCCTTGTACCGGCGTTCGATCCCCTCCAGGAACCGGCCCGTGATCCGGAACAGCTTGTGCGTGACCGTTTCGTCCGCCGTTGCGTCGAGGCTGACCGGCCGCAGGAACCTGGATGCCAGCATGGGGACCAGCGTCAGGGCGACGGCCAGGGAGCAGAGCAGGGCAAAGCTGACGACGTAGGCCAGCTGTTTGAACATCACGCCCGCCATGCCGCGCACGAAGATCAGGGGAAGGAAGACGACGACCGTGGTCAGCGTGCTGGAGACGATGGCTGCGGTGACCTCCTCGGTTCCCCGCACGGCCGCCTCTTCGCCCCCCAGCTGGCGGTCGCCCTCGCGCAGGCGGTAGATGTTTTCCAGCACGACAATGGCGTTGTCCACCAGCATCCCCACGCCCAGCGCCAGCCCGCCGAGCGTCATGAGGTTCATCGTGAAGCCGCCGAAGTAGATCAGCATGAAGGTCGCGATGATGGAGATCGGGATGGCGGTGGCAATGATCGCCGTGCTGCGCACGTTCCTGAGGAAGAGGAGCAGGATGACGATCGCGTAGAGCCCGCCGTACATGGCGGAGCTGCCGACGTTGGTGATGGACCGCTCGATGTACTCGGACGTGTCCACGATCGGGGTGATCCGGACCTGGGGAATGTCCTGGTTGATGCGCTCGATCTCCTCGCGCACGGCGCGGGCGACATCGACGGTGTTCCTCCCGGACTGCTTGTTGACGGACATGCGCACGCCCGGCACGCCGTTGACCCGCACCAGGCGCGTGACCTTCAGCCACGAGTCCTCGATCTGCGCCACGTCCTTCAGCAGCACCGGCACCCCCTGGCGCACGGCCACCGCCGTCTCGCGCAACTGGTCCAGGTTGGTGTATTCGCCGGGCGTGCGGACGACCATCTCGTAGTTCCCCGCCTCCAGCGTGCCGGCCGGCAGAGTCACGTTGGCGTCCTTGATGCGGCTCACCAGCACGTCGAGCGGAATGCCGAGCGCCTTGATCTTGTCCGGGTCCAGCAGGACGTGGATCTCGCGCTCCTGGCCGCCCATGACGTCCAGTGCGGCCACGCCCGGCACCCGCTCAATCCGGTACTTGACCTGGTCATCGATGAGCTTCCGCATCTGGACGGGATCCAGCCGGCTGGCGGCGCCCAGGATCAGGATGGGGAAGCTGGCCAGGTCGAACTTGCGCAGCGTCGGCCGGTCGGCCTCCTCCGGGAGCCGTGGAATCACGCGGTCAAGCCGGTCGCGGATGTCGTTGGCCGCCGCATCCAGATCCGTGCCCCAGGTGAAGGTGATCCGGACGTTGCTGTTGCCTTCGGAGGAGACCGAGGAGACTTCCTCCACGCCGGGCACAGCACTCATGGCCTCCTCGACAGGGCGGGTGATGAGTTCCTCGATCTCGGCCGGGCTGGCATTCTCGTAGCGGGTGGAGACGCTGAGCGTGGGGGAGGTGACGTCGGGCATCAGGTCAACGGGGATGCGGTACAGAGACACCCCGCCCATGATGAGGACGATGAGCGTCACCATCGTGGTGAAGATCGGCCGATGTACCGCCGCGCGCGCCAGGTTCATGGCTGCCGCCCTCCCGGCGCCGCCGCGGGTGCGGCGGCTGGCAGGAGGATGGCCGAGCCGTCTTCGAGCAGGTGCTGCCCCAGCGTCACCACCTGGCCGGCCAGGGGCGGCGACAGCACTTCCGCCCGCTCGCCGCTGACGATGCCGACGGTGAGCGGGAGAAAGGCGGCGGTGAGCGCCTGCGTATCGGCGAGGAAGACGCCGGTCGAGCCGTTACGGCGCGCGAGCGCGGCGACGGGCACGGTGGTGGCGCCGGGGTGGGCGGCAAACTCGATCGCCGCCCGCACGAACATGCCCGGCGCCAGCGCCCGGTCGGCGTTGGCCACTTCCACCTCCACGCGGGCCTGCCGCGAGGACTCCATCAGCAGCGGCGCCTTTCGCGCAAGGGTTCCGCCGAACACGCGCCCCGGGAAGGCGTCGGTTGTGATCTCCACCCGCTGCCCGACCTGAACGCTCGGATAGTCGCGCTCGATGACCGTGAGCGCGGCGACCACCGTGTCGACGTCCAGCACCGACACGATGGGATCATTGGCCCGCAGCATGGCCCCCTCGTCGACGAAGCGCTCGCCGACGACGCGCGTCCCGGGCCCCCCCGCCCAGGCCACCGCGATTTGCGTGTAGGCGAGCCGGACCTCGTCCGCCTGCAGGGCTGCCTCGCGCTGGCGCACCTGCGCCAGCGTAACGTCCCGCTTGGCCTGGGCCGACGCGAAGGCCGCCTCGGCCTGGTCCAGCTCCGCCTCGGAGGCGACCTTCTGCTTCTGCAGTTCGCTGACCCGCGCCCTCTCCCGCGTGGCGATCTCCAGCGCGCTCTGCATCTCCGCCACCCCGGCCTTGGCGACCTCCAGCTCGGCACGGGACTGCTCCACCCGCTGCCGGTACTCCTCGGCGTCCAGCGTGGCGATCGGGTCCCCATTACGGACCTCCTGGCCGATGTTGACGCGCAGCGTCTCAAGCCGGCCGGGCACCTTGGGTGCCACGTCGAAGCGCGTCCGCGGCTCGATCGTGCCGGTAAACGTACGCACATCCCGGATGGCCTCTACGCGCACGGCCTGCAGCAGCACGGCCACCTGCGCGGCGCGTCCGCGCGGCGCGCCCCCCTTCCCCTCGGCGGTGGACTGCTGATACACGCGCCAGCCGATCAGCCCCATCAGGGCGACCCCGGCAGCACCCGCGATGAGTTTGCCCGTCATAGTGGCGATTCTCCCCGGCCGGGGGCGTTGCCGCCGGCCTTAGCTCCAATCTTTTGCATCAGCGCGATAAACGTTGCCCGCTCCTCCTCAGTCAAAGCCTGGAGCATGCCGCGGGCGATTTGCAGGCGCCGGCGTTGAAAGCGGGCGCAGCAGGCGCGCCCGTTGGCCGTCAGCTCCACGTGGACAACGCGGCGGTCCTCCAGCGAGCGACGCCGATGGATCAGGCGGCGCCTCGCCAGCCGGTCCAGCAGGCTCGACAGGCTGCTGAGGGACATCATCAGGTCGCCCGCCAGGTTGCCCGTGCGGCCGTTGGGGTGATCGCCCACGGCGGCGATCACGCGCAGCTCCAGGCGCGTAAGCGGCGCGCGGTCATCAGCCGCGATGCCCTGGGGGATGATAAAGCGCCGCGCGAAGGCGTCGAACTGGGCGGTCAGTTCGGTGGCGCGGGCGTCGAGGGATGTGCGTGGACTGGGCATGCCGATGCTCCGTAATCTGAATATTCCGAAATGTGAACTATCTAGCCTCGCGCGTCAACCAGGAAGCGGGATGCGTGGCCGCTGGCAGGCGGGCCACCACATCCCCCGGCAATGCAAGCGCAAAGGGGGGCGAGATCCCTCACTGCGTTCGGGATGACATTGCGGGACCAGGCCTCCGAAAGGCGCGCCAGGCCGACAACCTCACAGCGGGACGGGCAACACATCAAACCGGCTTGCACTGAAACGGGGATGCGCCCGGCACAGGGGGGCGCGCGTCAAGAAAGAGATTGCCGAAACGCGGAGGTGGGTGGGAGAATCACGGCGAAAGCTCGATGGTCTGGGCTATGACAGCCGCACCTCGCAGAGAACCTGGCCAAGCCAGGCGTCCGACGCCGGCCCCGAACCCGGGCCGGGTGGCGCTGGCTGCTTCCAACCGGCGGCTGAAGGCGGAGATCGCACGACGTCGGAAGGTGGAGGAGACCCTGCGCCGCAGCGAGCGCCACACAGGCTTGTTGCTGTCGAGGTCGCAGCGGCAGCAGGACGAGTTGCGGCTGCTGTCACGCCGGGTTCTGTCGGCGCAGGAGGATGAACGCAAGAGGATCAGCCGCGAATTGCATGACGTCGTGGCGCAGATGCTGACCGGCATTCACGTCCGCCTGGCGACCTTGAAGGTGGAGGCAGCGGCCCACAACAAGAGTTTCAGCCGGAAGATCTCGCACACCCAACGGCTGGTCGAGAAGTCGGTGGACGTCGTGCACCGGTTCGCTCTCGAACTGCGGCCGGCGGTGCTGGATGACCTGGGACTGATTCCGGCCCTGCAGGCCTTCATGAAGCGGCTTGCGAAAGAAACGGGGCTGCGGGCGAGCTTGACGGCGTTCCCGGGGCCGGACGGGTTGAGCAGCGCCCAGCGCACGGCGCTCTATCGCGTGGCGCAGGAAGCGCTGACCAATGTTGTTCGCCATGCGCAAGCCGGCCGGGTGGACGTGAGCCTTCGGAGGCTTCCGGATGCCATGTGGATGCAGATCCGGGACGACGGCCGATCCTTCGATGTGGAGCGGACGTGGCGGGGTCGGAAGAGCCGGAGCCTGGGGCTCATCGGAATGAGGGAGCGCGTGGAGATGCTTGGGGGTAGCTTGTCCATAGACTCCGCTCCGGGCCGGGGCACCACGCTTCAGGCGCAGATTCCGCACCTCAAGGGCCCCCGGGAGCTCGCCCGCCCATGAAGCCCGGGACGCGGATCACCGTGCTGCTGGCGGAAGACCACATGGTCGTGCGGGATGGCCTGCGGACGTTGCTGGAGTCCGAGGCCGATATCGAGGTTCTCGGCGAGGCGGCCACGGGCCGGCAGGCCGTGGCCATGGCCCGGGACCTCCGGCCAAACGTGGTCATCATGGATATTGCGATGCCGCGGATGAACGGCATGGATGCCACGCGGCGGATTTGCGAGATGGCGCCGGACTCCAAAGTGCTCATCCTATCCGCCCACAGCGATGACGCCTATGTTGAGCGTGCGATCGACCAGGGTGCGTCGGGATACCTGGTGAAGCACACCTCGGCTGACTTCCTGTGCAAGGCGATCCGGGAAATCCAACAAGGCGGCACGTTCTTCAGCCCCACCATTGGCAAGCGGCTGAGCACCCGCCATCCGAACGTGCTAGACCGGAAGGGGCGGCTCAAGGAGGGTGAGGCGGGCCTGAGTTTGCGCGAGATCGAGGTGCTCCAGTTGATTGCCGAAGGCCTGGCCAACAAGCAGATCGCGGCGGAGCTCGACATCAGCGTCAAGACCGTCGAGAAGCACCGCGACCATCTCATGCAGAAGCTCGACATCCATGACACCGCCGGTCTCACCCGCCACGCCATCGCGGCGGGGATTGTCGAATGCGACGTCCAGCTGCCCCTCGAGTAGGCATCAGGCGCCGGCCCGGTGGCGGTAGGGTTTCACCCCATGGGAGAAACGGCCGTCCTGCGCTAAGGTATCTAGGGTTGAGAGGGGGCGTACCGGAGGTGGGATGTGAATGTTCTTCTTGTCTATCCTGAGTTCCCGGACACGTTCTGGAGCTTCAAGCACGCGCTGGCCTTTGTGGGCAAGCGCTCCGCGCTGCCGCCGCTGGGGCTGGTGACGGTTGCGGCCATGCTGCCGACGGAATGGCCGCGGCGGCTGGTCGACGTCAACGTGCGCAAGTTGACGGACAAGGATCTGGCCTGGGCGGACTGCGTCTTCATCAGCGCCATGGTCGTCCAGCGTGAGTCGGCGCACCGCATCGTGGACCGGTGCAAGCAGGCGGGGGTTCGCGTCGTCGCCGGCGGGCCGCTGTTCAACAGCGAACACGAGCAGTTCGGGACCGTCGACCATTATATCCTCAACGAGGCCGAGCTCACGCTCCAGCCATTCCTCTCGGACCTGGCGCAGGGCCGCGCCCGTCGCCTCTACGAGACGGCCGACCACGCAGACCTGCGCCAGACGCCCGCGCCCCAATGGGGCCTGCTGGATCTGAAGCACTACGCCAGCATGAGCGTCCAGTTCTCGCGCGGCTGCCCGTTCAACTGCGACTTCTGCAATGTCACCGCCCTGTTCGGACACCGCGTGCGCATGAAGACCTCGGCCCAGATTGTCGCCGAGCTCGACGGGCTGTACGCCGCGGGGTGGCGCGACGAGGTGTTCTTTGTGGACGACAACTTCATCGGCAACAAGGCGTTTCTGAAGACGGACCTTCTGCCGGCCCTGATCGCGTGGCGGAAGGGCAAAGGCAGAACCGTGTTCTACACCGAGGCCTCCATCAACCTGGCCGATGACCCCGAGCTGATGGCGATGATGCGCGAGGCCGGGTTCAACAAGGTCTTCATCGGCATTGAAACCCCGGACGAGGACAGCCTGGCGGAGTGCAGCAAGCTTCAGAACAGGAACCGCAATCTCGTGGAGGACGTGAAGCGCATCCAGCGCGCGGGCTTCCAGGTGCAAGGGGGGTTCATCGTCGGCTTTGACCACGACCGGCCCTCCATCTTCCAGCGGCAGATCGACTTCATTCAGAGCAGCGGGATCGTGACTGCCATGGTCGGCATGCTGCAGGCGCCCCCCGGGACTCGGCTGTATGAGCGGATGAAGCGCGAGGGCCGGCTGCAGGGCGAGGGCTCGGGAGACAACGTGGATGGCACGACCAACATTCGGCCGGTGATGAGCCTGGAGGCGCTCAAGGAGGGGTACAAGCGCATCCTGGACCACATCTACGCGCCGAAGCCTTACTACCAGCGGATCAGAACCTTCCTGCGCGAGTATAAGCCGCCTCGGCGGCACGGCCGCTTCCGGGTCTCACACGCGCTGGCGTTTGTCCGCGCCTTCTACCGGATCGGCATTATGAGCCGGGGCCGAACCCACTACTGGCGGCTGCTCTTCTGGATCCAGTTCCGGCGGCCGTGGCTGCTGACGGAGGCGATCACGCTCGCCATCCAGGGCTACCATTTCCGCAAGATCTCTCAGCGGCATGTCGCGTAGCGGACGGCTCCGGCCGTGCCTAGCGCCTGGGGCAGCCCTTGATGACGAACCCGCCCGATTTTTCGTCGCGTTCGAGCGCGAGGATCCCCTGGGCGCCGGCGTCCTCAAGCAGGTCGCCGAAGGAGCGGAAGCCGTAGTAGGACTCGCTGAAGCCGGGCCGGCGGCGCTTGAGGGTCTGCTTGATCATCGACCCCCAGATCGTCTCGCCCTCGCCGCGCTCCTCAACCAGGGCCTCGTACGTGTCGGCGACGAGCTGGAAAGCCTCGTCCCGCCGGTCGCCGG
>CAZJBP010000156.1:0-8179 GCA_964544115.1 uncultured Victivallales bacterium | reverse complement strand
TTTTCGCGTAGTTCAGGGTTGCATTGGCCTCGGCCTTGGTCCCATGATCTTCCTCAATTGCCATCCGGTCGGGCGTGCTGACAGCCGCCGGATGGGGCGACGAAACACGTGTGGTGACGACATCAGCTCAAGTCGACGCGGCGGTTCCTGTCCGGCGTCCTCTGCGTCTTCGCCCGTATGGAACCAGGAACAGAGGTGGCCGAGGACGCCGTTCACGTCTCTGAGGAGTCCCTCGGCCAAGCCACGCCCATGTCGAGAGCAATTCCGTTGACGATGATTCTGGCGGCCGGCCTGTGCGCGGCCATAACTTCGGGATGCAACCGGCCCACAGCCGCGGAGGCCCCGGCGGCCAGCGCAACCGCACCGGCGGCCGCGCAGTCGGAACCCATGCAACAGATCGAGGAGACCGCCTTGAAAGGTGCCACCCCCGCAGCGAATCCCACATCCCTGGTCGTTACCGTGAACGGCCGCAGCCTGACCCGCGCCGATGCGGACCGGCGCATGCGGCTCATGGTCATGAGCCAGGGCATGCCCGAGTCCTCGGCGGCCGGCGCCATCGCCAGCCTCCGTCCGCAGCTGGAGCCCCAGGTCATCTCGCAGTTCGTGGACACCGTGCTGCTGAGCCAGGAAGCCGAGAAACGCGGCATGGCGGTGACGACGCAGGAGGTCGACACGGTCGTGTCCAATCTCTCCACCCGCCTTCCGGAGGGCACCACGCTCGAGGCGTTCGCCGCCACGCGCGGTATGACCGTGGCGGAGATCCGGTCGGAAATCGGGACCGGCGAGCGCATTCGCAAGTTGTACGAGGCTGAGACCGCGACGGTGCCCGCGGCGAGTGACGAGGAGATCCACGCCTTCTACACCAACAACCTCGACAAGTTCGAAACGCCCGAGCAGGTCTCGGCCAGCCACATCCTGATCAAGTGCGATGAGAAGGCCGACGCCGACGCCCAGAAGGCGGCCTCGGAAAAGGCGGAAGCCCTGAGGGCCCAGCTCATCGCGGGCACGAACTTCGCCGCACTGGCGAAGGCCGAATCGGCCTGCCCGAGCGCGGCGAAGGGCGGCGACCTCGGGACGTTCGGACGCGGCCAGATGGTGCCGGCGTTCGAAGAGGCCGCGTTCTCCCAGGAGATCGGCGCCATCGGCCCCGTCGTCCGGACGCCGTTCGGCTTCCATATCATCCAGGTGACCTCGCGCGACAAGGCGGGCAAGATGCCGCAGGAAGAGGCCTCGTCAAAAATCCGCGAGTACCTTGACGGCAAGAAGAAGAACGAGAAGTTCGGCGGTCTGGTCGACACCCTGCGCGCTACGGCCGAGATCAGCCCGACCAACGCCGTGTCCGCGGCGCGTTGACAGATTGGCCCGGTGTGCTATCATCTCCAAGTGGTAGCTTGGCCCTCCGCACGATGGGTTTCTCGCGCGCGGCTATGCTGAACGGAGGGGGTGGGATCGTGGACAAGGAACTGCTGACCGAACAGGTTCAGGTCGAGCGGAAGACGTTTTCGCTTGAGCTTCGGGAGAACCCACGGGGGCGCTTTCTCAGGATCACCGAAGACGTCGGCGGTCGGCGTGACACCATCATCGTCCCGGCGCCCGGCTTGCGGGACGTCCGGGACGCCTTGGATCGCGTCATTAAGGCCTCTGACGCAGCGGGTCCGTACCAGGGCTCCGATGTCGCCTAGACGCTGCGGCGGGCTGGCTCTGGTTCTGGGCTTCTGCTGCGCGCTTCAGTTCGCCCGTGCGCAGGCCGTTGACGTTACCCCTGCTGCCGGCGCGAGCGCTGATGCCCTGATGGACGACGTGCTTCTGCGCCTCCCGCGCGAGACCATCACGCTGACGGGGCAGTTGTTTGTGCGCAAACCGCGCGGCATTCCCGTCTGCGACTATGCGTTCGAAATGACCCTGAACTACGGGGCTGAACCGGCGACCGCCTCGTATGCCATCCGCGCTTCGCCCGCGGGGCCTGTGCTGGAGGCGCTCACGGTCAAGCGCCCCTCCAAGGGCGAGCCCGAATACCTCCACGCGGACGGCAGCCCATCCGAGCCGGCGCCGCTGCAGGATCTCTACGGGCACATTCAACAGACCGACCTGACGTGGCTGGACCTGTCCCTGTCCTTCCTGTGGTGGCGGGGCGGCATCGTGGTCGGCACCGAATCGGTGCGGGGCCGGCCCTCCGTGGTCGTGGATCTGGCCCCGCCGGTCGGCGGGACCTCCGGACCCTATGCCCGCGTGCGGGTCTGGATCGATGAGCAGGCCCGCATTCTGCTCCAGGCCGAGGGATACGATGCCGCAGGGAATGCGGTGCGCACGCTGTGGGTGAAGAGCTTCAAGAAGATCAACGACCGCTGGATGATCAAGGACCTGGAAATCCAGCAATACCCCGCTGTGCACCGCACGAAGCTGAGGGTGAATGAGGCGCAGGATGCCGAGGGTCCCGCCGCCGATGCGGGGTCGGATTTATGAGTCACCCGCGCCCGGCGCGCGCGCGGTCGATCTTTGCGACGCGGTGAATCGAGCGCGCCCCGCGCCCGGCGGTAAACTGGGTTTGTGTTGGCGGATCGGTAGGGCAGGAGGGTCCGAACGCCGTGAGCACCAGACGGTACGTTCTCCCCCCGCCGCACGCGGTGTGTCCCTCGTGCGAGCGGTGGATTGGCATGCGCCTGGAGTGCCCTTTCTGCGGGTGCGATGCGGCGTATCGCCCGCGACTCCTGGCCCTGCGCGCCGCCGCCATTTCGCTCTCCCTGATCGGTCTCCTGAGCCTGCTGCTGTGGGCTCGACCTGACCCGCGCGACAGGGCCGAAGGGCGCGGCGGCGTGAACGTCCATGCGGCGGGGGGCGTTCCATGACCGCCGTCTTCGCCTGGGGCGATATAGCCGCGGCCTTGGCCGGCGCGCTGGCGGGCGGCGTGGCCGCCTGCCTGCCGGGGGTTCACGTGACGCTGGTCGCGGCCCTGGCGGCCGCGATCGCGGCGTCCGGCGCTGTCTCGCCGTCTTTCCTCTGGCCGTTCGCCGCAGCATCCGTGGGCGCCTACGCCATTCTGAACGGCCTGCCCGCCGCCTTCCTTGACGCGCCGGATGACAGCGCCGCCTTTTCGGACGGCGCCATCGGCCGATACTCGGATGCGGGCTGGAGCCGCCAGGCATTTCTGCTGACGGTGATGGGCGGCGTGGCCGCGCTTATCGTCCAGTGCGGGCTGTTCCTGGCGATGCCTTCATCGTCTCTCGTCCGCGCCAGCTGGCTCCTGTCGCCAGCCGCCCAGGGGCTGCTCTGGGTGGGCGCGATCATGGCTGCCGCATCTCCAGCCCCGCCGGACCCGGGTCCGCCTGCGACGGGCCGCTCCGCAGCCCGGGCCGCGGGGGGCGTCGCCCTATTTGCGGCGTGCGGCCTTCTGGGCCTTGCGGTTCACGAGGCCGGCGATGGCCGGATCGGCAGCGCCATGCTCCTGCTGCCCTGCTGGGCTGGCCTCTTCACGGTGCCCGGGCTGCTGACCGCGCTGCTGTTACCGCGGCGTCCGAGCGCAGCGCCGCCCCCCGTGTCCCTCGGCCCGCTGGCGCCGCGCGATGTGGTTCGCGGCGTGGCGGCCGGCCTGGCGGCGGGGGCCGTCGTCTGTGTGCCGGGGATTACGCCGGCGGCGGCCGGTGCGGTCGCGGCCCGTCTGGCCGGCCTGAGCGACAGAGTCCGACTCGTGGCCCTGGGCGCTGCAAAGGCGGGCGCGCTGACGCTGGGGCCGCTCCTGGCGGCCGCCGCCGGGGCCCGGATCTTGCGCGGTACGGCGGTGGTCGTGCCGCTGCCGCACGCCGTCGCGGGGGGCGGTGCTGCACAGGCGACGGTCCAGACGGTGTTCGCGCTTCTCCTGGGTGGCGGTCTTGCCGTCGCGCTGGCGGGGGCTGCGTCTCAGGCCGCCGAACGAATTGCCCTGCGCCGGCGGTGCGCGGCGGCGGTTTCGCTGGGGCTCGTGGCCGTGGTGGCCGCGGCTGCCTGCGGCGGCGTGGGCCTCCTGGTGCTGGCGGCGTCCACGGGCTTGGGCCTGGTTCCCTCGCTCTTCGGTCTGGGCCGCGCCGGACTGCTGGGCGCCGTGCTGGTGCCGGCTCTCGTGCGGACGGCGGGGTGGGGAGCGTTCAGGTGACGCGCATGGTTCAGGCGGCCATCGGAGCCGCAACGGCGTCCTTTGTCCCGACGGCTGCGGCGGCCGCTGCGGGCGGCCATCCGGGGTGTCTGGTTCTGGGGGCTGTGTGCGGATGTCTGCCGGATGTGCTGGACGACGTGCGCACGACGTTCTCGCGGCCGCCCGATCTCCGGGTGGTTCCGGACCCGGCCGACCCCGGTGCCTGCGATGTGGCGAAGGCTCTGGCCCGCGCGTGCGATCGCGTGCGCGGCGGCGCGCGTCCGGAGACGGTCCGGGTCGAAGCGCCGCCGGTGCGGCCGGGCGTCCACCTGTGCTGCCGGCTGGCGGTGGAGCCGGGGAGTTCCACGTTCGAGGTGACGTTTCACCACGTGGCAGTCGAAGACGGTGGCGGCGAGGCCGCGGCCGGGCGGGAGGTGGCCCGGCGACAGCGGGCCACCAGCGCGGGCCGCATCCTGATCGAGGACGCCGTGTCTGCGTTCGCACGGCCCGGGGGAGGCATGGTGGTGGCCCTGCTCCCCGCGGGGCGCGATGGCGTGCGGGTCGTGTTTGAACCGGATCGCCGGCGCGGGTCGCATAGCCTGACGGCGGTCGGCGCGGTCGCCCTGTGCGCGTGGGCGGCCCTCGATGGCGCCGCCGCCGTGGTGGCCGCGGCGTCCATGCTGGGCCACATCGCATGCGAGCACCTGCGGTCCGGCGGGGTGGCGTGGTTCTATCCCCTTGAACGCCGCCGCCGTCGGTCGGTGCGCGGGCGGGGCGTCGGATGGCTGACCGATCCGCTGCTGGCGACCGGGGCGTCCGTGGCGGTAGTGGGGTGGAACCTGTGCCGGTTTGCCGCGGGGCCGCAGCCGGTGGACGGGCGGCCCGGATGGCGCGCCGCGGGATTGCTGCTGGCGGCGGTGGTGCTGGCGGCGCGCGGGGGGCGCTGGGCGCGAGGCCGTCTTCTCAAGCCCCGAGCCGGCCATCGGCTACGCCCAGCGCGGCCGGCACGGCCCGCAGCGGGAGGTGAATAATGAAGCAGCTTCCGCTTCCGGGCGTCGACGCCGCGTCGATCGTTCCGTTGTGCCGCTCGATGATCTTGCGGGTCGACGCCAGCCCGATGCCGGACCCGCCTTCGCCCTTGGTCGTGAAGAACAGGTTGAAGATCCTGTCCCGGATATTGTCGGCAATCCCGGTTCCGTCGTCCGCCACTTCGATGCGGAAGTTGTTCTGTTCCGGGAGGCGGTAGGTCCGAATCCACACGTGTCCGCCGCGGCCCGCCGGCAAGGCGTCGAGGCTGTTGGTCACCAGGTTCAGCAGCGCATCCCGGATGGCGTCCACGTCGAGGTCAACCCGCGGCAGGCGGGCGTCGAGCTCGAGGATCAGGTCGGCGTTGCGGCTGCGGGCGGCATCCTGAACCGAGGCGGCCAGGTCGCGGATCAGCGCGTTGATATCCGCCTCCTCATAGACCGGCTTGTCCTCGCGGCAGTAGTTCAGCATGTTGCCGACCAGCTTGCTGATCTGCCGGTTGGATTCCTTCAGGGACTGCCAGGCGTTGCGGGCGAGCTCGAACTCCTCCCGCTCGGATATGACGCGGTCGATGGTCGCCTGCGCGATCTGCGTGGTGAACATGATGTTCTTGATGAAATGGGCGGTTCCCGAGAGGGAGACCGCCACGGCCGCGAGCTCGCGGGCGCGGATCATGTCGTGGTACATGCGCGCCTTTTCGATGACGATCGCCACCATCTTGCAGACCGTTTCCATCAGCAGGCCGTCGCGCCGGTCGAAGCCCCGCGCCTCGGTCGAGCGCACCGTGACCACGCCGACGATCTCCTCCTGGATGCGCAGCGGCACGCACAGGTAGGCGTGATACGCGGTTTCCATGGCTGACCCCGGGATCGGCCGGAAGCGCGGGTCGCGGACTGCGTCCTGGAGCGCCATCACCTCGCCGGTGATGAAGACCCAGCCGGGGATGCCCTCCCCGGGGGCAAACCGGGCCTGGCCGACCAGTTCGGGCTCCAGCCCGTTGCTGCTGCTGAGGACCAGCGTCCGCTCGTGCCCGTTAAGAAGGTAGATCGAGCACGACGGCACGCCCATCAACTGCGAGGCGATCGCGACAATCCGATCGAGGATGTCCTCCAGGCGCATGACCGACCCCACTAGGTTGCTGATATCCAGCAGCGCCTGGATGAGACGGTCGGACGTCGCATCGCTCCATCTCTGTGTTTCCGCCATGAACCCGAACTCCTGACACCCGGGCGGATATGACACCATACCCGGGAGGCAAGGCAACTGTAATCGCAATGCGGTGCTGCATCAACTCCTGAGGAGGATGACGCAGGCCCGCAACGCGCTGCGAGGGAGGAAGAAAGGTTAGCGGGTCCCGCCGCTCATGGCCAGGTGGTCCTGCTGAGATTGCTGCGCTGGGTGCCCTTTTCGTTGGTCCACGCGAAGGCCACGGCTGTGCCCGATTTCGGGATGCTCAGGCCGTTGTAATGCTCGCGGATGTTCTCCGTGCCCTTCAGGCCCTGACCGCCTTTGCGGATCCAGTCGAACTTGCCGCCCTTCCACCGGGTGCCATCCCACACGAAGAAGTGCACGAGGCCGGCGTCCGACCATGGGTAACTGTTGAACGTGAAACTGACGTATTCCCCGCCGGTCTTCACCGAGGCGGACAGCGTCATGACCTGCGTGGCGCCCTTGCAGCTGGGGCCGCTGGCCGTGTACCACTGAATGCTATCCCACTCGGCCTGCTCGAGGTCGACCGAGGTCGCCCCGTCCGTCGCCGGCGTGCTGCTTCGATCCGTGCCGGTGGTGTCGGTGCTGGCTGTATCGGTGGCGGTCGACGGGCTCACCGCTTCGGCGGTTTCCTCGGTCGCGTTGGGATCAGCCATTTCGCAGCCGGCGGCGGCGAGCAGAAGAGCCGGCAGGGCCAACAGGGTCAGGATTCGCACGGGCATCGTCATTGTCCTCCAGGTCCGTTCACATGCGGCCATAGAAACCAATTCGAACAAAGGGCGCGTCTTCGATGTTGATAACGGTGTCGTCCGACTCAAACGACACCTCGCGGTCCATCACGTAGCCGCCCTGCAGCATGAAGCCGGTCATCTCGCCGACGCCGAACTGCATCGTGGCGTAGGCCCGGACCTCGTCGTAGCGCAGGCGCTCGCGCGGGTCGTCGCCCATGTTGTATTCGGGCCAGTCCGATACGCGAATGCCGGTGGTCAGCCGGAACGCGCGCGCGGTGCCCAGCACCAGGCGCGATTCGGGATAGGCGATGTCCAGCACGGCCTTGTTGCCCTGGGCGAGGCGGATGCCACCCCGGGGGACGATGGTCTCGTCAAAGCCGGGGTACACGCTGGCGCCCAGGAAGCCCGCGACGTGCGGGTTCAGCGCCTGCACGAACGACGCGCCGCACGGCACGGCAAAGTCGTCGCTCTTGAAGGTGTCGAAGCTGGAATACAAGCCGGGGGCGGCGTCGACCTCGAAGCCGGTTCCGCCCTCAAAGCGCTGCGACCACTGGAGATTGACCCGGGCCATGGTCAGGGCGTAGGCGTCGTCATAGTCGTTGAACGTGAGGACCATCGTGTCGACCAGCGCGCGCAAGTCCAGGTCGCCGCCCCAGTCGTTCTCAAAGTCCCCGATGCGGCCCCAGGCCGAGGCTTCCCCTACGCTGACATTCTCCCAGCCGGGTGCGTCGGTCTCGGCCTCCCCCACGCCGCCGGCCTCCAGCCCCCAGGACTCGAAGAAGGGCATGTCGAGGATCGGGCACTCCATGTTCGCCGGATCGCGGTACATCGAGTCCTGTGCCAAGGCCGACGCTGCGGCGCACGACACAGCCAGTAGCGCGCCAGCGGCGCGCATCAGGGGTCCACACCAGGTCATTCTGTCTGTCACATCCACCTCGATCCCGCCCGCCGCCGGCCCGGCCGTCCGCAGGGCGACAGCCTGCTGCGTGTGTACAGTACGATCGGCGGAGTAAATTGAGCTGGGACTAGTAGCGCACGGGTCTTAGTTTGTCAAGGGTGGGCGAGCTGTATTCTGCCGGCATGCAAAATAAAGGTGTGGCGAGGGCGT
>CAZJBP010000155.1:0-8203 GCA_964544115.1 uncultured Victivallales bacterium | reverse complement strand
GCCGGACCGTCACAGGCGCTCGACATCGAGGGCGGCTGGGTGTTCCCCGGCTACAACGACGTGCGGATTCCCGGCGATTCGGGCACGAAGCTGTCGCTGACGGAAGACCTCTCCGCGGACTCCTTCCCTGCCTGCCGCGCCCGCTACACCGTGACGCTGGCCGGCAAGCACGACCTCGGCCTGCTGGCGGCTTTCCTGACGATGCGATCCGACGGCACGCTGGACCGGGACGTGGATTTCAACGGCGCGACATTTCCGGCGGGGACACCCCTTGAATCCACGTTCCGGTTCAACTCCTACCGCCTCACGTACCGCTATCTCCTGTATGATTCGCCGAAGTTCCAGTTCCGCGCCGGCGTGTCGGCCAAGGTGCGCGATGCGGCCATCCGGCTGGAAGGCGGCGGGCAGGAGTCTGAGAACACCGACCTCGGCTTGGTTCCGCTGCTCAGTTTCAGCGCCGTCTGGCTGGCGCATCCGCGGCTCCATTTGGTCCTGGACGGCGACGCGCTTGCCGCGCCGCAGGGCCGGGCGGAGGATGTGCTCCTCGCCGCGGTCGTACCCCTCAACGACCATGTGTCCCTGAAGGCCGGCTATCGGATTCTGGAAGGCGGCGCGGACAACGATACGGTCTACACCTTCTCGCTCTTCCATTACGCCGTGGCGGGGCTTGTCGTGACATTCTAACGATCACTCGGGCTCGATGATGAACAGCGTGATCTCCGGGCGGGCGAGAACCCGGATCGGAGGCCCCCACGTGCCGACGCCTCGGTTCACGTAGAGCTTCCGGCCATCGCCCAGTTCATAGAGGCCTCGCCAGCGCGGGTAGCCCAGGCGCGCGAACACCTGCGCGGGCAGGATCTGACCTCCATGTGTGTGGCCGGAAAGCTGGAGATCAGGCGGCTGCACGGCCCCGCCCCAAACGCGGGGCTGGTGCTTGAGCAGGATAGAGAAGGCTTCGGATTGCCCTCCGCGGAGGATGCCGTCCTCGTCCGTCATGGGCTCTTCACCGGTGTAGCGCCCCGCCGGATCATCCACGCCCATGATCTCGACCTTGGTTCCGGCGCGCTCCACAACCGCTCGATCCTGACGGAGAACCTTGAATCCCGCGAGATCCAGCAGGCGCAGGCTGTTCCCGACGCCAAGGTAGAACTCATGGTTGCCCAGGCAGGCAAACTTCCCCAGGGCAGCGGGAATCCGCGCCAGCGTTTTTGCATAGTCGTCCATTTCCGGAGCCGTCGAGTCAAAGACGTCACCGGTGCACATCAGCAGATCCGGGTCCGCGCGTTCGATTGACGCGATCAGTCGCTCCAGGGCTGGCCGCCTCACGAGCCGGCTGAAATGGATGTCGGACACCTGAACGATCCGGATGGGCGCGGCTCCCGCCGGCAACCGCGGGGTGCGGATGCGGATCGTGACGGTCTCGAGCGTCTTTACCTCGACTGCACCCCATGCCACCAGGAGGACGCCCATCGCCAGCACCGAGCACACCACCTGCCGCGGGGACAGAAGGAAGCGTCGCGCCGAAGGCAGCGCCAGCGACGCCAGGCGCAGGCCCGCGTTGATGAGTTCGGCCAGAAGCCCGAAACAGACGCCCCACAGGATCACGGCCATCCATGCGTATCCGGGAAGCCCCGTGACCAGCGCGAGGTTGTAGTGTCCCCACCGGTCGCACAACCGGGACGCGATCGGCAGCAGTGTCAGCAGAAGCGCCGGGACGGCGAACCACCGCGAGGCAGAGGATCTCCAGCCTAAAGCCGGCCTCAGCCAGCGCAGAATGTACAAGTTCAGCGCCAGCCCAATCAGGATGTACGTCGCCAGAAACAGGAACATGCCGCCTCCCAACGTGGCGCGCCGTTCTTGCTGCCGCAATGTCGGCGACTCGCGGTCTCGCTCCCGACAGCCCGGCCTCTTCACTCCGCGTCTGACTCTACAACGCGTAGGTCAACGCAACGAAGGCGTGGAGGACGTGGTCTTCTCCCACGATCGGACTGCGGCGGACGTCGGAGTCGAGAAACTCGATGCCCGTGCTGATGAAGACCCGCGTGTTGTCCGTAATCTCCACAAAGGTCGACAACTTCGCTTCCACGCTAAGGGTGTCATCAAGACGATAGGCGGGGCGTTCCGGCGTAGTCTTGTCCGCCGCCACACCGAAGTCGTAATTGGCCTGGTCGGCGCTCAGCCAGTGAAGCTCCACGCCGGGCGTGATACCGGTGCGGCCCCACTGAAGGCCGCGCTCCAGCCCCAAGCTCGCCAAACCGCCGCCGCCGCGATCGAGCACGTCCTGGTCATAGCCTGCTGAGACACTGAAACCGGCGGGCAGTTCGCGCTGAATGGCGAGACCCAGCGCCAGCGTGTCGCGGCGATCGCCGAGCCCGGCGAGGATGGGGCTGTCATCCTCTTCGTAGGCGCTCAGGCGGTAGGTCGCCGTGGCGGCCACGCGCAGGTACTTTCGCGAGACGATCCCGAACTGTGCAGACGGCCCCAGGACCTGCAGGCGGTCCCCAATGTACGTGATGGCAGGGATCACCCGGTAAACCGCGCCATCGGCGCCGCGATACGGGCTGCTCTGGGCGATCACGCCCACGCCCACGCCGAGTTGACCGCGACGGCCGAGTGGACGGTTGAGTTCGACGTCCGCACACGCGGAGCCATCTTCGCTTGCCGCGATCACGGCGCTTCGGTACAGCGGCGGTCCCTTCGGGCGATAGCCGTTCGGAAAGCCGACGGGCTCCACGGGAATACCCAGGAAGTTCCGGTCCAGGCGCTCATTGCGATTCTCGTCGACGTAGACGAGCAGTGCGTATTCGCCGCCGGGGACATCCGTGAGCCTATACGCATGGGTGCCGGTGGTCTCGAAAGCCACCGTGCGGGCGGGCGAGCGCAGCCCGGTGAAGGTATCGGCCGATGTGAAGATCTGGAACACCACGCGTGTGCCCGGCGGCAAAGGCGGCAGGCGCACCTCCAGGTCGGCCGCGCGCGCTTCGCCGGCTGGAACGATCAGCAAGACAAACAGGGCGTACACGCCGGCGCGAAAGGAGTGTTTGCCGACGAGATGTCTTCTCATGAAGTTATAGGAAATCGCTTTTCGGGCGACACAGGCAGGCGCCTCATGAGAGCAGCATCAATTTGTGCGTCCGTGGCGAAGACGATGTCACAGCGCCGGCGGCAAGGCAAGAACGTAGACGGCGTGCTCTGGTCGCACCGGTCTCGCGTCTTGTGCGACTGCAAGACAGGAAGTAAGGATGGTGGCGAGGAAGGGAATCGAACCCCCGACACACGGATTTTCAGTCCGTTGCTCTACCAACTGAGCTACCTCGCCCCGAGGTGTGAAGGCTGTCTTCTCGCAAGCGCTTACGAAGCTCCGAAAAACGTCTCGCGGCGGCTCCGTAACCGTCCTGCTCAAAAACAACAGGGCGACACCATACGACGGAAGCCAAGTGGAGGCAATTCCTTTCTGACGTTCTGTCGTGGTGTCTTCTGACGTTCCCTTCTGATATCAATTGCTTGCGCCACCGTTGGGCATGAGGTACATGATTTGGTCGGCGCGCCGCTGCGGCGGGATCGGAAACGGACGATGAAACGGAGGCTGTTGTGAAACAGGGACCATCGGGAGGAGAGACCATGTGCGGCATCAAGGGTGGCAGCATTGTAACTGCGGTACTTCTGGCGTCGGTCTTGACGGCGGCATCGGCCGTTGCCGGCGGCAATCTCAGGTACTCCATCAGCGTCGGGAAGTTCGATAACGAAGCGGGCTGGAGCGGGGCGTGGAACATTGGTGACGGGTTCGCGACGATGATGACCGCGGCACTGAACGACTCGAAGCAGTTCATCGTACTTGGCGACAAAGAGATGCGCGATATGGCCATGGGTGAACAGGACCAGGCCACGACCGGCCGCATGGCGGGGGGGAAGAAGGCGCCCGAGACGGGACAGATGACACCGGCCCAGCTTCTGGTGAGGGGGTCCGTCACCCATGTGCAGGACGACACCGGCGGAAGCGAGGGCGGCCTGAACTTCAAGGGCATCCGGGTCGGCGGCAAGAAGGACTCAGCGGAGGTTAATATCACCATCTACCTCGTGGACACCGAAACCGGGCAGGTCAAGGCATCGACGAAGGTCGTTGGCCAATCCAGCAAGAAGGGCTTGAACGTGGGCTACTTCGGTTCGGCTCTAGGCGGGCTGACCGGCGGCGGCGGCGGTCACAAGAACGATAACGTGGGCAAGGCGTGCGAAGACGCCCTCAGCCAGGCGGTCGCGTTCCTTGTCAAGCAGCTTGAGACCGTGCAGTGGGAGGGCTCCGTTGTGCTGGCCGCCGCGGACAAGATCATGGTCAACCGCGGAACCCGCGAGGGCGTGGAGGTCGGGCAGGAGTTCAAGGTGGGCGAGGCCACAGAAGTGCGCGACCCGGACACGGGCGAAGTGCTGGACGTCAGCGTCGATGTGGTCGGGCGGCTGAAGGTGGACTCGGTGAAGGAGAAGGTCGCGTACTGCAAGGCGCTTGAAGGGGCTGACGCGATCAAGAAGGGCATGTCGGTATTTCCGGCGGACTGACCGCGCGAAGGCTGCGTGAGGGGGACAGGCCTGGCCGCGGTGCGACCGTGGCGCCGCAGGGCAGGGCGCAGGGACGGGCCGGATCAGCGCGGCGGCGCCCGGGTTGGCGACCTCAGCCTTTGAGCGCGCCGGCGGCGATGCCCTTGGTGATGCGCCGCTGCAGGACGAGATAGAGCAGCAGCGCCGGCAGCATCATCAGGACCAGGCCTGCAAAGGCCATGCCCCAATCGCTGCGGTACTGGCTCACGATCGTGATGTTGGCCAGCCCCAGCGGCAGCGTGCGCAGGTTTTCGGACCCCTGGCCGGATAGAAACATGAAGGCCATGAAGAACTCGTTCCAGGTCCCCAGGAACGAGAAGATCGCGACGGTGATCAGGCCCGGCCGCGCCAGCGGCAGCATCACGCTCCAGAAGGCGCGGAACTCCCCGGCGCCGTCGATGAGCGCCGCCTCTTGCAGGCTCGAGGGCAGGGAGCGGAAGAAGCCCGTCAGCACGAAGACGGCGAACGGGAGCCCGAACGCCACGTAGGCGACGCACAGGCCGAACCGCGAATCGAGCAACCCGAACGACTTCATCTGAAAGAACAGCGGCACGATGGCCAGCTGCAGGGGGATCATCAGCCCGGCCAGGAAGTAGAAGAAGATCGGCCGCGCGCCCAGGAAGCGGAACCGGGCCAGCGCGTACGCCGCCATGGCCGCGACCAGCGTCGTCACGGCCACCGTGGCGACGGTCACCACGACGCTGTTGAGGAAGTAGGTGCCGAAGCACCCCCGGCCCCAGGCGTTGGCAAAATTGACCCACTGCAGGTCTCCGAGGTGGGGCAGGCTGAAGGGGCGCAGGAAGATCTCGCGGTCCTGCTTGAGGGACGTGGCGAACAGCCAGAACATGGGGTACACCACCACGACCAGGTAGCTCAGCAGCGCCGCGTAGACCAGCGGGCGGGTCAGGCTCAGGCGGTTGCGCATGATCTCACATCTCCACCGTCTCGCGTTTCATCAGCCTCAGCGTGGCCACGGTGCCAAAGAACACCATCACGAACAGCAGCACGGCGATGGCCGTCGCCTCGCCGATCCGGAAGTCGGTGCACATGGCCTGCACCATGCGCGTGCCGATCACGTGCGTCTGCGTCGTCGGCGCCTGGTTGGTGAGCAGCCAGATGATCTCGAACGCCTTCATCCCCCCGATGACCATGAACACCACGGCGATGCAGAGGACCTCCCAGATCAGCGGCAGCGTGATCAGGCGGAACTGCCGCCAGTGGCTGGCGCCGTCAATGTCCGCCGCCTCGTAGAGATCCTGCGGAATGCTCTCCATCGCCGCGAGGAACAGGATCATATTGAAGCCGCACGCCCCCCAGACGCTCATCGGCACGAGCGCCCAGTACAGGTGCTCGGACGACAGCCAGGCGAACCCGCGGAACTGCTCCAGTCCCAGCGCGACCAGCGCCGCGTTCACGACGCCGCCCTGCGGGTTGTACAGGTGCATCCACAGCAGGGCGGCTGCGACGCCGCCGACGATGTTCGGGAAGAAGAACGCCATGCGGAAGAGGGCCGAGCCGCGCACGCCCCGGCTGATGCAGGCCGCCAGGAACAGCGCCAGGGGCAGCACGAAGAGCGGAATGACGAACATGATGAACAGGTTGTTCCCCAGCGCCACCCAGAATCCGTCGCTCTCGAACAGCAGCCGCTTGAAGTTCAGCAGCCCCACGGGTTGCATGGCGCTCAGCCCGTCCCACTGGTTAAGGCTCCAGGGGAACGCCTTGAGAGACGGCACGATCACGAAGACCGTGTAGAGCAGCGTGGCGGGGCCCACGAACACCAGCACCCAGTGCCAGCCCAGCTTCAGCCGGCCCGCCGCCGCCGTTGCGCCCGGCGCGCGCGCGGCGCGCAGCTTGCGAACCGCGGACGCCAGCCCCACTAGCACCATGGCCGCCATCGCGCCCAGCAGCAGCACCGGCTTCCACACGTGCCGGATGGTCACGTGGTTCGGGTTTGCGGCGCGGTCGCGGATCGGCGCGACCGTGCTTTCCATCTCCTGGCTCAGCTCCGCAGGTGTCACGTCCGTGGCCAGCAGTTTGGCCAGCGCATCCTGCCAGACCTGCTCCATCTCGGGATACCCCTCGCCGGGGGCCTGGCCGAAAGCGGCGCGCGCGCTGTTGATGACGGTGACCAGCTCGTCCATGTCCGCCGACAGGTTGCCCTCGTTGGCTCCCCGGATCGCCACCGGGATATCGCGCTGCCGGCAGAAGATCCCCGCCATCTTCCGCGACGTCATGAAGCGCAGGAAGTCGATGGATTCGCGCGCGTGCGGCGCCTTGGTCATGACGAAGTAGTAGCTCGAGAAGACGAACAGGTCGCCGGGGTTGCCCTTGGGGTTCGGCAAGGCGGGGATGTTGAAGAACCCCAGCCGGAACCCGTCGGGGATCTTGCCCATCATCTCGCTCTTGAGCCACGCGCCGCACAGGATCGTGGCCGTATTCCCGAGGAAGAACTGCATCTGGGCCTCGGTGTGGCTCATGCCCATCGAGCCTTCCTGGAAGTAGCGGGCCGCCGTCTTCTGGAGCAGGTCGAACGAGGTTTCCAGCTCGGGGTTCGCGAAGCTGCCCGGCTCCAGGTTCTGCTGGGCGTAGTAGCGGTCGCGCCCGGCCAGCTGGTAGTAGGCCACGCTTTGCAGCATCTGCGCATAGCCTGGGTAGCGGCCCTGGAAGGCGATTGGCGCGATGCCGGCGGCCTTGATCTTCTCGCACAGGGCCTCGAACTCGCCCCAGGTTGCAGGCGCCTTCCAGCCGTGCGCCTCGAACATGGCCTTGTTGTACCAGAAGCCCTGCACGAAGTAGGCCAGCGGCACGCCGTAGACCTTTCCCTCGTAGGAGTAGCGGTCCAGGCTGCCCGGGAGGAAGGATTCGCGCCAGGTCCGGTCCCCCTCCCAGTTGGGTTGGTCCAGGAACTCGTCGAGCGGGAGCAGGTCTCCGCTGCGGATCATGTTCCAGTAGTTCAGGTTGGCGTTGGTGATCTCGGGGAAGCTGCCTTCGAGAATGCGGACCCGCACCTTGTCCGAAATGCGCGGATCGCCATAGAGATTGATGGCGACACCCGGGCGTTCCTTCTCATAGGAGCGCGCGCACTCCTGGAAAAACCCCATCCCCTCTCCGGCCTCGACGACCGGCGCCTCGATGGTAATGGCGCCGGCCGACGCAGGCCCGTCGACGGACTCTACGGCCGGATCTTCGGTCGTTGCCGTGCCGGCCACCGCAAACCCTGCGGCAACCATCCACGCCATGAGCGCGGAGAAAAGATGATTCGTGGACTTCTGCATGGTACTTCCGGCGCGGCACCCCAAGAACAGGCCTTGAACCCAGCCGGGTAGGAATAGCACAGCGCTGGACGGGGCCTCAAGCCAAAGACAGCCCCGACCGTGTCGCCGGGCGCATCTGCGTTTCAGTGCACCCCGCATATGGGGCTGGCGCTCGGAGAGCGCCGCCCTACCCATGCGCATCCGGTCCTGGGACACGGTCGTTTGCGATCAAGTAGGCCGCGCCTCTCCGAGGCGCCGGCCCGCGCAGGGGCGCCATAGGCACCGAACCGGATTCTGCTGAAAACCCCCCCTTGGAGAAGAAACCCATAGGGCAGGCGCCCCACCGGCAATCGTACTCG
>CAZJBP010000154.1:0-8251 GCA_964544115.1 uncultured Victivallales bacterium | reverse complement strand
GATGAAGGCCGTCAACGGCGTCAAGACGTTCGCCACGCGGCACGCCTCCACGATACGCCCGCGCTCGGCATCGCGCCCCGCGGGGTTCTGCAGCCAGCGCGCATAGAGCAACCAGGCGGCGGCAGCAGCACGGTAGCGCGGGTTCACCACCTGCGCCGGTCCGTCCGGCCCCGCCGGCAAGAGGCACGCCACCGGCTCGTCGCCCGCCAGAGGAATCCGCACGCGCGCGCCTTCGACGGATACGACGGCCGACGGCAAGGCGACGCGTTCAATGGGCTGGCGGCGGAAGTCCATCGACCGCACCGCGCCAGTCGTCAGGCACTCCAGGTAGCCGGCCGTCGGCGGCTGCCACGCGGCGAGGAATGCGAGGTTCTCATCCTCCACCACCGCGCCCTGCCCGGACGCCACAACCAGCGCGGGCACCACCCCCCTCAGCGGAGCGTGCTTGTCATGCCAGTCCAGCACGCACGCCAGCGCCCGGTCCCGGCAGAAGCCGCCACGGGGGGTAACCCGGATCGCGCGAATGGTTTCTTCCAGCCGGGCGAGCGGCACCAGCCCGGGGCCCGCGGTCTCGAACTCGTAGTTGGCCGTGCTGACCACCACGTCACGCACGCCAGGCACCTGCCGGGCCACGGCGAGGGCGCGCTCGGCCATGTCCGCCGGTTCCGCCCCTTCTGACGCATCAAGAACCAGGTGAAGGTAGGGCGGCGCGGCATCCGGCACGGCGCCCGTCGCCGACAAGCGCGAGGGCGACGCCACCAGCAGCCGCCCCTCCTCGGTCGATGCGGCCACGACGTACGGCGCCGCCTCGGCCTCCGACGCCGTGTCTATGCGCCGGTCGGCGATCCGCACCGGTGGCGCCATGCCGCGCGGCCAGATGAGTTCGATCTCGGTCGTGCGCGCCTGGCCGGCCTCCAGCGGGAAGACGCGCAGCTCGACGGTGCGGGCATCTTTATACAGCAGCAACCCCGGGTCGCGTCGGGTCATGTCGCGAATCATCTCATACACCCACAGCGCGGCCTTCTTCTCAAAGACCCGGCCTGCCACACGCTCGGTCCCGATGTGCAGCCAGTAGCCTGACACGAAGACGCCCGCCGGCACGTGCAACTGCGTCACATACTCGCGCTGCCCATCGCCGTCATTGCGGATGACGAGCTTCGCAACCGCCGTCTCGCAGTCGCCCTCCGCCGCGCGCGTGACGTCGAGCGACACCAGGCTGACGTTGTTGGTCGACGGCCTCATCCCGCGCCACCCACCCCACGTCCTTTGGCGGGACCCACCGAATAGGTTGGCCCCCAGTCTGGAGCGGGGCGCCGGCGGCAGCTCGCGGCCGAAGAAGGCCAGGTACAGCGTCTTGAGCTTTTCGTCGGGCAGCACGAGCCCGCCGAAGACCACGTGGTTGTAGTAGTCGCCCAGCAGGGGCAACTGCAGACCCGCCTTGACGTCCCGGAGGCTCTCCAGCCCGCGCCGCAGAGCACCGCGGTTGATGTCCAGGCGACCATCGCTGTAGTCGGGGCTGTATACGCAGCCGAGCGCAGCATGCAGCGCGGCGCGGTCCATGTACGCGCGTCCCGCGAAGGCAGCCGGCAGGAGGCAGAAAGCCGCCACCCCTCCCAGCGTCCAGGCCCGAACCGCACTTCCCTGCGCTGCCGAACGCCATCCCGCGACGATCTGCTGCGCATGCACGACAGCCAGCAGCAGCGGGACCAGCATCAGCAGGCCGGCCCCCATCGCGAGGATCGCCATCAGCGAAAGCGGAAGGAACGGCAGGAACACCATCATGAAGTAGGCCGTGAACGGGAACAGGGCGCATTGGGCCAGCCAGGCCCATCGATGCGCACGCCGTGGCCCGGCAACCGGCAACAGCAGCACGGCGCCGTTCAGAACGGCCAGTCCGTACACACCCGCCGACTGAAAATCGCACGGGAACGGGATCCGCCGATTCAGCATCAAGCCCGCCACCGGCCCCACGAGGCCAACCAGCACGGCCAGCACCATCCGCCCGTGACCCTTGCCCCGATGGAGTGCCGGGCCAAGCAACATCAGGCCGCGCAGGAGCGCGGTCAGCAATAGCGCCGTCATGCCGACGAACAGCACGAACAAGACGGCCGCAGGGGCCACATGCCTGAACCCGAACCGGGCATGATCCGCGGCATACACCAGCGCGTAACCTGCCAGAGGAACCCCAACCAGCGCGCCCAGGATGGACCCCACCTCCACTGAGGGGCGATGCCTGGACCTGCCGCCGGCCAACAGCAGCGCCCCGTGCAGTAATGCGGGCATGATCAAAGCAAACTGGTAGTACAGCAACGTGCCCAGAGGCAGCATCCAGTCGGGTACACTGCGTGGAATGAGGCCCTGGACCTGTACGGTGAACGCCCAGAGATACGCCACGTGCGAGACCACCAACACCATCCCGTGACGCCAGTCCAACCTCGCCCGGCATCGGTTCATCCATAGAGCCGCCGCAAGCCCCAGCCCCAAGAGCGCGACGGCCGCGATCCCGAGCAGCAACGCATCGGCAGACTGGTTTCGATCCATCTCGCCCGCCACCAGCCACCAGGATCGAAGGTTCAGGAACAGCAGGATCGCCTGCGGAACAATCATCGTGCCGATCAACCCGAGCGCACGCCGCAGGAAATCCGGCAGCAGGTCTCCGCCACTCAACGTCTTCTCATGCATGACACACCCTCCGATCCCAAACGATCCACGTCAGCAACAATGCCGGCAGAAAGGCCGCCAGGCCCAATCCCGTGTGAAACGCGGCCGCGGCAGACGGGGGCAGGTGCGGCAGCACTAGAATGCCACCGGCGAAGACGGCGGCCAGTCGCCCGGCGTTGGTCACCACGGTCACCAGCGCAGCCGCGGGCAACGCAGCCGCCACCCGGCCGCTGCGCCGAATCGCGGCCCCGTCCTGCGCCCACAGCGCCCGGCCAACCAGCAGCGCGGCAAGCAAACAGAAGAAGTCCCACCCCCCGCAGGAGGCCACCACCTGCATCGGGCAGTCCGGAGGCCCCAGGACCGGCTCTGCACCCGGCCCCATCGGGACACGCAGCAGGGCCGCCGCCAGCCAGGCCGAAGGCCGGACAAACACGGACGCCAGCTCGGGCAGCGCACACGCCATGGCGTGCAGAACGCCCAGAACTGTCAGTCCGCCCAACCAGGCCCACGCGTTCGCGTGCCGCGCCATACCTCATCCTCCCCCGCGACGGTTACTTTGTATAGCAAAGTAGTCTTTGAGTGCAAGCGCGTTTTTTGGGCGATCAGGCTTTGACAAACTCCACATGCTGTGGGACGGTGAGCCGCGCGGCAAACGGCGCACAGCAAGAGGGTTCCGCATGACCACCCAGCGAAACATCTACCTCATCGGGTTCATGGGCACGGGCAAGACCACGGCCGGGCGGATTCTGGCCTCACGGCTGGGCATGCGCTTTGTCGACATGGACGACCTCATCGTCGAGCGGGCCGGCAAGCCAGTCCCCCGTATCTTTGCGGAGGACGGCGAGCCGCACTTCCGGGCCTTGGAACGCGCCGTGGCTCACGAGCTCTCGCAACAGGCCGGGTGGGTCGTCGCGACGGGCGGCGGCGTGGTCACCAACCCCGGCAACCTGTCCGACTTCGCCGCCTCGGGGCTGACGGTCTGCCTCACCGCGGATCCCGAAACCATCCTTCGCCGTGTCGCCGGCGACACCAACCGGCCGCTGCTGAGCGGATCCCGGGACGAGAAGATGCAGAAGATGCAGGCTCTGCTCGAGAAGCGCCGGGCGCTCTATGCGGCGGTTCCTCATCAGGTCGACACCTCGAGGCTGACGCCCGAGGCCGTCGCCAGCCTCGTGGAGGCCCTGCTCCGCTGACGCTCTCAGGCCCGCCTTGATCCACCCCTGAGGGTCTGATACCTTCCCTCGTCTCAACGGGAGAGGACGAATGAGCCCCCAGTCAGCACAGAGCAGGACGCCCCTGAAGATCGCGGTCCTCGGGTCCGGAAAAGGCAGCAATGCCCAGTCCATCATCGACGCCATTGCGGCCGGCACGCTCAATGCGCGCATCGTGTGCGTGCTGTCCGACGTCAAGGACGCCTTCATCCTTGAGCGGGCGCGGCGCCACAACATCCCCGCCCGTTACATCAGCGCAGAGCCCTTTAAGACCAAGCTCGACGGTGAAGCGGAGAGAGCCTATGTCGCCGCGCTTCGCGAGGTGGGCGCCGACGTCGTGGCTCTGGCCGGCTTCATGCGGATCATCAAACCTGGGCTGCTCAAGGCCTTCGAGGGCCGGGTGATCAACATCCACCCCTCGCTGCTGCCGGCCTTTCCGGGCCTTGAGGCGTGGAAGCAGGCGCTCGACTACGGGGTCAAGGTCGCCGGCTGCACGGTGCATATCGTCGACTCGGGAACCGACACCGGCCCCATCCTCGTCCAGCGCGCGGTACCCGTGAAGGAGGGGGACACCCCCGAGGCGCTGCATGCGCGGATCCAGGAGCAGGAACACCTCGCCTACCCCGAGGCGCTGCGCCTGATCGCGGGCGGATCCGTGCGGGTGCACGGGCGGCGAATCGCCGTCCTCGACGGGTCTGCCGACTGACCCACTTCCGGTGTGGACTCGGGCTCCACGTTTCACTACAATGCGCGCCTCTTCGACTTGGAACGGGGGGTGCGCCGCTTCTCAAGGAATCGCGAGGCGTGGCCCGTGGGGGCTCCCGCATGGAGTGTAGCAGGATGAGCAAGTTGGTTTTAGGACTACCGAAGGGCAGCCTACAGGAGGCCACCTTTCAGATCATGGCCAAGGCGGGCTTCAATGTGCGCGCCGGGGCCAGATCGTACGCGCCGTCGTGCGACGATCCCGACTTGGATCTGCGCCTGATCCGCGCGCAGGAGATCAGTCGCTACGTCGAGCTGGGCGTGCTGGATGCGGGCATCACGGGCTACGACTGGATCATGGAGAACGGGTCCCAGGTCGAGATGGTGGCCGAGCTGATTTATGCCAAGCAGGGCATGCGCCCCGTCCGCTGGGTGCTCGCCGTCCCCAACGACTCCCCCATTCGCAGCGCCGCGGACCTGCAGGGCAAGCGCATCGCCACGGAAGCCGTCGGACTGACCCGCCGGTATCTGGACGCCAAGGGCGTGACCGCCGAGGTCGAATTCTCCTGGGGGGCCACGGAGGCCAAGGCGCCGGAACTGGTGGACGCGATCGTCGAACTGACGGAAACCGGGTCCTCGCTCCGCGCCAACAACCTGCGCATCGTCGAGACGGTCCTCGAGTCCACCACGCGCCTCATCGCCAACCGCAAGGCGGCGACCGACGAGTGGAAGCGCGCCAAGATTGACCAGATCGCGGTCCTGATGCAGGGCGCGCTTGCGGCCGAGGGCAAGGTCCTGCTCAAGCTCAACGCGCCCGCCCAAGCCGTACGCGCCATTGTCGGGATCCTGCCCTCGCTGCACGCCCCGACGGTGAACGCGCTCGACTCGGCGGGATGGACGGCCATAGAATCGGTGGTTGAGGAGCGGGTCGTGAGGGAGATCATCCCGCGCCTGAAGAAGGCTGGCGCGGAGGGGATCATCGAACTGCCGCTGAACAAGGTCATTCCTTGAGGCGGCCAACAGGCAGCGTTTGATGGAGGTGCAAGACCGTGGGTTCGATCAAGAAGAAGCGTCGTAAGAAGATGACGAAGCACAAGTACAGCAAACGCCTGAAGGCCGCTCGGCACAAGAACAAGCCGTAGCCCGTTCGCGCCTCAGGCAGCGGACGTTCGGAGACGGCGCAGATGTTTAGGTGGCTTCCAGTCTGTCTGCTCGCCCTCGCGTCCGGCTGCGCGACATTCCATCAACCTGCCGAGCGCAACGGCGCGGCATTGTCTCCCGACGATGCCCGCTTGGCTGCGGCCTTGGGGCACTACGCCAGGGGACTGCTGTACGAGTCCGAAGGCGGGCCTCAGTCCCCCCAGGCCCTGCGTGAATTTGAGCAGGCGGCGGAGCTGGACCCGGGCCGCTATCGGGTCCACGCACGCGTTGCAGCCGTCGCGCTCATGAACCGCGATGCCGCCCGCGCCGCCGCCACCCTGGAGGAGCTGTGCCGGCAGAATCCGACGTCGGTCGTTGCCCGGACGGACCTGGGCACCGTCTACAACTGGATGGGGCAGGTTGACAAGGCGGTCGCCATCTATCGGGACGCCCTGCAGATGGATCCGTCCCAGGCCCTGATCTATCAGGATCTAGCCCGGATTCTGTTCTCACATGACCGCGACCCGGAAGCGCTCGAGGTGATCGGCGCCGGGCTGCTCCGGTCGAGCCAGCCGATCGTGCTCATCGCCTTTCTGAATGCGCAGGGCGCCGAATTCCTGCGCGAGGGGAGTACGGATCGCGCCACGGCCTGCTTCGAGCATCTGGCCTCCCATTCGCCCGCCCGACAGCGCGAGTTCCTCAACCTGCTGGCCGAGGTTTACGAGGCACAGGGGCGCATCGAGGATGCCGCCGCCGCGTACGAGCGGGCCTTAGCCATCGACCCCCCGCTGCCGGCCTCGTTCGTCAAGCTTGCGTCCCTCCGCCTGGAGGCATCGCCCGAAAAGGCCGTGGACATTCTGAATCGCGGCCTGAGCCGCCTGCCCAACGATCAGGCCCTGCTCTTCTCGCTGGCCTACGTCAACGTCCGGCAGGGGCGGCTGGTCGAGGCACTGGAGATCCTGCGCCGCCTGCGCGAAGGCTCGGAGGGCGAAGGCGGGCCCGCTCTGGCGCCAGCCGTGTACCTGTTCTACGCATCGACCTGTGATCTGGCGGGCGCCAAGGATCTTGCTGAACGCATCATGCTGGATTGCATCCGCCTCTACCCCGAAACCCCCGAGGCCCTCAACTACGTGGCCTATTCCTGGGCCGAACGCGGCGAGCGGCTGGATGAAGCCCGCGACTACGCCAACCGGGCGTTGAGCGGCGAACCGGACAACGGCGCTTACGTGGACACCCTCGGGTGGATCTGCTATCGACAGAAAGACTACGCTGAGGCGCTCAAACACATCCGCCGGGCCGTGGAGCTGCTTGGCGATGACCCCACGGTTCTGGACCATCTGGGCGACGTCCTGGCGGCCCAGGGCGACGGTCCCGGGGCCGTTGAGCAGTGGCAGCGCAGCCTCGGACTCAACGCCGCGGATGAGCGCGTGCGGCAGAAACTGATCGACCATGGCGTCGCGCCGGAGACGCTCCCCGCAGCCACCCCACCCGCCGCACCGGCAGCGCAGCCGGAGCCTGCCGCAAGCGGCAAGGTGACGCCATGACGCGCGCCCCGTCAGCGAGGACTCCTTGAGCATGCCGGCCATCCACCAACTCGTCGCCGGGTTCAGCAACGGCGATGCGATCAGCAACGAGGCGCGCGTGCTCAGGGCGCGGTTTCGGGAGTGGGGATGCCCGTCGGACATCTTCAGCGAGGCCCGCCGAATCCTCCCCGAACTGCGCTCCGAGGCGCGCGATGCGGCCGGATGCGCCGCCGCAATCGGGGAGCAGGATGTTGCGCTGCTGCACCTCTCCATCGGATCGCCGGTCAACGAGCTGTTCCGCTCCCTCCGTTGCCGCAAGGCCATCCTGTACCACAACGTCACGCCGCCGTCGTATTTCGCCCTGGTCAACCCCCAGATCTCGGCGCACCTGGCGCGCGGCCTGGAGCAGGTCCGCGCGCTCGCCGGCGCCGCCGAGGTGAACATGGCCGACAGCGCGTTCAATGCGCACGAACTCGAGCAGGCCGGCTACCGCGACGTGCGGGTTCTTCCGCTGGTACTGGATCTCGCGGCGCTTCGGTCGCCCCCTGACCGGGCGGTAACGCGTCGGTTTGCCGACGGCGCGGTAAACGTGCTCTTCGTGGGCCGCTGCGTCCCCAACAAACGGATTGAGGATGCGCTGCGCGTGTTCGCCCTCTTCCACCATGCGGTCTGCCCGCAGTCGCGGTTCATCCACGTGGGGTCCTTCGCCGGCACCGAGCGGTATTACTACTACCTGCTCTCCCTGGCCCGGGATCTGGGCCTGCGCGACACGCACTTTGCCGGTGCCGTGCCCCAGTCAGCCCTCAACGCGTACTACCGCTGCGCCACGCTGTTTCTCTGCATGAGCGAGCATGAGGGGTTCTGCATCCCGCTGATGGAAAGCATGCTCCACGGCGTGCCGGTGGTGGCGCGCGCCGCGGCCGCCGTGCCCGAAACGCTGGGCGGATCGGGCGTTCTGGCGCACGACTCGCGCTTCGAGACCATCGCGGAGATGATGGGGCGGCTGGTCAACGA
>CAZJBP010000153.1:0-8300 GCA_964544115.1 uncultured Victivallales bacterium | reverse complement strand
TCAGGTCGCCGGTCACGAACACGTAGTTCGCGTTCCGCGCGATCAGTTGATCCACCACCGCCTCGGTAATGGCCACGCTCTCCGCGATCAGTTTGCGGTCCTGCGCCAGGTACGTCTGGAAGGCCAGTCCGTCGTTGATAAGCAGGTTCGTCGCGAAGTAGTGCGGATCGGAGAACGACGCCAAGCGCAGAATCCCGGCGGAGGCCGGTGTCGCCTGGCGGATGACCGTGACGCTGGCGCTGGCCGTCAGGCCCGCGACGTTGCTCACCGTGACCGTGATTTCGTTGACGCCCTCGGTCAGCGGCACGTTCGCGAAGGTCCAGGCCTCGCCCGCCGGCCGCGTAACGCCGCCGCCGAGGCTGTTGACGAGCTGGATGTCGCCGACGGAGTTCGCGGCTGTGCCGGAGAAGGTAAAGACCTCCGTCCCGTTCGGAACGACGACCTTCTTCTCGGTCGGAGCGGTCAGCGACACGGACAGCGGCAGACTCGCCGGCGCGGCGGAGAAGTTGTCGATCTGGAAGTAGACGTCCGGGCTGTTGGCCGTATCGTTGTCGTCGGCCCACAGCAGGTAGAGCACGGCGCCGTCCGCCCAGGGCGACGCCAGGGACACCGTGACGTCGAAACTGGCGCTGGCGGTCATGCCGCTCAACTCCGGAATGGCCACCCAACTGCCGGCGGCGCCGGTCAGGCTGTAGAACACGTGTCGACCCGGGACCTCTTCCGTCACGAGGTCCACCACGGTGTACTGGTAGGTCAGGCGCAGATCGCTGACCGCGCTGCCGGACTGATTCAACAGGGTGGCCTTGAGCAGCGTGGCGCCGATGCCGGTGGGGCAGGTCTGTATGAACCCGCCGCCGCCGGAGGTCCAGACCGCCAGCCCGTTACGGGCCGGCGGCGCAACCGTGTCGGACACGAGCGTGCCCGCGATGGCATTGGCGGCGAGAGCCGTGACGGCCGCGTCGAGTTGGCCGCCTGTGGCGTAGGTGTACTTGTCCAAGCCGACGCTTGCCGTGGCCCACTGGCTGGCGGCCGGCAGGGCGTCGAACGGCAGCGTGCCCGTGCCGGAGGGGCCGAACGGAATGCCGACGGGTGTCGGCGGCGCAACCGTGATGTTCACCGTCGCCGAGGTCGCCGTCAGACCCGTATCGTCCCACGCCACAGCCGTCAGCGCGTGGCTGCCAACCGACGTGGCCGTCCAATTCGCCGTATACGGCGAATTGGTATCGCTAGCCGCCAACGCGCCGTCCACGTAGAACGCCACGTTGCTCACGACCCCGTTGTCCGTCGCCGTAGCCGCCAACGCGACAGTCTGGCCCTGCTCATATGTGGCTCCGCTGGCCGGGCTGGTCAGGGCCACGGTGGGCGGGGTGTTGCTCTGCGTTGAACCGCCGGCGTAGACAAGGACCAGCCTCGGGACCTTCGTCGGTTCCCCTTCGTAGGCCTCGGCACAGCGACCACCCTGGCCGTTCATCAGGAAGACCATGGCGTTTCCATTCTGCCAGCCGGGACTGGATCTGATCTCGTTGACGACCCCAAGCAGGCTGGGCGTGCGCTGGGCCAGGCCGGCCTCGTGCTCGATCTGCCAGTCGGGCGCGTTGCTCCACGCGGCGACGGCGGCCGTGCGGGCGCGGTTCGCGATGTTGGAAACGGTCGTCGTGAACTCCGACGCGTTATTCGTGGCCTCCCCGCGGATCGTCAGGCTGAAGGGGTTGATGTTCTTCGTCCCCATCTCATCGCAGGTGAACTGGAGGTAGGCATCTACCAGCAGGGCGCCCGCTGGCAGAGTAACACCGGGGCACCGGATACCGACGGTCTGGATCTTGCTGCCATCCTGGATGAGTTCGAGGTCAGAGCTCGTCAAGTCCATGGCGAAGGTGTCGGCTCGCTCCTCCGCGTCGTCGCCACCGGTGGCAGGCCCGAACGAGGACTCCTTGACGACTGACGTCTGAATCACCAGCCGCGGTGTCTTGGTCGGCTCGCCCTCGAACGCCTCGGCGCACCGGCCACCTACGCCTTCGATCATCAACGCCAGGGACTGACCTGCGGCCCAGCCGGGGCGGTTGAGAATCTCCTGCACCACGGCCGAGAGGTCCGGCGTACGTTGGGCTGTGCTGGCCTCGTGCTCGATCTGCCAGTCAGGGGCGTTGCTCCATGCCACCACGGCGCCCGTACGGACCCGGGTGGAAAGGTTGGAGGCGACGCTCGTGTAGGTGCCCGCGTTGTCGCTGGCCTCGCCACGGATCGTCACGCTGAACGGGTTGATGTTCTTGGATCCCATCTCGTCGCAGGTGAACTGGATGTAGGCGCCCAGCACCTTGGTTTCCCGCGGGATGTTCACGTTGTTGAACCGCATGCCGACCCACTGGTTCTTACTGCCATCCTGGATGATTTCCAGATCGGAGCTGGTCAGATCCATGGCCCCCGAGGCCTTGTTCTCCTCAGCATCGTCCGTCCCGGCTGCCACCGAGACGGCGGTCTCGTTCACGACGACCACCACCAATTCGGGCGTCTTGGTGGGCTCGCCATCGAACGCCTCGGCGCAGCGGCCGCCCTGGCCTTCCATCGTCAGCGCCAGCGCGTTGCCTTCGGCCCAGCCGGGACGGCTGACGATTTCCTGCACCACGGCTGAGAGATCCGGCGTGCGCTGGGCAACGCCCGCCTCGTGTTCGATCTGCCAGTCCGGGGCGTTGGACCACGCCGCCACGGCGGCCGTACGAGCCCGGGCGGAAAGGTTGGAGGCGACACTCGTATAGGGGCCCGCGTTGTCGCTGGCTTCGCCGCGCACGGTCACGTTGAACGGGTTGATGTTCTTGCTGCCGACCTCGTCGCAGGTGAACTGCAGGTAGGCGCTGACCACCTTGGCGCCCGGCGGGATGACTACGTTGGCGAAGCGCATGCCGACCCACTGGTTCTTGCTGCCGTCCTGGATCAGCTCCAGGTCGGAACTGCTGAGGTCCATGGCGCCCGTGGCCTTGTTCTCCTCGGCATCGTCAGCGCTGGCCAGCACGCGGAAGCGGAGCGCGGGCGTGTTGGGACCGCTCCCGTCGCCCGTGGTCGACTGGACCACCTTGATCGTGACCACCGCCGACGTGCTCGACAAGCCGAGCTCGTCGGTCGCCACGGCCACCAACGCATGCGTGCCGGTCGGCGCGCCGGACCAGTTGTACTGGTAGGTGTAGGTGGTGTCGCTGCCGAGCAGCGTGCCATTGGCATAGAAACTCACCTGCGTGATCGACCCGTCGGAGTCGATGGCGTTGGCAAGCAGGGGAAGGGTCACGCCCGCGACGAATTCACCGCCGTCGGTTGGGCTCGTGATGCCGACGGTTGGTGCGACATTCGGAACCGGATTCCGTACGAAGATCGGGTTGGAATAGAACCAGAGGTCGTCGAAGGCCATCGCGGCGGTGTTGGCGCCCAGCAGGCTGTCCGCCAGCGGATTACCCGCGCCGTCGGTCTGGTTGGCTACGCCGAGTCCCAGGTTGGAGCCGCGCAGGCGCAAGAACATGCCATTCGTGACGGTCACCGGCAGTGTCATCTCCTTGATTCCGTTGCCGAGATCGGTCCACGATACGCTGGTCAGGCCGCTGCTGTCAGTCACGCCGCCAACGGCGTCAAAGCGTGCAATGACGCGGGCGTCGGAGTTGATCTGGCTGTACGCCGGGTTCGGCGTGACGCCATCTGCGAGATAAGGCGCTATCTTGGCCGTCAGCTTGCCGACGATGAGGTCAATGTGGTCGAGTGCAGGGTTGGTGAAACTGCTGTAGGTGTTGTGGTTCGGCCCCATGGGATCATGAACACGGATGCAGACCGCGACCTGGTCGCCCTGCGGAACCACGATGGTTTGCCCCATCACGGCGTTCGACACCGAGAAGGTCAGGGCGTCGATCAGATCGCCCTCGACCACCCAACTGTTGCCGGAACGAAGGCCATCGGCCACCATCTGGGCCGCCTCGGCGCTGTTCACCTGCTGCGTGTCGGGGACGTGCATGTACGTTTTCTGGTACTCGCCCGGCCAGAAGTCGCCGCCCGTGTTATGGAAGTCGGAGTTGGCGAACAGCCACCAGCCGCGTCCTTCGGCCAGCATGGCGTCCCACAGACCGCCGACCTGCGCGGCATAGATGCCGGTGCCGCCAAAGGTTCCGCCTTGGCCCGAGGGTGCCGGGGGCACGCCGGCGCTCGTGGCATAGCCGCCGCGGCCGCCGGACTTCTGATGGCCGGGCATGCTCTCGAATCCGAAGGACACGGAGGGACCGACGTTATGGAAATCGCGGAAGTGGGCGATGGTGTAGGAGTTGGCGCGTTCCGGATGCGCCGGCACGAACCAACTCTGTCCGGGGTAGTTCGCCTGCAACCACGCCACGGCGTTGGTCGACTTGGTGTGGTTGTTGACCGTGCTCTTGTTGGTCCAGAGGCCGCCGGGACCGCCGCTGACATCCGCGTCGCTCGCGTCGAACCGGTACTCGAACTCCGCGATCGGCGGCAGATTGGTATCGGCGGGGAACTGCTGGGCAATGACCGCGGTGGAGACATGCTCATGGCCGGGGCAGTTCAACTCCAGCCCCTGGATCACGGTCCGGCCGGGGTACGCGGCGCGGCCGGCTTTGACCTCGCCCCACGAGTGGTCGGCGAGACCCGCCGGAATCGCGTAGCCGCCGATGTCCTTCCAGCGGTAGGCGCTGCGGAACGAACCGCCGTGCTCGCTGTTAGCCCACCAGGTCAGGCCATAGAGCGCATCCTTCGCAAACACCTCCGCCATCTGCAACGAACCGTCGGTGTGCAGCGTGTGCTGGTGGAAGTCGCCGGCCACATATCCCGGTGAGGCGATCTGCACGGGCGACGCGGCAAAAGCGGCGGTATGGTTCAGCACGGCCCAGACCGTGGCGGAGTTTGTATCCACGCCGTACGTGCCGAGCGTGTAGCTGGAGTTCCAGGGACCGAACACAAACTGCCGCTGCCCGCCGACATTCCGGTCGACGGCCAGCACCCAGCGCCCGAAGGTGTTGCGCGTGGCCAGGGCGAAGGTGCCGCCCTGCAGTTCCTCATCCGTAAGCCCCGTGGGATCGTAACTCAGCGCCAGCGTGTAGGTGTCGGCCTCGGCAGCAGCAATGTCGGTCAACCCCCACAGGGTGAGAATGTCGCTGGCCGTGTTGGTCGCCGGCTGCCAACCGGTGGTCACGGTCTTGACCAGGGCTCGGGCGCTGCCATCCTTCAAGGTGCTGCGATTGATCCCGCCCAGAATGGCGGCGGTGGTGCCAAGGTAGCCGCTGCCGCTGGCGATGCTTTCCTGCACGTTGGTGTACGAATTCCCCTGCGGCACCGCATATTCGTTCCCGTTCAGACTGTAGCCGAAGGTCTCGCGTTTGCTGAAATGCAGTGTGGGTGTGACAGCGGGCGAGTTGCCGGACGGGAACGTCTCGTCGCTGGCATAGTAGTCGGCAGTTACCAGCGGACCGTCAACCGTAAAGATGTAGTAGCCGATGCGGTAGAGCTCCTGGGCCACGGAGGTCTCGCGCCGCGGAGAGTTGTAGGTCTGGTCGCGCGAAGGAACGGAGGGCGTGTAGAACTTGGAGCTGTCCGAGGCACAGATGATGGAACGTACGGAGGATAGTCCGTCGGGGCTGGCAATGCGCGAACGCTGGTGAATGTGGTCGTGCCCGCCGAGGACATACCCGACATCGGCCCGATCGCACGCGGCAAAGAAGCTGTTCTGCGCAGCCGGGTTGGCAGCGGCATTGGCACCGAAGAGGACATCGGTATGGTCCTGACCGATGAGGTTCTTGTGGGCGAAGACGAAGGCGTGCGTGCCGGCCGCGCGGTTGGAGAGCGTCGTGTCGATCCAGGGAATCTGGTCGACGATGGCGTCGTTTACCGAAGGCGACACGCCGGAGAGCCGCGCGAACTGATCCAGCAGCACGAAACGCGCATTGTCCAGGTCAAACGCGTAGCTCAGCCCCTGAAGGTTGCCGTTGCCGGAAGGATCAGGACTGCCAACGAAGCTCACGCCGACCAGGTTCGAGCCCGCCCCTTGCGTCTGCGGGAAGTTATTGGTGAGAGCCAGCGCGCCGGCTTGAGCGGTCTCGTGGTTGCCGCGCAGCGGGAAGAACCCGATGCCCGCGTTGTACAGCGGTTGCGCCGCGACCGCGCGCACCGCGAGGTCGGCGGGCTGGCCGCTTTCCGTAAGATCGCCCACCTGCACCACGAACTTCACCCCTGCGGCGATGAATTGCGGATTGAGTTGGTTGATGATGGACACCGCCACGTCATTGGGATTATTGACGGGGTCGGCCGGAACGCCAGTCCATTGCGTATCGGCCATCACGCCGAATTTCCACTCTCCATGCGCCTCGGCAACGCCGATCGCCAGTACGGCGCTCATGCAGGCCATCCATCCCCGAACCCACCCTTTGCCACCCATGCCGTTCCGCTTCATGCTTTGCTCCCTTCGTGCAGTGTCTCCGCCATTTCCAAGATCTTCCAGATAACGCGGCGTAGAATCGCCGTCCGTCGTCACGAGTGAATTAGCGGTTTGAGAGATTTCGATTATCGTTTCAGAAACTGCAACCGCGCCGAAGGGCGAAAGGCCTCGCGGCGCTCCATTCCGCGAAACGGAGACGTCACGGCGCTGACCGGTTTCTCACGCCCCGGTGATGAATCCCTGACGCGCCGGGAGTTCCCTGTTCCTGAAACCAAGACAGGAGGCATCGCATGAACGATCAAGCATTGCTGCGGCGGGTGCCGCGAAGCGGGTTGCGCATCGGCGGAGAACTCGTTCCCCTCGTGTTCTTCCGCCACGGACAACCGGGCCGGCCGTTTGTGGTCTGCCCTGAAGAGGAAGGCTGGCGCATCCATGTGCGCACGACCGACACCGAGGCGATCCGGAACGCCTACCGGCAGTATGCGGCCGCCCATCCGCCCCGCCAACACCGGCGCCACCAAAGCCGCACCGGGAAACGGACGACCGCAGCCCGCCCACCTGCGGGCATCCCTGCCCCGCCGAAGCCGGCCAGCGCCAACCCTGTCGTCCTTACCGCCCCCTCAAAGGACTCGACCACGCTGCTGGACGCGGAACGGCGTGAACTGGAGCGCGCCAACGTACTGGCCGTGCAACTGATCGAGATGAAATCGCACCTGATGAATACCGGCCGGATTGCGTTTGCGGACAAGGGACTCCTGCACGTTCAGGAACTGCACGCCCTCCATCTCAACCGATGTCTGCACTTGCGGTCGCTCCTGTCCGACTTCGTCCACCGCCCGAGTGAAGACCCGCAGCCGGCCTGAGGGGCCGGGAAATGATTGAGCCAGCTCACGCCGGTGCACGGCGCCCGCGGAACAGGGCGGCCGCCACCAGGGCGGTGAACGGCGCGACGGTGACCAGGCCGAAGCTGCCCACCAGAATGTTCAGGATCTCGGCGGCCACCATGGGGGTGTTGAGAATGCGATCCATCGGCAGACCCCGGCTGATGAAGAGCATGAACATCGTGATGTGACTGCCGCTGTAGGCTAGTAACAGCGTCGTGGTCATCGTGCCCAGCACGGCTTGCCCCACGTTCAGCCCGGAACGCAGGTGTTCCCACACGCCGATGCCGGGTTTCTTGGATTGGACCTCTTCCATGGCCACGGCGATATCCATGGCCAGATCCATGACCGCGCCGGAGGACGACACAAAAATGCTCGCCACGAAGACGCGGGTGAGATTCAGGTCCAGATAGCCGGAATAAACCAGGGTCTCGGCGAAAGGCGCGACGGCGCCGTGCAGCCGAAAGATGGAAGAGAACCAGGTGGCCAGGCCGGCCGTGAGCAGCAGCCCCAGCATGGAGCCGGAGAAGGCGGCGATCCCGCGGCGACTCAACCCGCCCACGGAAAGCGTGACGACGGCCGTCATGGCCGCGACAACGGCCAGGCCCAGGGGAATGGGGCTCACGCCCCGCAACAGGGCCGGGAAGAGCACCTTCCAGAGCATGAGCGCGGTGAAGACGAATGACAGGATGGCCTTCAGGCCCGTCGGGCCGGCAAGCACGATGAGCAAACCCGAGAAAAGCACAACGAGCAGCAACTCCGCGTGGAGGCGATAGTGGCCCCGGGCGACCGGATCGGCTGGCCGGCCGTCCCTCAGTTGGTACTCCACCAGAATGTCGTCGCCCGGCTCGTAGAATTCGTCCATCTCAAGCTTGCCGGTCAGGAGATTCTCCGCGGGGAGCACCGTGCCCTTGTGCGGGCCGGAAACCAGTTTGACAGTGAGAAACTGAGTCTGGGTCTTGACGATCAGATTGACGCGCACATGGCTGTTGTCCGTGGTTTCC
>CAZJBP010000152.1:0-8317 GCA_964544115.1 uncultured Victivallales bacterium | reverse complement strand
TCGGCGGCGGCCTGCTCGAGATCTACGGCACGGCGGGCCGGATCCGCATGGGGGCTTCCGAGAAGCCCATCGAACTGCTCACGCGGGAGAACAGCGTCGACGTCACATCCTACCCGGACCTGGTGACCGGCGTGCCGTCCTGCCATCAGGCGTTCGTGAACGCCGTGAACCGCAAGGCGCCTACGCTGACGCCCGCCGAACTCGGCCGGGATGCGGTGGCTCTATGCGAAGCCATCACCAAGGCGGGGGAGACCGGCAAGCGCGTCAAGGTGTGGCGGCCGCGGAAGCGCGGCTGATTCCGCTGCGGAGGTGCAAGGATGAAGATTGGCGTCAGTTCCTACAGCTTCAGTCGCCTGGTGCACGAAAAGAAGATGACCCAGCTCGACGTGGTCGAGAAAGCCCGACAGATGGGCTTCGACGCGATCGAGTTCGCGGGGCTGGAGATCCCGGCCGGCGAAACGGCGGACTCGGCCGCCGCGCGGATCAAGGATGCGTGTGCGCGGGCCGGCCTGCCCATTGCGAGTTACACCATCGGCGCTGACTTCCTGCGCGGCGGAGCGGACGCTTGGCAGGCCGAGGCAGAACGGCTGAAGGGCGAGGTGAAGGTCGCCCGCGCCCTCGGCGTCCCGGTCATGCGCCACGACGCCACCGGTAGCTTCCCGGCCGGCCACCGCGGCGCCCGCGGCTTCGACGACGCCCTGCCGATGCTGATCCGCGGCTGCCGGGCGGTCACTGAATTCGCCGTCCAGCTCGGCATCCGCACCACGGTGGAAAACCATGGCTTCTTCTGCCAGGACAGCGAGCGCGTCGAGAAGCTGGTCAACGGCGTCAACCATCCCAACTTCGGCACGCTTGTGGATATCGGCAACTTCCTCTGCGCCGACGAGAACCCCGCCAAGGCCTTGGCACGCGTAGCGCCCTACGTGTTCCACGCCCACGTGAAAGACTTCCACGTCAAGCCCGGGTCGGGCCCGAATCCAGGGGCGGGCTGGTTCCGCTCGCGCGCCGGCAACTACCTGCGCGGCGCCATCGTCGGACACGGCGAGGTGCCCGTCACGCAGTGCCTCGCCCTCCTGAAGCGCGCGGGGTACGACGGGGTCCTGTCCATCGAGTTCGAGGGCATGGAGGATCCCCTCACCGGCATCGCCGTCGGCCTTGAGAACCTGCGGCGGTACCTGCAGGCGCAGTAGAGGTCGGGACGGTCCGCGCGGATGCGGCGACTGCGGGCTCACGTCAGCGCTTGCCTATCCCACCCGCCGTGATAGCATGCGCGCTCCCGCTGATCAGGCGGGCGTGGCGTTACGGGCTGACTCTGGATGGAACGGAAGGGAGACGAAGCGGTATGGATGTCAAATTCTACTCCGGCGAGAGCTTTCCGCTTGAAATGCACAAGGTTCGGATTGTGCAGAAACTGCAGCTGGTTCCCATCGAGCGGCGCCTCGAGGCCATCACGGAGGCCGGGAACAACACGTTTCTGCTGAAGAACCGCGACATCTTTCTCGACATGCTGACCGACAGCGGCGTCAACGCCATGAGCGACCGCCAGCTCGCCGCGATGATGGCCTCGGACGACAGCTATGCCGGCTCCGAGACCTTCACCCGACTTGAAGAGGCGCTCGACGAAGTCTTCGGCATGAAGTACTTCCTGCCGGTCCATCAGGGGCGCGCTGCGGAGAACATCATCTCCAAGGTGTTCGTGACGCCCGGCTCGGTCGTGCCGATGAACTACCACTTCACCACGAGCAAGGCCCACATCGTCCTCAACGGCGGGTCCGTCGAAGAGATCATCATCGACGAAGGGCTGAACGTCACGAGCGACTGCCCCTTCAAAGGGAACATGGACACCGGCAAACTTGAAACCCTCATTCGGACGCACGGCCGGCAGAAGATCGCCTTTGTCCGCATCGAGACCGGGACCAACCTGATTGGCGGACAACCGCATTCGCTCCAGAACCTGCGTGAAGTGAGCAAGATCTGCCGCGACAGCGGGGTGATGCTGGTCTTCGACGCCAGCCTGCTGGCGGACAACCTCTATTTCATCATGAAGCGTGAAGAAGCCTGCCGGGACATGCCCGTGGCTGCGATCACGAAGGAAATCGCGTCGCTGTGTGACATCATCTATTTCTCCGCCCGCAAGCTCGGCTGCGTCCGCGGCGGCGGGATCTGCACCAGCAACAAGGACTACTACCTGAAGATGCGCCCGCTGGTGACCCTGTACGAAGGGTTCCTCACCTATGGCGGCATGTCGGTCCGCGAGATCGAGGCGCTGGCGGTCGGGTTGCGCGAAACGCTCGATGAGCAGATGATCAATCAGGGGCCGCTATTCATTGAGTTCATGGTCAAGGAACTCCTCGCTCGCGGCGTTCCGGTCGTCACCCCGCCGGGCGGGCTGGGATGTCATCTCGACGCGAAACGGTTTGTGCCCCAGGTTCCTCAGTCGCAGTACCCCGCGGGCGCGCTGGCCTCGGCCCTGTATCTGGCCGGCGGGGTCCGCGGCATGGAGCGCGGGACCATCTCCGAGCAGCGCGACGCGAACGGCAACGAGGTATACTCCAACATGGAGTTGCTGCGCCTGGCGCTGCCGCGCCGGGTCTTCACCATGTCGCAGATCAAATACGCCGTCGACCGCATCGCCTGGCTCTACGAAAACCGAGACCTCGTCGGCGGCCTCACCTTCACCGAGGAGCCGGACATTCTCCGGTTCTTCTTCGGCAAGCTGCGCGCCACGTCCGACTGGCAGCAGAAGCTGCTCGCGAAGTTCAGGAAGGATTTCGGCGACAGCCTCTGATCACCTGAAGGGAGCCCCCTATGCGCTCAACACCGACGCCGTCCTCCGACGGAAAAGCTGAAGACACTCTGCACGCCGCCCAGGCCGGGCTGCGATGCTCACTGTTCCGGAAGGGCGGGAAGCTGACGCGCCTGGAGTTGGTCGACGAGGCCCGCGGCGCGACCTGGGCCGACGGCGACTGGGACTTCCTCCTGGCCGTACGACAGGGCGATGCGACGGTGGAGGCTGCGGGGGTCACCGTTTCGGGCGGCACGCGCTCCGACGAGGGCGGCACGGCGACCTGGCGCTTCACGCTGACGCCTTGCTTCCCGGCGGCGGCCGCCGCCCCGGCGTGCGACCTCGAGCTGCAGCTGCGCATTCCCCTTGCGGGCGGCTGGCTCGAGGAGCGGCTCACGCTCCGCAACCGCGGCGCCGGCGACCTGACCGTCACCGCCCTGCGGGCCATGCACAGCCGCCGCGCGGATGGCCGCTCCCTGCGCTACTTCCCCGTTCCCTTCCAGGAGTGCCGCACCCGGCCGCAGCCGATCGACCTGGCGGCGGCGGCGGCGACCTTCGAGTGCCGCCGGGACGGCGCGGTGCTGCTGGCGGACGGCAGCGGCCTGGTTATCGCGCGGCAGCTGGCCGACACGTATGAAGAGCCCCGGCTGATTGGCGTGCGGCGCGACGCCGAGCGCATCTGCTTTGGCGGTGTCGCCAACGACCTGCCTTCCGGAACGGGGCGGCTCGTGCTGGCCCCCGGCGGAAGCGTGAGCCTGGGCGACACCCGCTACATTCCCTTCTCCGGCGCGCTGGAGGACGGCCTCCTCCGGTACCGCGACCACATGGCCCAGTGCGGCATCACGCTGCCGAAGGGCTACGCGCCGCCGCTCAACTACTGCATCTACTACGAATGCCGGGAGCGTTACCACCACGGGCAACTGCGCGACGCGATGCGCCGGGCCGCCGAGATCGGCTGCACGCTCCTCTACACCGACCAGGGCTGGGAAGACTACTTCGGCTCCGGCCGCTGGGATGAGACCCGGCTGGGGAAACTGACGGACTTCGTGGCGGAATCCAAGGCGCTGGGGATGGAAGTCGGCGTGCTCATCGGCATGCACACGGATGCCTACGTGTGGCCCCGCGAGTACTGGCGCAAGACGGCGGACGGCAACGCCGGGTTCGGCGACCGCTGGGGCGCCGGCCACTGCATCGGCATCTGCCCCACGGTGCCGGGGTGGCAGAAGGACAAGACCGAGCGCCTCAAGAAGGTCATTGAGGATGGGGTGAGTTTCTTCAGCTTTGACTTCAACGACAACCTCGAGCCCTGCCGCGACCCGAGCCACGGCCACGCGGTTCCGATGCGGAGCTGGGAGCACTCCCTCGGCGTCGCGCAGCAGCAGCAGTTGATCAAGCGTGCCTGCCCGTCGGTTCTCATCGAGGCCCACGACTGGGAATTCGCCGGCTCTGCCACCTGGCCGGTCTACCTCTTCCGCGATGGGCACGACGAGCTGTGGGGTTTTGAGTTCATGTGGGACCCGTTCGGCGACTTCACGTCCGGCCGCCTGTGGAACCTCTATTACTATAACCTGGCCTACGAACAGCCGCTGTACCTGCACATCGACCTGTCGAAGGAAAGCGAGCACCAGATCGTGTTCTGGTACACCGCCAGCACCGTCCGGCATCTCGGGATCGGCAACTACGCGCCCCTCGACGACGCGAAGAAGGCCAAGGTGCGGCAGGCGGTTGCGATCTACCGGAAGCATCAGCCCTTCTTCTCGGCGGGCAAGTTTGACGGGCTGGATCCGCTCACGCACCTTCACACCCTTCCGGGCCAGGGCGCCATCGTGATGCGCTTCAACGATCAGGCGGATCCGGTCGAGGGCGAGTTCGAGGTGGCGGCGGACCGGCTCGGATGCGAGAGCGGCATCGGCCCTGTGTCCGTGCTGGTCGGCGAGCCCGTCCGGACCACCATCGCCGGCAACCGCCTGCGCGTCGCATACCGCCTCCGCGGCCACGACGTGCTGGTGCTGAGGGTCCTGAGCGCGTGATCCATTCCCGCCAGCTGGTGCTGGAGCCCCAGCCGGGCTCGCCGTGGGCGGATGAGATGGTGCTGAATCCGGGCATCATCCAGGACCCGCGCACGGGTCGCATCCACATGCTGTTCCGAGCCACGGGCCCCTGGCCCGCGAAGCGGATCCCCGGGCGTCCGCTGCCCTACCCCATTTTTCTCGGCTACGCCTGGAGCGACGACCGGGGCGCCACCTGGGAGTCGGACTTCTCGCGACCCGCGCTGGCGCCGGCGCTGAGGTACGACATCGAGGGCATCACCATCCGCAACGCGGACGGCGAACGGGTGGTCAACCACGCCAACGGCTGCATCGAGGATCCGCGGCTGTTGTTCCTGGAGGGCCAGTGCTACCTCGTGGTGGCCTGCCGGCTGATGCCGCCGGGGCCGTACTGGATCCACGACGATCCTTCGCAGTGCGCACCCGACTGGATCCGGACGCCGGAAAACCCGTTTGGCAAGGCCGCTTCGCACAACGTCACCGTGAACGTGCTCTACCGGGTCGATCTCGACCGCCTCGCGGCGAAGGACTATGACCGCGCCTTCCAGTATGTCATCCACCTCACCGACCCGGAGCGGGGTGAAGACCGCGATGTGGTCCTGTTCCCCGAGCGGATGACGGTGGGCGGGCGCCGGCACTACGTCTGCATCCACCGCCCGGTGCGCCCAGAGAACTACCCTTTTGTCAAAGAGCCCCTCCCGCCCTCGATCTTTGTCTGCGCGGCGGACGACCTGAAGGCGTTCCGGCGGGATCTTCCGACCCGGAGGATCATGGCGAGGCCCCTCTTCGCCTGGGAAGGCAACCGCATTGGGGCCAGCGCGCCCCCGCTGCGGATCTCCGACACGGAATGGCTGCTGTGCTACCACGGCAAGCAGGACGACGTGGTCGGCTACACCCAGTCGTTCATGATCCTCGAAGACACCCCCGACGGCCTGCCCACGGTGCGGCATCGCTGCCCGGACCGCTTGATGTTCGCCCGGGAGCCCTGGGAGCTGCCGCACAAGTTCAAGACCCCCTGCGTTTTCGTGACCGGCCTGATCCGGCTGGAGGACGGCACGCTGATGCTCAGCTACGGCGGTGCCGACGAGCGCGCCGGAATCGCCCGGGCCGACGCCAACCGCCTGATCGCCCACGTGCGCGGGTTCGACGAACAGGGCTGCCGCCGATAGGCGGGCTCGCCCCGCAAGACCGCCGAGGATGAGCGTGCCCTTTTTCATCGTTTTTTTGCCCTTTGCGCCCGGACTCCCGTCCACTATCATCCCCGTCCCTTTGCGTACCGTCCGCAGCCGGCGGGCGGACCGACAAACGGCGAACAGCAGACAGAACACGGACGAAGGGAGAGCGAGATGAGAGCAGGTTGGCGAAGGTTGGTTCTTGGAATCGCGTTGACGTGCCTGGGTGTGGCCGTGAACGTGCAGGCCGCAAACACCCTCAACATCGTGCCGACGCCCAAGACGTGGGAAGCCACGGGCGGGGACATGCCGCTGACGGCGGAGAGCCGCATCGTCTACACCGACGCGAGCCTGAAGCCGCTGGCCGAGATCTTCTCGCGCGAGCTCCTGGCGATCACCACGATCAAGCTGCAGCCGGTTGAAGGCGAGCCCAAGGCCGGGGACATCGTCCTCAAGATCAACCCCAAGCTCCGCGCCGACAACGAGATCATCGCGGTGCAGAACCGCGAGGTCGTCAAGACGCGCGACTTCGCCCACACGATCAACGTGTCCGACACGTGCGTGGTCGAAGGCTGGGACTACCGGGCCGTCTGCGAAGGCACGGCGACGCTGCTGCAGACCCTGACGGTCAAGGACGGCAAGGCCGCCTTGCCCAAGATGAAAATCAAGGACTGGCCCTTTGCCGACTACACCGGCTTCATGCTCGACTGCGCCCGTCAGGACGTGCCGATTCACGCGCTCAAGAGCTTCGTGGTTTCGTGCCGTTTCTGGAAGGTGCGCTACCTGCACCTCCACATGGCCGACGAGAGCGCCCTGATGTTCCCCCTGCGCAAGTTCCCCGAGGCCGGCAAATTCAACGGCGCGATCAACAACGGCGACCCCGGCAGGGTCTGGGACCGCGAGGAGCTCATCAAACTGGTCGCCTTTGCCGATGCCCGCGGCGTAACGCTGGTGCCGGAGATCGAGACCCCCGGGCACTGCGGTTCCTACCAGGCCGCGCTGGGCACCGCCCTGGGCGATTGCAAGTACCGGATGATGGACATCGCCAACGACGACATCTACCCGAACCTGGAAGAGATCGTCAACGACATCTGCAGCGTCTTCAAGAGCTCGCCCTTCTTTCACATCGGCGGCGATGAGGTCGAGCGCGATCGCCTGAAGGACGCCCCGCACGTGGCCCAGTACCTCAAGGACCACAACATGCCCGACCTCGAACACGGCGGCATGGAAGCCCTCTGCAAACAGCATGTGCTGCGGATGAACGAGTTCGTGAAGAAGAATGGCAAGAAGACGCTCTACTGGGGCATCAGCTGCTCGGGAATGCCGCAGGAGTCTGATATGACGGACGTCATCGCCTACGCCTGGTACATCGGCGCACAGGATGCGCTGGACAAGGGCATGACGATCATCACGGTCCCGTGGGAAATCAAGGGCCCCGCGGAGAAGTGGAACATCTACAGCTGCAACAACGAAATGCTCAAGCGCGGAGACAGCGTGCTGGGCGGCCTTCGCGTGGCCTGGGAACAGAGCGCGGAAAGCTACGTGAACGGCTGCGTCTACGAGAGCGCATTCCGCCAGGAAGGCACGTGGGCGGTGGACAGCACGGCCACGGCTGACGTGAACGAGCTGAAGGCTCGCGAAAAGGTCTGCATCGAGCGCATGCGCAAGATTGCCGCGCCGGTCCAGATCAAGGCCGAAGGCACGATCACCAACGCACCGTCGGGCTTCCAGGGCTTTGAGTACCAGGACACGCTGACCGTCAAGCTGGAAGCCGACCTGCCGGCGGGCTGCACGATCCACTACACGACGGACGGATCCGAGCCGAACGTCAAGTCGGCGCAGTACACCGAGCCGCTGAAGCTGTCCGGCGCCCTGCGCCTGCGCGCGGCGATGTTCGACAAGGACGGCGAACTCGTCGGCGGCTACACGTTTGCTCCCAAGTACTACTGGAAGGGCTTCGAACAGAACCTGACCACGGGCAAGCCGACCACCAACTCGAAGGGCGAGAACGCCGACGCCGCCGTGGACGGCTGGGTCGATCTCGGCAAGTACTGGGGTACGATTCCGGCCCCTCAGTGGTGGCAGGTGGATCTGCAGAAGGAAGTTGAGCTCGGAAGCATCCGCGTCTTCCCCTACTGGGACGGCAACCGTTCCTACCAGTACACGATCTCCGTGGGCATGGACACGAACAGCCTGACCCAGGTGGTTGACGCCAGTGGCAACACCAAGATCGAGACGGACCAGGGCCGCATCCACGAGTTCGCACCCACGAGGGCGCGCTCCATACGCGTCAACATGCTGAAGAACAGCGC
>CAZJBP010000151.1:0-8321 GCA_964544115.1 uncultured Victivallales bacterium | reverse complement strand
GCCAGGTGCCGCTGCCCGTGTCGGCCTCGTCGCGCATCGGACAATTGCAGAACCACAAGACCTTCATGACGCCTCCCGGCGTTGCATAACCGGCTCTCCAGAGAACGCTGCCGCCACGTACAGAAGGTAGTAACTGAGGAATTCCGTCAGGAACCCCCCAGTCACGAGGGTGTTCTCAAACGACTGCTGAAAGAAGATTGAAAGAAAGGCGCAAAATGCAAACAGGGCGGCGGGATGAACCAATCGCACACTGATCTGCAGACAGAGAGACAGCACGAACAGTGTGTAGGCAAAGTAGCCTAGCAAACCGTATCCCCTCAATCCCGCCAAGAACATATTCAACCCGCCAACGGACAGCCGATGCAACGCAAACAAGCTTCCGGATATCTCTTCGAGCTGATTCGCCCAGATGTTGGTGCGCCCCGATTGCACCGGCTTGCCAAACACAACCGCATCCTCGTTGAAATACGAAAGCACCGAGCCGTGAAGGAACGGGATCAAAACCGGCAGCAGGAGAAACCCCACCACCACGATGGCAGGCACGCGTCTCCGTGAATACGACGCCGCGAACGCGCCCACGCACAAAACCAGGCTGAAGATGCTTCCCCGGTTTTGCGTGGCGATCAGCAACGGAATCAGCGACAAGGCCAAGGCGACGCAAAGAAGCCGGCCGGTGCCCCGCTTCAGAAGCATAGCATATAGGATGAGCAAATAGCTGAGGTTCAGGCTCAGAATGCCAACCATGTTCGGGTTATGGAAATACTCGCGCAGAACCGAAGGAGTCGGTGCCGTACCGCGAAGGGCGAACAGGGCAGAAGAACCCAGGACAAACAGCATGGGCGCCACCGAAGAACTCCGGACCGTAGCTTGATCGGACGCGACACGGTCAATATAGAAGAGGAAGACCAGCGGCCCGGCCAGCGTCATCAACAAGACCCATTCCCCACGGAGCATGCCCTGAGCAAAGAGAGACAGCATGATCAGCACGAACAACAGAACGCGACCCCGTCCCGCTGAGGTCTGTGTCCTGGCCGAGGCAGGACGCCACGCCGCGGATACCATGAACACTTGGTAGACAGGTAGAAAGTAGATGGGAATCAACAAGAATTTCGTGGTCGTCTTCGGCAGGAAGTATTGCGCAAACAGGTAGCCGAAGATCAGCAGAAAGAGGATCTGAATTGAAGGGTCGGCGCGCGGGACACCCCTATGTGGAAACGCCCAAACATTTCTCGGCCAGACCCTTCTCCTTGCAAGGGGAGCATGACTCGAAGGATGCGCTCGCGCACGCATTATTGCGGCATCCTTCTTTGCCGACTGAAGTGCATTGCGCAATCCTGCCAGAAGTGAAACAGCCGCCCCTTGATGCTGATACTCCGGCGCATCTCCCGCATGAGTTGCTCTTCCCTCGCAGTGTCGGCGTAGACCAACGACGGATGCCGCAACGGGAAACGCATCGGTTCAAACTGCAGATCGGCCATTGGACCTTTGCTGGTGCGGGTGTGCGTGCTGTCGGGGCCGAATCCGCTGTTTCTGGCGAGATTCCGCTCGGGAACAACGGCAAGACCATGGTTGGCATAGCAGGCAAGATTCCAATACAGATCCCAGTTCTCGGCCCCTCCCCGCCGCAGCGTCCGATAGTGCCGCAAGCGCACAAGAAAGTCCCGATACCGGGGGTAGGTCGCGCGCAAGATTGCCTCAATCTCACCGTCGTAGCGATCGACCTGTTCGGAATACAGCGCCCAAGCCCGGCGCCATGTCCCCCAGCCCCAACAACGAAACATGCGCGAAAAATGATAATCGCAGGAGTGTGTCCGCGGCGGATACGGCGACATGGCTGAGATCTGCATGATCCGCTTGTCGTCCGCAAAGCGCTCAAACAGTTCCTCTGCGAACCGGAAGTAGTCCGGATGCAGAATGCAATCGTCTTCTATGATAACCCCGCACTCCACGTGCTCGAAGAACCATTTGATTGCCCCCGCCACAGCCGGATCACACCCCAGATTGGTCGGACGAAACAGCGTATGCACTTGGTCGGGCCAGTCCATGCGGGACACCTCTTCCCGTGTACGGGCACAGCGTTCTGCATCCTCGGGACGCTCGACGCGCGGTCCATCGGCGGCAACAAAGACCTGCCGAGGCCCCGCCGCACGCAATGCCTCGATAGCTTCCCGAGTCTTGTCCGGCCGATTGAAGATGGTCAACAGTACCGGCACGTTGGTCGTGTTCAACGATCTACTCATGATCGGCTTTCCCTTCGGACAACGTTCCCGCCGACACGGCATCGTTCAGCGCCCGCGAAAGGAATGCCTCACCCTCCGCGGCAAATTCCCGTACCGCCAACAACGTCTGTCCCCAGTCGATCGTTTTGCGGCACAGCGCATCAATCGAGGCCGGATCAAAGTCGGTCACAAACCGCTCTCGCAGCCCCAATCGCCCCAGCAATGAAGTAATCCGGCTGTTCATTCCTCCGTTCGCCTCCCCGACCGGCAACACGACAAAGGGCCTCTGGAAGATTACGGCAAACACCATCCCGTGAAACGAGTTCGTCACCACAAATCGCGAGGCCGCCAGGGCATTCAGCCATTGACAGGGGGTTGGGACGCCGCGAACGAGGATCTCCCAAGGATCGCGTGCGTAACTCTCAACGAGCGGTGCTGCCAAACCCTGCGCGATTCGGTTGCGCGTGCGTACAACCAGCGTTGACACGGTCTTGTCCAGCGTATAGGAAAAGATCCCGCGGCAACCTGCCGTGCGGATTCCCAGAAGGCGGCGGTAGTCTTCTGCGCCAAGTAGGAGGGTGGGATCAGGCACCCACTCGACCCGGCGACCACCAGCCAATGGCGCCAGCAGGCCGACCGCGTCTTCTTCCCGCACTCCAATGTGGCTGAACCGTTGCAGGTGCGCGGCCACGCGCGCCTGCCACTCCACCGGCAATTCACGAACACCCAGACTTGCCGCATAGGCAATCCGCCGCGCCCGTGCCGGCCCGAAACTCAGAAAGAACATATTCTCATCCTTCGGCTGCCGCAGGTAGTTCGGGTTCCACACCTGGTCGCTGCCGCAGACATAGGCGTCGGCAGCCAGACTCTGCGTAGTCACCGCCCCCTCCCTCGAAAGCCCCAAGTGCCGGCGCTGGAACTTCGCAAAGGCGAGGCTACGTCGAAGGATCGCCCAACGCCGCAGCATGTCGCCCGGCGTCCGACCGAACAAACACCTCGCGCCGGCTGGCGGTCGACCGAACGTGTGCTCGACGAAGAACGATTCGTGTCCGCGCTTTCGAAGCACGGTCCGCAGGGCAAATGCCTGCAACATGGCGCCATAGTTGCACGCACGGTGGAACGTCACGATGCCGATATTCATGGGCGGGGTGACGCCATCCGTCTGAACGGATAGCCCAGCTTGGATTTCTGCCACACTGCGTCCACTGCGCGTCTCACGAACACCTTTTCGTTGGCCGTCAGCGCCGCCAGCCAGAGCACAGACCCGGCGGCCAGCAGACTCGCGGCCGTGGTCGCAATCACCCGTATCCATGACGCGGGAAGCAGAAGAACGGGCAGCATTCCAGCGCCTCCGGCTGCAACGGATACAGCCATGCACGGTGTCAGAACCCGGAGCAGCCAGATCCTCGGCGGTTCAGCGAACAGCCTGTGCATCCAGAAGACGCGTCCCAGTGTCGCAAGAACCGTGGTCAGTATGAATGCCAGCGCCAGACCGTTCTCGGAGAACCCGAGGCGGAAAAACCCCCAGGCCAACGGCAGGCTCAAGAGAAGAGCCCCACCAACCGTCGCCTGGTAGCCGGCAATCCTGCCTCTGGCCTGAATGCCCAGCGTGTAACCGCCTGTGAGGCGATCGATCAAGATGGCGACGAGCAGCAGACGGCAGAGGCCTGCGGCACCCGGCGGCGGTTCCCTCAGCCACAACTGCAGCACATAGTCCATCTCCAGGACCAAGGGCAGCGCGAACAGCATGACCAGCAGGTAGCCGGCCTTGCTGGAGAAATGCGACAGCGATAGCATACCCGCGCGCTCTCCGCGGCCCTCCCGGGACGTCAGCTCGGGAACCAGGGCTGTCATCATGGCCGTCGAAAGCTGGTTCGTTTGCTGCGACAGCAGACGCGCAATGCCGAAGGCTGCGTTGGAAGTCGGGCCGAAGTACACATTGAGAAGAATTGCCGAACCGTAATTCCGCAGTGTCCAACTTGTGCTGCCGAACAGATTCCACGCGGCAAAGTGTGTCAGTTCTTTCAGCTTGGCGATATCGAACCCCTCCCGCACTCGAATACGGCATTCGGGGAACAGCGCCAGCGCTCGTGCGGTCTTCACGGCGCAGATGATCACCTGGATCGTCACGATGCCAGCCGCGTACAACAGCAACCGGTCCATCGCAGCAATCGTCAAGATCCAGGCCAACACGAAAGCCAGGGCAGCCTGCAGCAGATCCCACATCGACAATTCCGCGATCCTCTGCCGGGCGGTGAACATGGCAACGAACGGAATCGAGGCCATGCTGATGAACGCGCTAATGAGGGAAAGCCGGAACACGGTCAGGCAGACCCCGACACGATCTGCCGGAATCGCCAGAACGTGCCGGATCACGTGCTCCATGATCGGCCAACCGACTGCAATGAGACCGGCGGGGAGTATCCAGTGGATGCTGAGCGACGTATTGAACCACCGATTGACGTCATTCGCGTCGCCCCCTCCGACTGCGAATGCCAAGTGCCGCGTCGCACTGGCTGCCATCACGCCATTCAAGAAGGTGAGGAAGACGATGAGCGACCCGACGACCTGAAACAGGCCGAAGTCCGACGCGCCCAAGGCTTGCAGGATCCATCGGCTGCTGAATATGGCCAATCCGACCCCGACCACGGATCGCCCGTAGGTCGCAACCGTATTGACGACCACACGTGTGGATGCCTTCACGAATGCGTCTCCATCAACCGCACAAGACGGCGCCTGCATCGGCCAAGTATCTTCCGCCAGAATGGAGAGGGATAGAGACGGTACTTGTGCCGAAGACGAGACACGCTCATGTCGAGCATATCCCGATAGAACGTATCGCGTTCCCTCGGTCGTTCAACCGGGCGGGACAGCACCGCGTTACCCGATACCGCCTGAGCCAAATCCGCATCCCCCATGAAGAGCGTCTGACGGCATTGATCGAGCCATGCCGCGCCCTTGGATGTATTCACGAGGACCAGCGAGGTTCCCCTGTCGTCCGTGTCGTATTCCGGATACCGGGCCTTCACTTTCCAATAGTCGGCCAACGTCACATCCCCCGGCCTTTTCGTGGTTGCAAATGGACACGTATAACACGCTTCGCGAAGGCAGTTGCTCTTCAAGAACGCGGACATATAGACATTCTGTTGAAGTGTCTCGTGACGGGTGCGACCGTCCCCCCATTCCAGCCGGACGCCAAACCGCTTCCAGCCTCGTAGCTTATCCCTGAAGGAAAGCTTTGTCAGGCGGGCTTCGCGCCTTTGCATCGCTGAGACGTAGCGACGAAGCCACTCCGGCGACGGCACGCCGTGGCACACCAAGTCACAGCAGTAAAGGTGCCGATATTCCCGACCAAGAAAGTTACGCAGGCCGGCAATCTGGCATGGGGTGCCGCTGAACATCGTCGGTCGCCCGCCCTCAAGCCGATCGGCAACCGCCCGAAACACTGCGATCGGTATTCCGCTTTGCACGTACTTCGAGCCACGAAGGCAATCAAGGCTGTCTGCTCCTTCGACCATGGCGTGCCTGCAGACCCAATCCGCGTCGAGAGCCGCCCCGATTACAGCGCCACCCTGTTCCATGATGGCACCAGCCAGCGCCGTAAACGCACCGCCGGACGAACTTCTGCCTCGGATGTCGGCATCCAGATGCCACGCCGCCAACGCGCGGGGAGGAACCGTCCGGTCAGACGGCTGACGATATCCGTAGTGCGGACAGACATCGCTGCAACGTCCGCACTGTACGCAACACGAGGCTTCTACCACCGGCGTCAGGAACCCTTCCGTGTCTGGAACCATCGCAATGCAGTTGCGTGGACAGGCCGCAGCGCAGGCGCCGCAGCCGCAACACTGCTCCGGCGAAGTGATGTTGATCGCCTCTCTTCTCACGCAACACCCAGCAACTCCGCCAGCCGACGCGGCACGATACGCCGGCTGACGACCAGGCCTGCATAGTACAGCACACTCAGAGTGACAAGAATGATCAGATACCGCACGAACGGCGAGGCTTGGAAAGGTAACAGGTTGTAGAACGCAAAGAGCCTCATGTGCGTCAGGTAGATCAGAAACGAGCCTTGCCCCAGCACGGACAGAATGTTGGGCTTCAGCCTCCGATGCAAGGCAACCGATGCAAGAGAGACTGCAGACGCAAAGAAGAAGGCAGAGAACCGAAGCTGCGAGAGTGCGATGGCCCGGACCTCACGCCAGCCATACGCTTCCAGCAACAGGAATACAATCGCGACAGCACAGACGGCGCCGAGCAATATCTTACGCTCGCCGGGCGCAAAGAAAGCTCGAATGCTCGTGCGCGCCTGGGCGCAATACATGCCCAGCGCGAACGGAAAGAGCCAGCAGGGAAAGAGAATCGCCGGCATAGGCACAGGAACGGCGAGCCCGAAATTCGGCAAACGTCCGTTCGCCACCGCATAGAACCAGCCCAGTGCGCCGGCATTCACAGCCAGGCTTATGATCAGCGTCCCGTGCGGATGGCGCCGGAACGCCGCAGCCAGCAGCGGAGAGAGCAGCGTAAGCTGGAGAAGAACCACCACGAAATAGCCCACCCCTATCCCATATCCCAGGAGCAAATCCCGAAAGACCAACACCCCGGGGGATGTGAGATGCGAGGGGCTGAACAAGGCCACGGTCACCAGACTCCACAGAATATAGGGCGGCAAGATCCTGCCCAGCCGCCTCCTGACAAACAGGGCAGTATCCTCCCGCGTCTGCCATCGATCAACCGGAAGAAAGAAGGCCGACACGAAGAAGAAGATGAACACCGAACAGCAGACGAGCTGGCGAACGAGCTGCAGCAGACACCCTTCTTGAGTCGACCCGATACAATGAACCGACACCACCCCAAGGATGGCGAGCCCTTTGACCGTGTCCCAATAGGCATCCCTTTCCGCGGTCTTCACCAGTAGCATCCGCCTTCCACAACGTGACTCCTTGCCGGTATTTCGCTCTCGTGCGGCCGAATCCAGTTCGAGTTGTACAACTTCCGCGCCAACGGATCCTCGTCCCACCGCTTGCCCTTGATGCCAAACAGAACCTGCGTTACGCCTCCCATGTGAATCGCGGTCTTGCCGGCTTTCTTCAGCCGCGCCGCAAGTGGAAAGCCGTATGCACCGCAGCCCAGAATCGCCACGTCAAAGTCAATGGCCATGGCATCATCGTACATAGCGTCCAGGGCGTCGAACCAGGTCTTGTGGCGGCAACTACTTCCCGCGATGCTCTGCACCGCCTTCAGCGTCTTGAGATCGAAGTCCGGCAGTATCTGCTCGTTCTCGAACAAGGTCTCGCGCCGTTGGTACTGAGCCCGTATCGAGCGTTCAAAAGGGTGAATCACCAACACCCTCTTCCCTTTCAGGGATGCCGTAAACGGCACGTCAGACAGCCAAAAATCGAACATGTGGCGATGTGTGAGGAAGACGTCAGAACGCGTGTAGTAGCGAATGTAGTAGTCCTCCATTACCATCCGCCATGCCCCCAGGAGATCGAGTTGTGCCATGCTTTCCAGCATCACTTCCATGAATCGACTGCCCGTTTCCTCTGACACCGGAAACAGGCCATTGCACATCGCCGCCCGCTGCAAGAACTCCAGACTCTGCCCTCGCAGCAAACCCAGATGCTGCAACAAGGCACGCGTCACAACAGTCAATTCGCTTGATCCAAAGCGGCCGGCCATGAAAGGCGCGGAAGTTCCGATGCTGGCCGTCATCAATCTATTTGCTTCCTCAATGCTGTGCACGATTCTCCCGGCGTAACGTTTCAATCTGAGCTTTCTACCCGTCACGCGGTGCCACAACACGCGGATGGCGCTATTGATGAAGAAATACCGTGCCAGTGTCGGTTGACGGTAGAATGCCCTCAGCGGGCTGATGCCATCCCAGTACACTGTTCTTCCTCCTTTACTTGAATAGACCCCGGAGAGATCGCCACACCATGTCGCGGCAGCAATCCGTCCGTACTCGTTTAACGCCGGTTTTGCCCCAACTTGTTGGAAAACCTCACACTAGCGATGCCCTTCACCCATACGTCTTGCAATGGAACAGTCTACAACCGGCCGTCCACCGCCGCCTTCGACAGAAAACCCTTGATGTCGAAA
>CAZJBP010000150.1:0-8426 GCA_964544115.1 uncultured Victivallales bacterium | reverse complement strand
GATCCGCGACACATCCCCCGTCAGCCACAGGACCGATTCACCTACCGCAGGCCGCCCGAGGTCGATACCGATACCGATGCCGACCCCGACGCCGAGAGGAATACGCGCGAGGCCGCCAGCACCGACCGCGGGCCTGGCACTACCCCTACTGCACTTGCACTGAAACGGGAATGCGCCCGCCAGCCCTGTCGCGGCTCTTGCCTTTTCCCACCCGGATGGCGGAGGATACGGCAAAGAGGGGGTGTCACCATGGACGCACGAATCGGGTTCTTCGGCGCTGCGCGCAACGTGACCGGATCCTGCTACTTCGTCGAATGCGGCGGGCGGCGTGTCCTGGTTGACTGCGGCCTGTACCAGGAACGCGACCTGAAGGCGCGCAATTGGGCGCCCTTCCGGGTGCCGCCCTCGTCCATCGACGCGGTCCTGCTGACCCACGGGCACCTCGACCACTGCGGCCTGATCCCGAAGCTGGTGCGCGAGGGCTTCACGGGCCCCATCTACGCCACGGCGGCCACGGTCGACATCGCCCGGCTGGTGATCCTCGATTCCGCGCGCCTCCAGGAGGAGGATGCGGAGCAAAAGCGCCGGCGGCACGCCGAGCAGGGGCGGGAGCCCCCGCAGCCCGTCGTCCCGCTCTATACCGTCGCCGAAGCCGAGGCCGCGCTGCCGCAGCTCAGAGCCATTGAGTACGGCCAGCGTTTCACGGCCGCTCCGGGGATCGACGCCGTTTACCAGGATGCCGGGCACATCCTCGGCTCCGGCTCTATCCGCCTGCACCTCGCTTCAGGAGGCGAAGAGCGCACCGTGCTGTTTTCCGGAGATCTCGGCCGGTGGAACGCGCCTATTCTCCGCGACCCGGAACCCGCGCCTGCCGTGGACTACATCGTGGTCGAATCCACCTACGGCGATCAGGTGCACGAAAGCATGGACTCCATCCCCGTCGAACTGGCCCGGGTGATTAACGACACGCGCACGGCCGGGGGGAACCTCATCATCCCGAGCTTTGCCGTCGAGCGAGCACAGGAGTTGCTTTACCACATGAGCCTGCTGCTGAGGCAGGACCGCATCCCCCACGTGGCCGTCTTCCTGGACAGCCCCATGGCGGTGAAGGTGACCGAAATCTTCCGCAAGCGTCCGGAGCTCTTCGACGGGGAGACCCGCGCCCGCCTGCAGCGAGGCGACCACCCGTGCGACTTCCCGCAGCTCCACCTGAGCCGCACCGTCGACGAGTCGAAGGCCATCAACCATATCCGCGGCACCGTGATCGTCATCGCCGGATCCGGCATGTGCACCGGCGGCCGCATCAAGCACCATCTGGCGGCCAACATCGGGCGGCCCGAGAGCACGATACTGTTCGTGGGGTACCAAGCCTTCGGGACGCTGGGGCGGCAGATCCTCGACCGTGCTCCTGAAGTGCGCATCCTGGGCCGGATGCACACGGTCAGGGCCCAGGTGCAGCGCATTCACGGGTTCTCGGCACATGCAGACCGCGACGAGCTTCTGCGGTGGCTGGCCGGAGCCGGAACGCCACGCAAGGTCTTCGTCACCCACGGGGAGCCTGAGATCGCCAACGCCTTCGCAACGCTGTTGCGTGAGCGCCGATCTTGGAACGCGGCGGTCCCAACTTACGGCGACACCGCTGAGCTGCTCTAGTGGGGACCAGGCCCAGGACCCATCGGTCCCGGCCCGCCAGGTCCAGGGCCCATCGGTCCCGGTCCACCGGGCCCGGGCCCCACGGGGCCAGGTCCGCCAATCGGCACAACCAGGAGCGGCCCCGGGCCGGGAGCAACGACCGGATCGCAGCCACCCACCACCGCTCCGCCACCGTCCGGCGGCGGCAGCACGCAGCCGGCTACAACCGCGGCGCCCAAGACGGCGGCCACGACGCCACACACCCGCGACACCTCTGTAAGACCCTTCTTCATCACCGCACCTCCTTCTATGCCCGAAGCGCCTTTACCCGGCGCCGTCAGGGACCATCGCCAGCATTCCCGGCCGCGCCCCGCGTCCGCTCTCAACCGCCCGCATAGGGATCCGTGTTGTCGTAGGGATTGAGGGGCCCGGGCAGGTAGGACTCGCGGGGAAAGGGGCAGTACTTCGGATCGTGAAACTGCTCCACCACCTCATCCGCAAAGAAAGCGCCCAGCGGGGTCAGCCACATTGCGCGCTCATCCTCCTCCACCAGGCCGAGGGCCTTCAGCTTCTCGATCTTCGGCCGGAACACGCTGTTGAAATCGACCCCGGTCGATGCCTTGAAGACATTCTTCCGCACTTCGCGGTTCTTCAGCGGCAGCACGATCGACCAGCGGATCTGATCCTCACGGCTGCGCACCAGGCCGCGGTTCAGCGGAAGCTGCCCCTTGTCGATGCGGTCGTAGTACTCCTCGAAGAACTGCGTATTGAGCACAAAGCGGTTGCGCAGGCTGCTGAACGCGGTCAGGCCGAGCCCGATCTCGTCGCGGAGCAGGCAGCACTGGTTGTGAGCGTACACGGAGAAATGCCGCCGCTGCTTTGAGAACACGCGGCGCAGGTTCTCCGTGTAGCCGTGCTCGTTCAGGATGTCGATCGCCAGCTGCTTCATCAGCAGCGTTTCATCGACCGTCGGAACGCGATCGGGGTGAATGTGCTTGAACTTCTTGATGGCCCCCTGCTTGTCGCCGTAGGCGGCAACCTTCAGCCGGTAGAGCTGGATCTCATCGACGTCGAGCTTCACGGCCTGCTCCATGACGTCGACCCAGTTCTCGATCGTCTCCCCGGGGTGGCCGAAGATGAACTCGATGTTGAGCTGGTAGCCGAGCTTGCGCGAATTCTCGATCGACTCGAAGACCTGCTGAAGGTCGTGCGGCCGGTTCATGAGGCTCAGGATCTCCGCGTCCAGCGACTGCACGCCGATGGTCAGCCGATCCACCCCGAAGTCCCGCATGATGTGAAGCCGCTCCATGCCTTCGGGGCCGACCAGAGTGGCCGGATCGACGTCGTAGTTGAACTGCCGGATGCTCGACAGGTCCAGCCGGCGCGTGAAGAACTCCAGAAACCGGCGCAGCTGCCCGGGCGTGAGGAACGTCGGCGTGCCTCCGCCGACCAGGATCGAACGCACCTTGATCTTGTCGACTCCGAGACGGCGCATATACAGGTCCATCTCGCGCTCGAAATATGAAAGATACTTCTCCTTCTCGGCACCCTGTTTCTCGCCGAACTTCCCCGGGTAATGGCAGAACAGGCACTGGCGGTGGCAGAAGGGAATGTGGGCATACACGTCGAACTTGCCATCCTCAGGCACAGTGTAGCCCTTGAACATCTCCTCCTCGGTGATCGGCGGGTACATGGTGATCGGCGGGTAGTGCACGGAGGCAAAGAAGTCGCCGGACTTCTCCAGCAGACCCGCTTCGACAAGTCGCTTGAAATCCACCACGCGGCGCTGAGCCGCGGCCACCCGTTCCTGGAGGTGTCCCGCCTTCATCGCAATGCTCCTTCCGCAAAGGTCAATCCCGCCTGCCTGACGACGTCCCGCAAGTGTGCCTCTCCCGGCGCGAACCGGTGGGACGAGTAGATGGGAAACAAGTCCTTCTGGTCGGCGGGGGTACCGTCGTGGATCGTCACCGTGTTCGCGCCCGCCATCAGCCCGACGAACTGCCCCTTCGGCAGGGCCCTCTCCAGCGAACTGGTCGTGGGGATCAGCCGGTCGGGGTAGAGAATGCGGGCGATCGCCATGGTGTTGAGCGCCAGGTGAACGTCCCCCATCGGTTCGTCCTTCAGCGCGGACTGTTCGCCCGGAATAAAGGGGGTGCAGCTGGACATGGCCAGCTTGAAGCGGCCCATCATGACGAGGTCCTCGACCATGTCGTCCAGCGTCTGCCCCGGCAGGCCGACCATGTTTCCGCTCCCGACGTCGAAGCCCAGTTCGACCAGCGTTTCCAGGCACTGGAGCCGGCGGGCCAGCGTGTCACGCGGCTTGAGAGAGGCGTAGAGCCGCTCGTTGGATGTTTCAAACTTAAGGATGTACCGCCGCGCCCCCGCGTCGTGCAACTGGCGATACTGATCGCGGGACATGTTGCCCAGGCACAGCACGACGACCATTTCGGGGAGGCGCTGGCGCAGCTCGCCTACCGCCGAGGTGACGTGATCCACGAAGGTCTGCGCATCGTTCTCGCCGGACTGCACCAGCAGCACGCGCCGGCCGCGGTCGTAGACGACCTGCGCCCGCTCGACAAACTCGTCGATGCCAATCGTGTACGCCCGATTGCGCTCCTTGCCGCCGATGGCGCAGTATTTGCAGCGCTGGAAGCAGATGTTGGAGATCTCGATGACGCTGCGCATCTCGACCTGCCGCGCAGGAAACGCCGCATCCCGCCGCTCCCGCGCCGCCGCGAAGAGCGATTCCTGGTCCCCGCCGCGCAACTGCAGCGCCGCCTTCAGCGTCGCCGGCGTCGCATCTCCGCCCATCAGGGCTGTCACTACCTGCTTGTTACCGTCTGTCATTCCACCCTCAACCTGTCGGCTCGCCGGCTGCTGGAAGTTTCAAGTCGGGTCGGTCCGTCGACAGGGCCCGCAGCAGGACCGCAACGCCCTGGATCGCCACGAGGCTGCCCAGAAACCCGAGCAGCGTGACGCCGCGTCTGAAGACCACCACCCCGAGCAGCAGAACGAAAAGCGGCTCGGTCGCCATCAGCGTGTTCGCAATGGTCAGATCCACATACTTAATGGCCGCATGAGTAAACCAGAACCCGCCGAACGTGACAATGAACACGGCGACGAGAAAGAACACCACGAATTCAGGGTCACGGAAAGGCTCCATCCAATCCCCCAGACCGCCGCGGACCAGCCCGAGGGCCAGTATGCCGAGGAACCCGACGGCCATGCGCACGAACGTCCCCTGCAGCGATGAGAGATTCTCTAGGGCCTTCTTCGCGATCACAAACGACACAGACATGCTGACAACCGACAGCAGGCCAAACACCAGCCCGACCATGCGCGTCGCTCCGGGCTCGACCTCCGGGCTGGTGGCCACCACCACCCCGATTCCCTCGACCACCAGCGCAATGCCCAGCCAGCGTGCGGGCGTGCTCTTCTCCTTCAAGCAGACCATGGCCAGCAGAGGGGTCAGGATGAAGCCGACCATCATCAGCACCACGACGGTATGCGCGCTGAGCAGGTGCAGGGCCTCAAAGAAGAACGTGTCCGCCACGCTGATGCCCAGCACGCCGCTGACGGCCAGCAGGAAGAGCGAACGCAGATCCGTCCCGCGCAGCCGAGTCAGCAGCGAAGCTTCGGCTTTGGCCGAGCGACGCCCCTCCACCGCCAGCAAGGCCACGGCGAGGAGCACGACGCCGACACCGCTCTTAGCGAGGGTCATCGCCGTCGAGCTCATCTTCTCGGCGATGCGGTCGAACAGGATGGCGCCCGCAGCCCACGAGGCTGCGCTCGCAAGGGCTGCGCTGACACCCACGACCCTCTTGTCCATGGCCCCCACCCTTCCCAATTTCAACGCCCGCCAGGCCGTCCTGCGCCGCCCGAAGCCGACGAGCCGGGTTGCACCGCCGCGCCTCCGCCCCCACCCCCGGGGCCCGTGCCGGTCTGTCCGCCGGGCGTGGCGGTGACGGTCTGGTTCGGACTGCGGCCCGACGTCGCCCCCACGGCCCCTCCGGCGCTGGCGTTGGCCACTTCCTGCTTGAGGTTCTCCACCAGCGTCTCGACCGGGTACCACTCCGGTTCGCCCGACCGGCCGCGGTCCGCCACATAGCTGCTCTGGTAGCCCGTCGACATCTGGTTCAGCAGCGTCTCGGCCTCCGTCACGCGCCCCTCTTTCAGGTACTGCCCGATGAGGTAATGCTGCAGCGAGGGCACGGCTTCGATGCCCATGTCCGTCACGACTTCGCCGAAGGCGCCGCTCTTGACCAGCGCCGTGTAGTATTCCTCGACCGACGGCGTGTCCGCCTGCATGGCCGCCTGGAGAGCCCGCTCGGCTATCGCCATCCCCGTGGCGTTGGCCTCCGGGAACTGCTCCATCAGCACGGTCAGCGCCTTGTCGCTGTCCTGGCCCTGCGTGCGGGCCACGTCATAGAGCTGGCTGACTGTCTTGGCGTCGAACTTCTGCGCGTCGGCCTGGTGCTGGGCCTCGTTTCGCGCCAGGATCTTGGCCCGGTACTCGGACACCTGCTTGCGGGAGGCGTAGTCGGTGTGAATCGACTCCAGGAACTCCGGGTCGAGCTGCCCGCTCTGGGCCAGCTTGTCCAGCCCCGCCCGCTCGACCACGCCCTCCAGCTTGGCCAGGCGATCCGCATCGCCCCCCTCCGGTGTCCCGCCAGCCTCCCCACCCGCGGCTCCGCCGCCGGTCCGCCCGGTCAGCTCGACCGCCGCACGAATGCCGTCGACACGATTCTTCAGCCCATCGACCGAGGCTGCCAGCCGGGCGAGGTCGGCGGCGGTAACCGCCGCCCCTCCCCCTCCGGGCGCCCTTCCCCCGCCCCTGACGTAGCCCCCCACGCTCACCCCCAAGGCCGCCAGCGACGCCACCAGCGAAACGACCACGGGCAACGAAACCCGATTACCGTTCTTCATTCCTGTTCTCCCGGCGCCATAAGCGCCATCCTTACCGAATCGGCTATTGTACCGCCAACCGCACTAGGGCGTCAATGCGGGCAAAAGCCGCACGGCCCGATCTCCGGCGGAACACTTCACGTCCGAACCGGCCCAGGGAATCGCGATTCGCCGCGCCCGGGGCTCGGACTGCGGGCTACTTCGCCGCTGGCGTCTGTTTGAACACGAGGATGTATCTCTGAGGGATGAATTGATAGTAGCCGGTCAGCTCGAACCCGTAGTACTTCATTTGGGCCACGATCAGTTCCTTGGCGATGTACGGACCGTGGTAGGGCAGGTTCGCGTCTTCGATCAAGGCGTTGTCAACGATCACCAGCCGCCCGTCGGGCTTCAGGGCCCGCTTGATGCTGGCGACAAAGTCATCCTTCACCTTCTCGATCGAGGTCGAGTAGATAATATGGTACAGCGAGCACAGGAACGCCACGTCCACCTGGTTGCTGACGCAGATGTCGTTCATCTTCGACGCCACGGTCTCGATGTTCTTCACATCGAGCTTCTTGGCGGTAGCGTTGATATACTCCAGATGCTGCTCGTTCAGATCGATGGCGTAGATCTTGCCGGTATCTCCGACCAGCCGCGAAAACATGAAGCTGTAATATCCCGGCCCGCTGCCGACGTCGGCCACCGTTTCCCCCTTCTGAAGCTTCACGGTCTCGATGATCTTGGTCGTCTTCTCCCACGTCTCGCGGCGCGGGTTGTTAAACAGGATGAAGTCCTCGAGAAACGCCATGCGGCGCTGGCCCTGCTCCGGGTCCGCATCCTGGATGCGCTCCATGCGATACTTGCGGTTCAGGTATTCCTTCAGCACGGCGTAGTCGTTGTCGGCGAAGAAATCGAAGTAGCTCTTGTTGAACGGGTCGCTGAGCATCTCCGCCTTCTGCTGCTCGTTGGTCGAGGAAAGGTACTCGCAGAACCACTGCAGCGCCGAATACTCGCCCCCGAAGTTCTCCGCCGGGATCAGCTTCTCGTAGAGACTTTGAGCCGAGCGCGCAAACAGCAGGTCCTTCTCCTCGACGGCCGCCATCAAACGCTTGGCGGCGCGCTTGCCGCCATCGGTGATGTCGAAGCTGTCGATGCTGCCCAGGTGGAGCAGCGATGCCTTCGACTTAACAGAAACCGTGCCGAGCTTCTGCAATTCCTCCGGCGACTCCACCACGATGTCGGCCGCCATCGCCGACGCCGCCATCACCGTCGCCACTCCAAGACTCGCCAAGACTGCCAGCGTCTGTCCTCTCATCTCAAAGCCGCCTTTCACGCTCGCCACGCTCATCTTCAACCGCCGCAGGGTGAACGGTTGCCGCCCACCTCACGCTCCAAAACCGACACCGGGGAGGGTATCTTTCCCGCTCCGACACAATCAAGTGCAATCCGGCTGCGTAGGGCGCATCCCCGTTCCAGTGCAAGTGCAGTATGGGTAGTGTCAGGCCCGCGGTTGGGGTTGGCGGCCTCGCGCGCATTCCTCTCGGCGTCGGGGTCGGCATCGGTATCGGTATCGACCTCGGGCGGCCTGCGGTAGGTGAATCGGTCCTGTGGCTGACGGGGGATGTGTCGCGGATCGGGTCGCCGGGGCAGAAGTCAGGAGTCAGGAGGCAGAAGCCAGAAGTCAGTATGAGCCGGGTTCAGGGGAAGAGGACAGGATTTGTTGGATTTCGGGATGGTTGTCGGGGAGGGAGGCCGGCCCCTCGTGCTCGGGCGCGTCGTGGACGGGCACGAGTACGCGTACCCGTGCACGTACGCGAATTCTTCGGCACGGCGTGAACGGGGACGGGTACGGGGACGGGGACTGCGGCCGCCGAGGCCGTCGGCCCTCCAATGCAAGGCGAGCCCAT